>JAIXOW010000363.1 GCA_027486615.1 Oxalobacteraceae bacterium | reverse complement strand
TGCTTTGATTGAGCAGGGTGAAGAAATTCCCTATCAACAGGCAACCAGTAGTGGTGCGACCTCCATACAGTTTAAAAAAGCGAACTTGAAGTTAGAGGTGACACCGCAAATTACGCCTAATGGCAATATTATTTTAATGGTCGATGTGGCGAAAGATTCGCGCGGTGCACCTGCGGGCGGTAACTTTGCTATAAACACCAAGCATGTAAAAACCAATGTACAAGTTGAAAATGGCGGCACAGTTGTATTAGGTGGGATTTTTGTGCAGACACAAAAAGAAGTGATCACCAAAGTCCCATTTTTTGGGGATTTGCCAGTGTTGGGAAATTTATTTCGCAATGTCAGCGCGATCAATGACAAAACAGAATTATTAATCTTCATAACACCTAGAGTGTTAGCTGATCCTATAGCAAGTCGACAATAGGTCTAGTTAATACAAATCCTTATTATGCATGCTGCAAAAGGATTGTTAAGAAACACCGCTACATCGCATGCGTAGATAAGCTGCGTTCACACGAGGCGCAAACTGAGGGGATGTCATTCAATCGGATGAGATACACTCTCATTTATCTAAAGCAAATAAAGCTATTTTCCAAGCATTCTGGGTAGCTGAGACAATCTTGAATCCGAATACGAATATTTTTTTAGTCGGCCTGATGGGTTCTGGTAAAACCACGATAGGACGCGCATTAGCGAAAAAGCTAGGTAAGCGCTTTATCGATGCCGATCATGAAATTGAAGCCCGAACCGGTGCTTCGATACCGCTCATCTTTGAAATCGAAGGTGAGGCAAGTTTTCGACAGCGTGAAGCAGATGTGATTCGCGATCTGACTGCACAAGAAGGTATTGTGCTCGCAACTGGCGGCGGCGCCATCTTAGATGAAAACAGTCGGCACTTACTAAAAACGCGCGGTATCGTGATTTATCTGAATGCATCGATAAATCATATTTTGCAGCGAACCAGTCACGACAAAAATCGGCCTTTATTACAAACCCCAGATCCTAAAGCGCGCATTGAAGAACTAGCACGACTGCGTGGTCCTTTGTATCAAGAGGTAGCGCACATCACCCTAGAGACAGGGCGGCCTAACGTACAATCTGTAGTGCAAACTATTTTAGCTAGACTAGAGCCACTCACTACCCCAGTTACACCTGCTTCTGATTCTGCGCCTACTCCATCCCTATGACACAGCAACCTTCTATTTTTGCTCATCTCACCGTCGCACTCGGCGAACGTAGTTATCCGATTGTAATTGGCCATGGTGTTCTTGATGCTGCAATACTTAATACACACATCACCGGTAAGAAAATAGCCATCGTTACCAATGATGTTGTAGCACCACTTTATTTAGATAAAGTCATAGCGATACTGAGAGACTTAGGTAAAACTTGTTTTCCAGTGATATTGCCGGACGGTGAAGAAGAAAAAAATGTCGACAATCTCATGCATATCTTTGATGTGCTCTTAAAAAATAAGTGCGATCGTAAAACGACATTGATTGCACTAGGAGGTGGTGTGATTGGTGATATGACAGGTTTCGCTGCAGCGACCTATATGCGCGGTGTGCCATTCATACAAATACCAACAACGCTGCTAGCGCAAGTTGATTCATCGGTAGGTGGTAAAACAGCGATTAATCATCCCTTGGGTAAGAACATGATAGGTGCGTTTTATCAGCCCCAAGCAGTGATTGCTGATACTGCCACCTTAGCTAGTTTGCCTGATAGAGAATTATCTGCTGGCTTAGCAGAAGTGATCAAACACGGCGCCATTATTGATAACGATTTTTTCACTTGGTTAGAAACCAATATGGAAAAACTGATGGCGCGCGATGAACAAGCATTAGCCCATGCCATTCAACGTTCTTGTGAAATTAAAGCCGATATTGTTCGTCAAGACGAACGTGAAGGTGGCATACGTGCCATTTTAAATTTTGGTCATACCTTTGGTCATGCGATAGAAGCGGGTCTAGGTTATGGTGAGTGGTTGCATGGTGAAGCAGTTGGTTGTGGCATGGTGATGGCAGCAGATTTATCTGTGCGACTCGGTACGCTTGACGTACGTGATCAAAAAAGAATTGTGGCATTAGTAAAAGCAGCTGGATTACCAGTGCATGTACCTGATTTAGGGCTCACACGTTGGATGGATTTAATGGAAGTCGATAAGAAAAACGAAGGTGGAGAGATTAAATTCATTCTCTTAAAACCTATGGGATCGGCTTACATCACGAGCGTGCCATCAGAGCTGCTAGAAGAAACACTCAAGGCATGTGGTTAAATAATGCAAACAAAATATGAACATCATTTAGCACCGTATGCATCACGTTCCTCAGATTCTCTAGGACGCCAGCACGCTGAATCAGCACCTGCAACGCGTAGTGAGTTTCAACGTGATCGCGACCGCATTATTCATTCCACTGCGTTTCGCAGGTTGGAATATAAAACTCAGGTTTTCGTTAATCATGAGGGCGATTTATTTCGTACGCGACTCACGCACAGTATTGAAGTCGCACAAATTGCACGTTCACTTTCACGTAATTTACAATTAAATGAAGATTTAGTTGAAGCTATCTCATTAGCTCATGACTTGGGACACACACCATTTGGACATGCCGGTCAGGATGCACTGAACGCTTGCATGAAAGACTATGGCGGCTTTGAACATAATTTACAGAGCCTGCGTGTGGTTGATACCTTAGAACAGCGCTATGGTGCTTTTGATGGTTTGAATTTAATGTTTGAAACACGTGAAGGCGTGCTAAAGCATTGCTCCTTACCGCATGCTAAAGAATTAGGTGCAATCGGACAGCGTTTTATCGATCGTAAACAACCTAGCCTAGAAGCGCAGATAGCAAACTTGGCTGATGAAATCGCTTATAACAATCATGATATTGATGATGGCTTACGCTCGGGCTTATTAACGACAGAACAGCTTGAGCAAGTTGGGCTCTTTTTGCGCTATCAATCAGAAGTGCATAAGCAATTTCCAGGCATTAGTGGTCGGCGCGCCATTAATGAAATTGTTAGACGCATGATTAATGCTTTAGTCGTTGATCTGATTGAAAACTCAAGAAAAAATATACAAGAAGCTAGAGTCACCTCAATTGAGGATGTGCGCAATGCGCAGCCCTTGATCGCATTTTCTGGTGCAATGAAACAAGAGGCGCAGGAATTAAAACGCTTCTTGCGAACCAATTTGTATCAGCATTATCAAGTCAATCGCATGACAAGCAAGGCGCGTCGCATAGTGACAGATTTGTTTGGCATCTTTATGAGTGAACCGCAATTACTGCCGAATGACTATCAACTGCAAAATGAAGACATGCTGCATCAAGCACGCAAGGTGGCTGATTACATTGCAGGCATGACAGATCGTTACGCAATGCGTGAATACCGACGCTTGTTTGCTGTTGATGAGATCTAAGTCTTTGTCAGCTAGGCAGCGTAAAAATTATTGAGTGGATGCGCATACTCTGGCCAAGCCGGTTCAAAAAAATGCTGCACCATATCTGAACTCACTGCAGCGACACTGCTAGGATTCCATTTTGGTTGATGGTCTTTATCAATCACTAAAGCCCGAACACCTTCAATTACTTCTCCATGCTCGAAACAACGTCGTACTAGATTGCGCTCCATACGCAGACAATCTTCAATGCTCATCGCTTGACTACGACGAATTTGCTCTAGTGTCACACTCATCATGAGAGGTGAGCGTTTTTGCATTACAGCTAAGGTTTTTTGTACAAACTCGGAGCTATCACTCTTTAAAGATTCAAGAATTGCTTCTACAGAGTTGTGAGAAAAATGCTGATCGATTGCAGTACGCTCTTGCACTAAACGACTGCTAGCTGGATCGCCTGCAGTTTCATTATTGTAGCTAGCTGCGAATTCTTTGATGTTGTGTCGAATATCTTTATTCGCTGAACATTGCACACAGTGTTCAAGTAATGCAGCGAGTGCGGACGATGGAATGAAAACATCAGCTAAATCAGCATAGATGGCATCAGCAGCAGCAATTGTTTCACCGGTTACACCTAAATACGTGCCACATACGCCAGTTGCACGTGAAAGAAAATAGCCGCCTCCTACATCAGGAAATAAACCAATTGCGACTTCAGGCATAGCCATCTTGGTTCTCTCTGTCACTATGCGTAAACGACATGTTGGGCCGGCTTGTGCAATACCCATGCCGCCACCCCTGACTATGCCATCCATGAATGCGATATAAGGCTTGGGATAGTGATGCACTAAATGATTGAGTGCATATTCTTCAGTGAAAAAATCTTCTATTAAGGCGCCGCCTTGCATGACATTGGCACTACCTTTTTGATAAAAAAATCGTATATCACCACCTGCGCAAAATGCTTTTTCACTATTACTACGCATGACCACAGCAGTAATGTTGGCATCATCACGCCAGCTTAATAATGTGCGTGTGATATCACGCACCATGGCGAGAGACAGTGAATTCAATGCTGGGGCGCGATCAAGGGTGATGATACCAAGCTGATTCTTAACTTCCGTAATAACGTGTTGTTCCATGATGTCGCTTGCTGAAAAAAATAGTAGTGTATAGGTTTTTTCTAGGCATGAAAAAGGGCGCTCTCGCGCCCTGGTTAATTTGGTAAGTAATTATCTATGCTGCTTCAGTATCCTGATGGGCATAATTTTTAATGCCGTCATGCTGATGATTTTGAATCTTATCTTTATGCTTTAAAACTTGTCGATCTAACTTATCAATCAAGGTATCAATCGCTGCATATAAATCTTGCGCTTCGCTTTCTACATGCAGATCTTTTCCGGGTAAATGCAAATTGATTTCCGCTCGTTGACGTTTTTCTTTTTCGGTTAGGGAGTCTACGGAAAGTTTGACAGAGATATCGATCACATGATCGAAGTGACGGGTAACGCGCACTAATTTAGATTGTACGTATTCTCGAATGGCTGGAGTCAGTTCGAGGTGATGTCCACTGATAGTCAGATTCATATACAGCACTCCTATGCGTTGCATCACTGGAGGTTCCGGCATGGTCACTGGCGTAAACCAGACAGAACACAGCAACGGTTAAAAACTGAAAAATCTTATAAGGATTTACGTAAATTCACAGGTGGGATTTTCAAAGCTTCACGATATTTTGCAACCGTACGCCTTGCAACTACCATCCCCTGTTCAGCTAGCATATCCGTTATTTTGCTATCGGAAAAAGGATTTTTTTTGTCTTCAGCTCCTATCAATTGTTTAATCAATGCGCGTATGGCTGTTGATGATGCTTCACCACCCGCCTCAGTTGCAACATGGCTGCCAAAGAAATATTTAAGCTCATACATACCATGTGGCGTTAGCATGTATTTCTGCGTAGTGACACGAGAAATAGTACTTTCATGCAAGCCCAGTGTATCAGCAATTTCCCGTAGCACAAGAGGTCTCATAGCGACTTCGCCATGCGAAAAGAAATTACGTTGTCTCTCTACTATCGCTTCTGCCACTCTTAGTATCGTATCGAAGCGTTGGCGCATGTTTTTAATTAGCCATTTCGCTTCTTGCAACTGTGTAGTCAGTGAGCCCTCACCTTTACTTTGCTTAAGGATATTGGCATACATAGCATTGACTCGCAGCTTAGGCATGACATCCCGATTCAAGCTCACTTGAAAGCCATTTTTTGATTTTTTGACAATCACATCAGGAACCACATAGTCGGAAGCATCGCCTGCAAAGGGTGCGCCTGGGTGAGGGTTGCAGCGTCGAATAACGGCCTGTGCTTCGCGTAAGTCTTCATCATCGCAATCGAGTAGCTTCTTCAATTTATTGAACTCACGCTGGGCAAAAAGTTCAAGATGATTTTCTACTAAGGTCAATGCCATACGGCGCGTGACCATAGGAATTTTTTCGAAGCGACGAATTTGTAGTGACAAACACTCTGGCGCATTACGTGCACCAACACCGGCGGGATCAAAACTTTGTAATAGCTTTAAAGCGACTAGCATTTCATCCATATCGATTTCTAATTCTTCAGGCAATCGTTCTAGGATGGTATCTAAGCCTTCTTCCAGATAACCGTTATCATCTAAGGCATCAATCAGTAATTCAACTAAAGCGCGATCACGACGATTATCAACAGTCACTGCAACTTGTTCTAACAGATGTTCACGCAAAGTACGTTCATGTGCTTCAAGTTGCGGGCGTGAACTTTCATCATCAGGTGCTTTGGAATTACGTGACACATCATCAAAACTCCACTCAGCTTCACCACTAGCACCTTCTTCACCACCAGCAGGTAAATCAAAGCCACCCTCATCGCCTTCAGCAGATGGGCTACTGGCTTCTGTATTACTTGTGGATTCTGGTGAGCTAGTCAAACTTTGCTGACTAATTGCACCATCAGCTAATAAGCGTACTGAGTGATCAAGTGGATCATCTAAGCGCTCTAGTAATGGATTGTCGGTGAGGATTTGCTCTAGCTCCTGATGCAACTCAAGCGTGGACAACTGCAGCAGTCGAATTGACTGTTGTAGTTGCGGTGTAAGCGCAAGATGTTGTGATACTCGAAGCTGTAGCGTTTGTTTCATGGGCTTCTATATTACATGCGGAAATTTTCGCCGAGATACACACGACGTACCGACTCGTTAGCAATAATCTCTTGCGGGCTACCTGAGGCTAAAACACTACCTTGGTTAATAATGTAAGCACGGTCACAAATACCTAAGGTTTCACGCACATTGTGATCTGTAATTAATACACCTATACCACGCGCTTTTAGAAAACTCACAATACGCTGAATTTCAATTACAGCAATAGGATCAACGCCCGCAAAAGGTTCATCTAATAAAATAAAACGTGGATTCGTTGCTAAAGCACGCGCAATTTCAACTCGACGTCTTTCGCCGCCTGATAAAGATTGCGATGGATTATTACGTAACTTCGTTATCTGCAATTCCTCTAACAAGGCATCTAAACGTTGTTCTACTTGTGCGCTTTTTAGTGGCTTACCATTTTCTTTTTGTAGCTCTAAGACTGCGCGGATGTTATCGGCGACTGAAAGTTTTCTAAACACTGAAGCTTCTTGTGGAAGATAAGATAAGCCACGCTCTGCACGTCTATGAATGGGAAGGGTAGAAATATTTTCATCATCTAAAATAATTTCACCCGCTTCGGAAGGTACTAAGCCGACAATCATATAAAACGAAGTGGTCTTGCCTGCACCATTCGGACCTAACAAGCCGACGACTTCACCACTGCTGACCTCTAAGCCTACATCGCGTACCACTTGGCGACTGCCATAAGTTTTTTGCAGTCCACTGACACTTAATTTACTAATGGGTTTATTTGCCATCACTTGATTTATCATCATTGCGAGGTTGAATCACTGCTTTGACGCGGCCGCCATTTGCTTTTGACTCACCACTAGTCGAATTAGTCACAGTATAAAATTCAGCACGACTATCGTAAGAGATGTAATCGCCTTCAACTTCATCTGTTGGACGTCCACTGTCTAGCATTTTTACTTTGGCTTGTTTAAATAATTTAGCGATTTCAGTTTTACTGTCATATTCAATACGATCGCTTGCGTAACCTTCTATCCATAAATCTTTTCCACCATCGCGTTTTTGCCGAAATCTTGCTGTGCTACCAGCGGATGCATAGAGTGTGGCGTGTTGATTGCCTGCTGCATCTTGTTTGACTATGAGTTTTTCGCCATGCATGACTAATGTGCCACGTGTTAAAACGACATTGCCATTAAAAATATTTATTTGTTTTTTTTCGTCATACGACATTTGAGTCGCTTCAACATTAGTTGGCTTATCAAAGTCAGCTTTTTCGGCTTGCACAACAGAATTAGCCATGCTTAACAACAAGGCTAATAGTAAGAAATGAAATGATTTGCTTAGGTAGTGTGTTCTCATTTTTATCTATCGACTCGCTATACTGATTTGTTGATGTTTATCGTTTTGTAATTGACGTAAAAGATCCCTGTACTTCGCTTTGAAAGCTTAAGGTTTGATGCTTGTTATCCGCTATCATGCCGACACCACTAAGTGTGGAATGACCTAAAGTCAGTGTCGCTTTTTTTGTTGTAGTGACTAGATCGCGATTGGGCAAGGCGAGTAAATACTCTGACTCTACAAACAGCGTGTCGTTGTCTCGTGCTTCTGGTTTTTCCATTTTGACGTTGTCATAAAAATGTAGTTGACTACGATCGCTATTCACAATTAACCGATCAGATCGTAAAGTCATAGGTTGGCGCTGTCCGGAATAACTCACCACTAAGGGCTGTAAGACGGTGCTGGAATCATCTTGTGGATGATGAATAAGTTTAGCGCCACGTATTCTGATGTTTGGATTGCCATCAGCACCAATTTTTACGTAATCAAAATTTTCAACGAAATAATCTGGCTGTGTACGTTGGGTTTGATCTTTTGCATCATTATCTGAGCGACGTGTCATCTCAAGTGCCCAAAAACTGATTGCTGTAATAATAGTAATCGCAGCCAAAAGAATTAAGGCCGGATAGCGACGTCTACGCTCAATCATCGTAGATACGGCGCTAATGCCGCCTCATAATTGTTTTGTGCTCGCAAAATAAAATCACACACTTCTCGTACAGCGCCATGGCCGCCACGCACTTGGGCAATATAATGCGCACGAGTTTGTACTTCAGGATGACCATTCGGCACACTAGCAGCAAAGCCTACGCGCGTCATAACCGGTAAATCAATCACATCATCACCCATGAAGCCACATACTTCTGAAGTCAGATGTAATGATTCAATGACTTGTTCAAACGCCAAACGTTTGTCATGCACACCTTGCTTAAGGTGTTGTATGCCTAGATCAGCTGCACGTCGAGCCACGATAGCAGAATTGCGAGCGGTAATAATCCCCACTTGAACACCATACTCTTGCAGTAGTTTTATGCCATGCCCATCTAAGACATTAAAAGTTTTAATCAGCTCACCCTCTGCGCCATAGCGTAAACCGCCATCGGTCAATACACCATCCACATCAAAAATCATTAATTTAATTTTTGAAGCGCGTTCCATAGCAGCGCTGAGGGCATTGTTAGACATTAAATCACCTTGGCGCGTGTTAGATCATGAATATGTAAAGCACCCACTAAGGTGCCATCTTTTTCTACGACCAACACTTGGTTAATGCGATGTTTTTCCATGAGTTCTACTGCATCAACTGCGAGTTGCTCAGGACCTAGTACACGCGGATTGGTGTGCATCACTTCTTTTATTTGTGCACGCGAAAAATCTTTACCTTCTTCTATCAGTCTTCGTAAGTCGCCATCTGTGAATATGCCAATAACATGATTTGATGCATCCACAATCGCAGTCATCGCAAGTCCTTTGCGCGTGACTTCTAGTAAGGCGGCAGGTAACAACACATCAGGATGCACCGCAGGGATATCTTCGCCGGTGCGCATAATGTCACGCACATGGGTTAAGAGGCGGCGGCCTAGAGCGCCACCAGGGTGGGAGCGTGCAAAATCTTCTTCTCGAAAACCGCGCAGATCAAGTAAGGCTACCGCTAATGCATCGCCCAGTGCTAAGGTGGCGGTGGTGCTGGCAGTCGGTGCCAGATTAAGTGGACAAGCTTCTTTAGCAACGGCGATATTTAAATGCACATGTGCCAGGCTGGCTAGGGAAGAATTCGGCTTGCCAGTCATGGAGATGAGCGCTGCACCCAAGCGTTTAATGACGGGTACGATGGCGAGCAATTCTTCCGATTCTCCAGAGTTGGAGATCGCAATTAAGACATCGGACTCAGTCACCATGCCAAGATCACCATGTGCGGCTTCTGCAGGATGGACAAACATGGCGGGCGTACCGGTGGAAGCTAAGGTAGCGGCGATTTTTCGCGCAATATGGCCAGATTTCCCCATACCGGATACCACCACGCGGCCTTTGCATTGCAAAAGAATCTGCAGGGCAAGGGCAAATTCACTGTCGGCAGAAGTGCCTAATCTGTCCTTTAAGGCCAGAATGGCGTCGGACTCGATTTGCAGGGTTTCGCTGGCCAACGCGAGCGCGCGACTTGCGCTATTGTTGTCTAAGCGCTGCAGTAACTTTTTGTCATGGGTTACACTCATGCGCGCAGTATAGCCCAAACTTTTAAGCAAAAAACCTGCCAGTTGCAATAAAAGATCCTTAATAGAAATTTAGCCTCTAGTAGTTCGCTTCTACAGAGGGAAATCTTAAAACGCGAAAAATGATGTTTTCAGCTCTAGAACTGACGCTTATTTTATTGGTCGCCGCTGTATTGGGGGTGGTGGCCTTTCGCATGCTGCATTTGCCTCCCATGCTGGGCTACCTGACGGTAGGGATTTTGATCGGGCCGCATGCGTTAGGTTTAGCGAGTAATAGCGCCACTACGCATTTGCTCGCGGAATTCGGCGTGGTTTTTCTGATGTTCTCCATAGGCTTGGAGTTTTCGCTGCCCAAGCTTTTGTCTATGCGCAAAGCGGTGTTTGGCTTAGGTATGGCGCAAGTGGTATTGACCACGGGTGTAGCCATGCTCTGTGGCTGGCTAATGGCGGGTTTATTACCCCAGACCTTTGATATAGGTTGGGGTGCATCCTTTGCACTGGGTGGTGCGTTGTCTATGTCATCTACCGCCATCGTATTAAAGATGCTGACCGAGCGACTCGAGTTAGAGACAGACCATGGTCGTCGCATCACAGGTATTTTGTTATTTCAAGATTTAGCCGTTGTACCTTTACTGATTCTTGCGCCTGCGATTGCCCATCCTGGTGGCGATTTACTACAAACATTAGGTATCGCTGCGCTTAAGGCAGCGCTGGTTTTGTTTTTGCTGCTCTACCTAGGTCATCATTTATTACGTCGTTGGTTTCGCATCGTAGTGCAGCGCCGTTCGCAAGAACTCTTCATGCTCAATCTCTTGCTCATCACCTTAGGTGCAGCATGGATTACTGAGATGGCCGGACTATCACTGGCATTGGGTGCCTTTATTGCAGGCATGCTGATTTCGGAAACGGAATATCGCCTGCAGGTTGAGGAAGATATCAAACCCTTTCGCGATGTATTGCTAGGATTATTTTTCATCACTATTGGTATGTTATTGAATATACGCTTAGTGATTGAGAGTTGGCCTATCGTTTTGTTATTGCTTGTAGTGCCTGTTTTATTAAAGTTTGGTTTGATTGCAGTCCTAGCGCGAATGTTCGGTGCGAGTGCAGGGGTAGCTATTCGTACGGCCTTAGGTTTAGCACAAGCAGGTGAGTTTGGTTTTGTGTTGTTGAATCAAGCAGGTGGCTTAGATCTAGTTGACCCTGAACTGGTGCAACTCATACTCGCTGCGATGGTGCTATCAATGCTTGCTGCGCCTTTAATGATTGCTAACGCCAATAAAATTGTTCTTAAGCTTTCTAAGAATGAATGGATGTTGCAATCACTTGCGTTAACAGAAATTGCAACGCGCACTATGAGTGATGAAAAACATATCATCATTGCTGGCTTTGGTCGTAGTGGACAAAGTCTGGCGCGCTTACTCGAAGAAGAAAATATTCCTTATCACGCATTAGATTTAGATCCTGCACGCGTAGCTGAAGCGCAGAGTGCAGGCGCACGCGTTTCATATGGTGATGCAACCCGACGCGAGAGTTTGATTGCAGCAGGTATACATAGAGCAGCTGCGATCGTGATTACTGTGGCAGATACACATACCTCTATCAAGATTTTGCATTACGCAAATGAGTTAGAGCCTGCAGTACCTGCAATCGTGCGTAGTGCGCATGAAGATGACATTGATAAATTACGTGCGGGTGGTGCTGATGAAGTGGTGCCTGAAACGATGGAAGGTAGTTTGATGTTGGCATCGCATGCTTTGTTAGTCATGGGTGTGCCTTTGCCGCGTGTGGTGCAACGAGTGCAAGCAGTGCGTAGTGAACGCTATGCTTCCTTACGTGGTTATTTCCATGGTTTGGGTGATATAGCAGATGATGCTGAACATTTACAAGTGCGCTTACATTCTATTTTACTCAACGATAAAGCGGCTTCTATCGGAGAGAAATGTGGAGAATTAAAGCTCAATACATTCGGTGCTGAAATCACTGCAGTGAGACGTGGCAAAACGCGTATTCCTTTTTCACCAGAAACACAATTAGAGGCGGGTGATGTAGTGGTGGTGCGAGGTAATGCATCAGCTATTGAATTAGCGGAAGCGTATTTACTCAAGCATTAAACTTAGTCTTAAATCATGCATATAGCATTGATGTTTAAATTTTCTAGATAGATCAAAACGAATAAAAATATGGATGTAACAGAACGCATACTTGGCATCATATTGCCGGTGTTTTTTATTATTACTGCGGGCTATATTTATGCACGTTTGCGTGGTGAGGTTGTTAAAACCCATCTTTTTTCAGTCAATCGTCTCTGTGTAGAACTACTCTCGCCGCTACTATTATTTTCTGCACTCGCTGCCAAAGACTTCGATCTAGTAGAGAACTTACCCTTAATGTTGGCAGGTGGTTTGATTGCAATCGGTTCCGCTTGTATCGCATGGCCTGTTGCGCGTTTGTTGGGTTATGACGCGCGTACTTTTGTGCCGCCTATGATGTATAACAACTGCGGCAATATGGGTTTGCCACTCGCTGTGCTTGCATTTGGTTCAGTAGGCTTGTCGCAAGCCGTTGCTTTATTTGTTGCCTGTAGTTTGATTTATTTCACGCTAGGTATACGTTTACTTGAAAGCGGAAGAGCTGAGGGTAGGCAATCTCATTGGGATATGTTTGCAACGCCTATGATGTTTGCCATGTTAAGTGGCATCGTGTTTGCAGCATGTCGTTGGACCTTGCCCACTATCTTATTGCAAGCTTTGAGAATGATAGGTGAGGCAAGTATTCCTCTGATGTTGATAGCACTTGGTGTGCGTATGACGGATATGAATTTACGGTCTTGGCGTATAGGTTTGGTGGGCGCGCTGGTATGTCCACTTGCAGGATTAGCGATTGCTATGATGATCGATCCAATCATCTCACTCACATCAGTGCAACGTGGACAAATGTATTTATTTGCTGCATTACCACCAGCTGTTTTTACTTTTATGGTGGCAGAGAGTTATAAGCAAGAACCTGAAAAAGTAGCAGCGATTGTTATGTTGGGTAATTTAGTATCGCTTTTTTTTGTGCCTTTGGGTTTATGTATGGGACTTTGAACTAGCCCCATCTTGCCAATTTTATTTATTGCGCTTACTAGGCTTTCTTTTCTTTCTTCGCATTAGCTAGGATGGTGGATAAATATTTTCCAGTAAAGCTAGCTGAATTTTTAGCGACTTGTTCAGGTGTGCCACTAGCGATAATTTGACCGCCGCCTGCGCCACCCTCTGGCCCCAAATCTACTACCCAATCTGCAGTTTTAATCACATCGAGATTGTGTTCAATGATGACGAGGGTATTGCCTTGATCACGCAAGCGATGTATCACTTTCAATAGCAAAGCAATGTCATGGAAATGCAAACCTGTTGTGGGCTCATCAAGAATATAAAGCGTACGCCCTGTATCGCGTTTAGAAAGTTCGAGTGAGAGTTTCACGCGTTGTGCTTCGCCGCCCGATAAAGTGGTAGCACTCTGACCTAAGCGTATGTAACCCAGTCCTACATCTAGCAGTGTTTGTAATTTGCGTGCAATCAGTGGAACTGCTTTAAAGAATTCAAACGCATCCTCTACTGTCATGCCTAATACTTCAGTAATGTTTTTACCTTTGTATTGAATTTCTAGTGTTTCACGGTTGTAGCGTTTACCATGACAGACATCACAAGGAACATACACATCGGGTAGAAAATGCATTTCTACTTTAATGACGCCGTCACCTTGACAAGCTTCACAACGTCCACCTTTGACGTTAAAAGAAAAACGGCCAACTGAATAGCCGCGTTCTTTCGCTTGTGGCACGGTAGCAAACAAATCACGAATTGGAGTGAATAAACCTGTGTAAGTAGCGGGATTAGAGCGAGGTGTTCTTCCAATTGGTGCTTGATCGACTGAAATGACTTTATCGAAATGTTCAAGGCCGGTGACGTTATCGTAGTCAGCGGGTTCGGTTTGTGATCCATATAAATGACGTGCGAGCACATGATAAAGCGTGTCATTCACAAGTGTAGATTTGCCCGAACCAGAAACACCAGTAATGCAAGTCAGTAAACCAACTGGTAAATTGAACGTGACATTTTTTAAATTATTGCCACGTGCGCCAGTCATCACTAATTGTTTTTCAGGATTATTCGTGTGACGTTTTTCAGGGATGGCAATCGAGAGTGCGCCACTTAAATATTGTGCAGTGAGTGACTTGCGACTTTTCATAATGTCAGCCAAGGTACCTTGCGCGATCACTTCGCCACCATGTACACCTGCACCTAAACCCATATCAATCACATGATCAGCGCAGCGAATAGCATCTTCATCATGCTCTACAACTAATACGGTATTGCCAATATCACGTAAATGTTTGAGGGTTGCAATTAACCTGTCATTGTCACGTTGATGTAATCCTATCGAAGGCTCATCGAGTACATACATCACGCCGGTTAAGCCGGATCCAATTTGAGAAGCCAGTCGTATACGTTGTGCTTCGCCGCCTGAGAGTGTGTCAGCACTGCGATCCAAGGATAAATAATCCAGTCCTACATTATTTAAAAAAGTTAAACGCGCGACAATTTCTTTAATGATGCGATCTGCAATCGCTTTTTTTGCACCTTTCAGTTTTAAGGTTTCAAAAAAATGTAAGGCTTCACGTAGAGGCTTGGCAGCCACTTGATAAATCGCGCGCTCTTGTGATCCTGTGCCTACTTTAACAAAGCGTGCTTCAACTCGTAGTCGCGCACCGTGACAAGAAGGACATTCTTTTTCATTGATGAATTTTGCTAATTCTTCTTTAACGGCCATAGAATCAGTTTCGCGATAGCGACGCTGTAAATTTGGTACTACGCCTTCAAAGGTGTGTTCACGTATGGCAGTACGACCACGTTCATTAATATAAGCAAAAGGAATTTTTTCTTTGCCTGATCCATACAAGACAGCTTGTTGTGATTTTTCAGATAATTTTTCAAACGGAACTTCAACGTCAAACGCATAATACTTAGCGAGTGAAGACAACATTTGAAAATAAAATTGATTGCGTCTATCCCAGCCTTTTACTGCGCCAGATGCCAATGAAAGATTAGGGAAGGCAACGATACGCTTAGGATCAAAGAATTCAATATGACCTAGACCGTCACATTCAGGGCAAGCACCCATAGGGTTATTAAAAGAAAATAAACGTGGTTCAAGTTCTTGTAGTGAATAGCCACAAGCTGGGCAGGCAAATTTATTCGAGAAAATTTGTTCATGCCCGCTATCCATATCTAAGGCAATAGCACGACCTTCTGCGAGACGTAATGAGGTCTCAAAACTTTCAGCGAGTCGCTGTTTAATATCGGCTTTTACTTTGACTCTATCGATCACAACATCAATCGTATGCTTTTCAGTTTTTTTGAGTTTGGGTAGTGATTCAGCTTCAAAAATTTTTGATTTGCCTGTGCCACTTTGAATACGAAAACGTACAAAGCCTTGTGCTTGCATCGCTTCAAATAAATCACTGTGCTCACCTTTGCGATTGGCGACAACGGGCGCCAAGATCATCAGCTTAGTATCTTCGGGCATCTCCATCACAGCATCGACCATTTGCGATACCGATTGCGCAGCGAGCGGACTTTCAGGATGATCAGGGCAGTAAGGTGTACCTACACGTGCGAATAGCAAACGCAAATAATCATGAATTTCTGTGACAGTGCCCACTGTTGAGCGTGGGTTGTGTGAAGTAGCTTTCTGCTCGATAGAAATAGCAGGCGATAAACCTTCAATCATATCGACATCTGGTTTTTCCATAAGCTGCAAAAATTGACGTGCATAGGCAGAGAGCGACTCTACATAGCGTCGTTGTCCTTCTGCATACAAGGTATCAAAAGCGAGTGAAGATTTGCCTGAGCCTGATAGGCCAGTAATCACAATCAATTTATTACGCGGTAAGTCCAGACTGATGTTTTTCAGGTTATGGGTGCGTGCGCCGCGAATACGAATTTCTTCCATGCTGATGCTTGCCTCGGTTGGGCCTGACTGTTAATGGAGCTTGTCATGATTATTAAAGGATTAAACTTTCTTCTTCATGACAAATACTGCCAATTCAATCATGCCGAATTGGTAAAACCCCTGCGTCTTTTAGTGGGGCAACCTGCTACTATAGCGGGTTTTCAAAGATCGCTTTAATCTCTTAGATTAAGTTGTCATTCGTGTTTATTGTCGGCGCTGTCGTCGTAGGTAGCTGGCTTATAATTGCGGCTTGCATGAAAAAAATTTCTAAGTCGCAGTCAATCACAGCAAGCTGTTCCGGTTTAACAGGAGAAAAGTATGGCATCGGTTAATAAAGTTATCGTCGTTGGAAATCTCGGGCGTGATCCCGAAACGCGCTATATGCCTAGCGGCGACGCCATGACGAACATCGCCGTCGCAACGACGGATAAATGGAAAGACAAAGCAACCGGTGAACAAAAAGAAGCGACTGAATGGCATCGCATTGCTTTCTTTGGCAAGCTGGCTGAAATCGCTGGACAGTATTTGAAAAAAGGTTCGCAGGTGTATGTAGAAGGTAAGCTGCGCACACGTAAGTGGACTGACAAAGACGGCATAGAAAAATATTCAACCGAAATCATTGCAGATAGTTTGCAAATGTTGGGTAGTCGTCAGGGTGGTGGTAGTGCGCCTATGGATGAAATGGGATCTTCTGCGCCAAAGTCTGGTGCGCCACGTGCCCCAGCTAAGCAAGCTCCCAATATGTCCGAGATGGATGACGATATTCCATTCTAATTTTTGTTGAAATCATCATCCTGCCTTGCAGCGTGAGGTAGGATGAATCGCTGCAGTTAACCTAGCATCCATCAAGTGCGATGCTGCTCTCGGTGCGATACATATGGCACGCCTTCCCAGACTGGTCGTTCCTGGCCAACTTCATCACATCCTTGCTAAAGGCCATAATCAACAACCCGTGTTTAGGGAAGATGTTGACTATCAAGCATTTCTTCGTTGTTTGAAAGACGCAGCAAATCAGTATGAAGTTGCATTACATGCCTATGTCTTGCTGCCAGCACGTATACAGCTGCTCGCCACACCATCTACAGAACTGGGTTTAGGCAGAATGATGCAAGCCCTAGGTCGACACTATGTTCCTTACTTCAATGCACGCCACGCTCGAACAGGCGGTTTGTGGGATGGTCGATTTAGAGCGACGGTGTTGGAGGCTTCTCAGTATTTTTTACCTTGTTGCATCATG
>JAIXOW010000405.1 GCA_027486615.1 Oxalobacteraceae bacterium | reverse complement strand
GGGCCTATCAATAACGGTCGAGCCGGGCCTTTATTTGGAGATTTTACAGCGACTAAAGGCCCGGCTCGACCGTTGTTGATAGGCCCGGCTCGTCGGTTGTATTTGTACTGTGTTATTTCGAGTGGAAAATTTCATAGCGACTAAAGGCCCGGCTCGACCGTTGAAGGCCCGGCTCGACTAGAGGGCCCGGCTCGGCGGGAAAGCAAAGGTCCGGCTCGACTAAAGGCCCGGCTCGACCGTCGTAAAGGCCCGGAGTGTTGTTATGAAAATTTTGTTTGTCCCGGCTCGTCGTGTAGTCGTCCCGGCTCGTCGACGTCCGGTCGTCCCGGCTCGTCGACGTCCGGTCGTCCCGGCTCGTCAACGGGGGGGAAAGGCGGGGGTGGGGGGTGGGGGAAAGAAATCACCACACTGTAGTGTTGTTATGAAAATTTTGTTTGTCCGGTCGTCCCGGCTCGTCGTGTAGTCGTCCCGGCTCGTCGGTGTGCAAAAAGTGTCCCGGCTCGTCGGTGTAGTGACAGGCCGGCTCGTCGGGATTTTACGAGGCGCGTCATCGGTAGAAAGCCCTGTTTTGTTGTTTTGTGTTCTCATGTTTATGTACTTAGTTTGCAATTCTCACAATAGATGGTGCACTCTCCTCTCACCATTTACATGATGTGTGGTTATTACGTACGTTTGCCATTTCGGCAGCTTTTTCTACTGTACATGTACCCCAACTATTTTTTAATTTCAAATCTCAACATGTAAATTTTATACATTTTAGAAACTCAAAATGAAGTAGTTAATAATAATAATTCGAAATCTTAAAAATTAGTCATTTTGTCAAACCGTTCTAATTTTCACTTGTTTAATGATCAATTGATATCGAGTCAAATTAAACAAAATCTTATTTTTGACGAAGAGACACCCTTTCAGGGTGACTCGCCGAACATTTTAACTATTTCTTAATTCCAAATCTCGACATGAAAATTATATCCATGTTAAACGTGGTTGAAAAAAATGTATATCGGCTCGGGCTCGACAATTTCAGACTCGACCCATCTCGAATCAAAATGTGCGCAAAAATTCTCTAAGAGAAACTGTATATTCTGAACTCCACTCAATACTCGAGCTGCATATTCTGAACTCCACTCAATACTCGAGTCTTCAGCGCAACTGTTGAGCGTTGGAAAAGTAAGAGTGGGATGCGCAAATTTTTGTAACTTATTCTATACATTTTTTCTCCTGTAAAAATCATGTTGAAAGTTTTATAACAGTCTTTTAATTCAACTTTCAGAAGAGAGAGAAGGAAAGAAAGTCAATCAATATTTTATGGCTGTGAGCGGTTGGATAAGATACTTAGTCTGTAGATTATTCTAGCCAATGGGAATGTGCGCGCATCCCACTATTTTTGACGTAGTGACAAAAAATATGCAGAAAAAACACAAACAGAAAAAAAGTGTGAAAGAGCAAACACAGAAAATAGACTCCCCTCGAAACTTTTCTCTCTACTATACGCATTATCGTAAAGCAGAAAAAAAATTTTTTCTAAAAAAAGTTACTTCATAGCTATTTACTATTGACGGGTGCTCAATATTTTTACACTTTTGCTCAAAACAGTAAATAAAATAATGGAGAAATTTTTTTTTTTCCAAAAAAGTTACTTCATAGCTATTTAGTATTGAAGGGTGCTCAATATTTTTACACTTTTGCTCAAAACAGTAAATAAAATAAAGCAGAAAAAAATGTTTTCCTAAAAAAAGTTACTTCATAGCTATTTAGTATTGAAGGGTGCTCAATATTTTTACATTTTTGCTCAAAATAGTAAATACAATAAAGAAAAAAAAACGTTTTCCTCAAAAAAAGTTACTTCAAAGCTATTTAGTATTGAAGAGTGCTTGATACTTTTTCATTTATGCTCAAAACAGTAAAACAACAAAAAAACATTTTCTGAACAAAACTTTACAGAAGTACACAACACTACTACAGAGATCTACTGTTATTTACCTTTAAGTTAAAGCTTAACTTTAGGATTAAAAATTCAAATTAAAAGTGATTATAATTTTATATTTATATATATTTATTTTTTATATTTTATTTTATTTTATTTTATATTTCAAAACATATCAAAAAGAGCATCAGGGTAGGATGGTCGGGTCAGCCTTTATGTTTACAATTGTAACTTGTACCATTGAATTTGTCCTGCATAGATCAGATCTTCTAGATCCTTTGCAAGGTCTCTCATTAGTAAATATGAGAAGAGACCTTAACGGGATTCGAACCCGCGACCGCGATGCGCCCCTTATGTCAAGTCTGAGTTGACCGGGTACGCTACCACTGAGCCATCCTACCATGTGCTTTAAAATTTGAAAAAAAACTTGTGCTAATGAAAACTGAAATGAATATAGGGTATTGGCCGACATTGTCTTTTTATATATTATATTTAAGTAGTAATTAGTTTCGATTTTCAAGACACTATCCATAAAAGGATTCTTTCTGGACTCTATTTTTCATTTGATTTCATTTCAGAACGAATACGAAAAGATTGTTTACTGTAGTTCATTCTAGTAATTCTAAGTCTTAAGTCTAATCATAAGTATTCCGACTAGAAAAGCTGTATCATTTTGGAAAAGAATGAAACAAAAAGGTTCATATACCTAACATCTTATCTTATTATTCCAAAATTTCAATCGCCCGCGGAAACATTTGCGCGCGTACATCTGTAACAAAACTAACGCAAATTAGGGCACGCTAAGACTAGGGAACAAAGACTAAGCTTAAGCTGCTACTGTAAACAAAAATTGAGCAGTAGCATCCTCGTTTAACGCTGTCGCAGCAACATGGCTAGAGTTTACCAACAACATCCTGACCCTTCCGCATCTTCTGTATGATGTTATAGTTTTCAAAAAGGTGATGGTGATTTTAGTTGCATTTTGAATTGAGAACAATGATATACGTCATAGTAAAAAGCGGCAAATCCGATGAACCAGTGGTTCGTCATCAATTTACTTTCATCAGCAGACTAAAAAAAATTGTGAGCTATCTCATGCACGAAGATTATCGGGTTGTGAACAGTGAAATGAACGTATACGACTGTATCCATTTGGAATTTGCAAACGGATGCCATATCCGCGAAGATTATTCAGACCTAAAAGTCGACCTCTTTTACAGATTCACTTTCATGACCTTTGTCTATTACGAAGATATAAAGCGTCAAGCAGACATCGTGGACGAGCCCGAAGGCTGTAAAGACTTTTACACCTTCAGAGCGCTGCTTTACAAGAGTTACAAATGGGACAAAATGATGAAACACTACTTCAAAAAATACGTTCTGCCCCACATCCGTTCAGCTGGGGTAAACATTGCAATTGCATTTGTCAAAAGCAAAAGAATAAAAATAAAGCTCTCT
>JAIXOW010000081.1 GCA_027486615.1 Oxalobacteraceae bacterium | reverse complement strand
TAAAAACTGGGTAACACCTATTGCTCCAGTTATTACGATATTTGATGAATATTTTCAGCCAATAAAAAAAGTTCAAGCCATATCAACTAAGCGCATTAATTTGTCATTCGGAGAACTAAATTTAAGTAGAAATATTGAAATTAGTCTTTACTTATTTCATGAAAATCAAATGGCTTGGGCTGATTTCCATAGAAAGTATCAAAGTCAATTTGTAAAAATGATGTGTAATATAGCAGTATCACACTCTGCGCATACAATTTCTCTTGCGGGTTTAAAAATTTTTGATGAAGATCTTGCGTTAATAGTTAACGAAATTAAAGAATGTAATAAATCGAATTTAAAACATTTGGATTTGATCGGAAATGACATTGATGAATCTGCTGCCAAAAGTCTGAGTGAGTTACTTCAATCAAAGAATACTAGTTTAAAGACTTTACATTTGAACCGTAGCGACATTTCTCATGTTGGACTCAATATTTTTGCCTTAGCATTAAAAAATAATCATAGTTTAGAATTGGTTGAAATAATAAATGGCTCAAATCTTAAAGCTGACCACCCAATAAGAAATGATAAAAGAGTGAGACTCACTTAATAGTTTTGGTAAATTTTTTTAGTTCTCAAGACGTCACTTATTCATCAAACATACCGCCCTTTTAGGGCGGTTTTTTTTATTCTCAACACATTGCCATTCTTATAAAGCTACTGGGTTATCATGTTGTGCGATAATCTATTAGCAGCTAATTTTATTAGCTGTTGCTAGGGGTCCCGCTAGTGAAGTAGGCAAGCGGGTGAGAAATACCCTCAACCTGATCTGGATAATGCCAGCGTAGGGAAGCAGCCAGGATGTGCGCTCCGCATTCCGTGCTCTCTCGCTGTTTGAGCAAAGGAAGCACATGAACGCCAATCCACAATTTCTGGCCGCGACTGCGACTGTCGATGAGGCTGCAATTCAGCCTTTACCAAACTCCCGAAAAATTTATATACAAGGTTCACGTCCTGATTTACGTGTATCTATGCGTGAAGTCAGTCAAAGCGACACGCCTGCTTCCTTTGGCGCAGAAAAAAATCCACCTGTGTATGTGTATGACACCTCAGGTCCTTACACCGACCCTGCAGTCAAGATAGATATTCGTTCAGGCTTAGCAGCTTTGCGTGCAGCATGGATAGCCGAGCGTAATGACACAGAAGAATTAGCTGGTCCTACATCAGCTTATGGCATTGAACGCTTAAATGATCCTAAGCTTGCTGAATTGCGTTTTAATTTACATCGCAAACCACGTCGCGCGATTGCTGGAAAAAATGTCACGCAAATGCATTATGCGAAAAAAGGCATCATCACACCGGAGATGGAATACATCGCTATCCGTGAAAATCTGCAACGCGAACAATACATAGAAGAGTTAAAAAAATCTGGCCCCAACGGCAACAAACTTGCTGAGTTAATGGGACGTCAGCATCCAGGCCAATCATTTGGCGCATCAATTCCTGCAGTGATCACACCTGAATTTGTACGCAGTGAAATTGCACGTGGACGTGCTGTTATGCCTGTCAATATTAATCATCCAGAAAGCGAACCTATGATCATAGGTCGTAATTTTCTGGTGAAGATTAATGCCAACATAGGTAATTCAGCAGTCACTTCATCGATTGGTGAAGAAGTAGAAAAAATGACATGGTCTATCCGTTGGGGTGGAGATACCGTGATGGATCTCTCAACTGGCAAGCACATCCATGAAACACGTGAGTGGATCATTCGTAATTCACCAGTGCCTATAGGTACAGTACCCATCTATCAGGCCTTAGAAAAAGTGAATGGCAAAGCCGAAGATCTGACATGGGAAATTTTCCGAGACACTTTAATTGAACAAGCAGAGCAAGGTGTGGATTACTTCACCATCCATGCTGGTGTGCTGCTGCGCTATGTGCCACTCACAGCAAAACGCATGACGGGTATTGTGTCGCGTGGTGGCTCCATCATGGCGAAGTGGTGTCTTGCGCATCACAAAGAATCATTTTTATATGAGCACTTTGAAGACATCTGCGAGATCATGAAAGCCTATGATGTGTGCTTCTCACTCGGTGATGGTTTACGTCCTGGTTCTATTTATGATGCCAATGATGAAGCACAGTTAGGTGAATTAAAAACCTTGGGTGAACTCACGCAAATCGCGTGGAAGCATGATGTACAAGTCATGATTGAAGGCCCTGGTCATGTGCCTATGCAAATGATTAAAGAAAACATGGATTTGCAACTCGAGCAATGTCATGAAGCGCCGTTCTATACCTTGGGACCACTCACCACTGATATCGCACCTGGCTATGATCACATCACTTCAGGCATAGGTGCTGCACAAATCGGTTGGTATGGCACTGCGATGCTGTGTTATGTGACACCGAAAGAGCATTTAGGTTTGCCCAATAAAGTGGATGTGAAAGACGGCATCATCACTTATAAAATCGCAGCGCATGCAGCGGATTTAGCCAAGGGTCATCCAGGCGCACAAATTCGTGACAATGCTTTATCTAAAGCGCGATTTGAATTCCGTTGGGCTGATCAATTCAATCTCGGTTTGGATCCCGATAAAGCGCGTGAGTTTCACGATGAAACCTTGCCTAAAGATTCCGCTAAGGTGGCGCACTTTTGCTCCATGTGTGGTCCGCATTTCTGTTCTATGAAAATCACACAAGAAGTACGTGACTATGCAGCGCAACAAGGCATTAGTGAAATCGCCGCCTTAAAACAAGGCATGGAAGTCAAAGCAGTGGAGTTTGTTAAAAACGGCGCTGAAATTTATCGCAAACAGTAATGATTGCCATCGAACTCAATGGACAGCCGCATCACGTGGCGCCTCATCATAATGTGCAGGACTTAATTGATGCACTGTCACTGACCAATCAAGCATTGGCAGTGGCAGTGGATCGATCAGTCGTGCCACGTTCAAAGTGGACAGAGGTGAGATTCGTTGGTGGTGAAAAAGTTGATATCGTCAAAGCCATAGGCGGCGGTTGATGTTTGCACACATAAAAGCATAAGGAAGAAGTATGCAGCGCAATGATCAGGCAGCAAGTGAAGGTCTCACCATAGCGGGTATCACGTATGGTTCACGTTTATTGGTGGGTAGTGGTAAATACAAAGATTTAGAAGAAACACGATTGGCAACCGAAGCTAGTGGTGCCAACATTATTACTGTTGCGATTCGTCGTGTGAACATAGGTCAAGATCCGAATGTACCTAACTTATTAGATGCAGTGCCGCCATCCAAATACACAATCTTGCCTAACACAGCAGGTTGTTATAACGCTAAAGATGCGGTCTATACCTTGCAACTCGCTCGAGAATTATTAAACGGTCACAAGCTAGTTAAATTAGAAGTCTTGGGAGATGAAAAAACTTTGTTTCCGAACATGCCTGAGACATTAAAAGCAGCTGAAACTTTAGTGCAAGATGGTTTCGATGTGATGGTGTATTGCAGTGATGATCCGATTCAAGCCAAGATGTTAGAAGAGATAGGTTGTTGCGCAGTCATGCCACTTGCTTCATTAATCGGTTCAGGTATGGGTATTTTAAATCCTTGGAATCTTTCACTCATTATTGATCAAGCCAAAGTGCCTGTATTAGTCGATGCAGGTGTAGGCACAGCATCAGACGCTGCAATTGCTATGGAATTAGGTTGCGATGGCGTGTTAATGAATACAGCGATTGCAGGTGCAAAAGATCCTATACGCATGGCACATGCCATGAAGTTAGCGATTGAAGCAGGACGTGAAGCATTTTTAGCAGGACGCATACCGAGAAAATTTGCAGCATCACCTTCTTCGCCTATGGCAGGTCGCGTTGCATGAAGCAAGGCATGACGCTTCATGCGTCATCTTCTATGACGCGTTCCTGCGTGTTGGTATTTGCAGGATTGGATCCTAGTGGTGGTGCAGGCATACAAGCAGATAGTCAGGCAATCGCTGCTATGGGTGCGCATGCTTTACCTATCGTCACCACGCTCACTGTGCAAGATAATGATCGCGTCTATGGCATCACGCCGGTTGATCCGCACATCGTGCAACAACAAATAGCAGCGTTGATAAATAAAATTGATATCGCTGCAATAAAAATTGGGATAGTAGGAAGCGCAGCAATTGCAGAGTTAATCGTTTCATGTATCAACACACTGCGACGCAAAACCCCACAACTGCCAGTAGTGCTTGATCCTGTTTTGGCAAGTGGGCATGGTGATGACTTAACACGAGAAGATGCGATTCAAATCATTGCACCTCTCAGAAAAATCGCCACTCTGATCACGCCTAATACATTAGAAGCGCATAAGCTCACAAATAAACTGACTGAGCAACACACATCAGAAACACAATCAATTGAGCAGCAAGCAGATTTGCTCATGCAAGACTCACCACATGTGCTCATCAAAGGTGGTCATGCCCAAGATGAAAATGTGATTAATCGTTGGTTTAGTCAAGAGCAGCAACGTAGTTGGTCATGGTCTAGGCTGCAAGGTGAATTTCATGGCTCAGGTTGTACACTCGCTTCAGCAATTGCAGCGGGCTTAGCGCAAGGCTGGAGTATGGAAATGTCATTAGATAAAGCGCAGATATATACACAGCAAGCTTTGGAATCGGCCTTTGCGATAGCAGCAGGCCAGTTAATACCTCAGCACACACTCTCGGAGCAAGCATGAAAGGTTTATATCTCGTCACACCCGATAGGGATGATACAGATGCATTAATCAAAGCGACTGAGACTGCCTTATTAGTGGGCGTTGGCTTGCTACAGTACAGGCATAAGACTGCAAATGGTGAGCTTAGGTTAGAGCAAGCGAGCGCATTATTAAAACTATGCCGTCAACATAATGTGCCGTTTATCATCAATGACCATATTGATTTATGTGTTGCGCTCGATGCCGATGGCATACATGTAGGTGGGACAGATGCATCGGTTGCCGTTGTTCGTACATTAATAGGTAAAGAAAAAATACTCGGCGCTTCTTGCTATGGTGATTTTGCGTTAGCAGAGCAGGCACAAATCGCAGGTGCGAGTTATGTTGCCTTTGGTGGATTTTATCCGTCACGCGTCAAGAAATATGAAGTCAGCACACCGGCTTCTATCGTAAGCAAAGCGAAGTCCCAATTAACATTGCCAGTTTGTGTGATAGGTGGCATGACAGCAGAGAATGCCAAACCTTTAGTAAAAGAAGGTGCGGATATGGTGGCAGCAATTAGTAGTGTTTATAGTGCAGATGACATTGCTACAGCAGTGAGAGAGTTTGCAGCACTTTTTTAAAATTTAAAAAATCAAATCTATTTTTAGTTCATTCGTTTTTTTCTTCATCCTATTTTTGAAAATCATAAATCAAAGATAGCGACGCACGTTTTAATTCTCCTAGTTTCAATTCCCTTAAAAAATATTCAGATCTTTTGTTCGATAGAAGAGCGATGCTATCACTGCAGCTCTTCAATGAATGTAACTTCATGTACAAGTAATTTCTAAAATGAATAAGGAACTCGCATCTGTTTGAGGATACTTAAAGCGCAGTTTAGAAATTCAATCTACTGAGAACGTTTTAATCAAATCTATGCCACTCACTTTCAAGAAAATAAATCGTAAGAAAAAATTTTGGCGCGAGTCATAGTAGAAATCAAATTTATAAAAAACTAGATTTTTCTTCATTGATAGATGAGGAGAGTTTGATTGTTGAGTCATTAGCACAAAGTACGATAAGTAATACCTAAAAATAAATAGTCATCAATAATTTCATGTCAGACCCTTTAGAAAAAATACGAACCCTTCTGCAATCTGCAGGCGAGGAAATTTCACAAATCAATACGATTATTGAAATGACAGAAGATAGTTGGCATATAGAGTTAGATGATGCAGCAACAATTCAGATCTTCTTTGATGCGGAAACCGGTCGTATTGAGTTATATGCAGAGCTTGTTAAGCCAACTCAGGAGCAAGAGTTATCTGTGCTGCAAACCTTATTGTGTTTGCAATTTCTAAGAGAAGAATCGCCGCACCCACGCATTGCGATGGACAAGCCAGATGGAAATTTATTGTGTCTACTTGATTTGGAAGAGCGGGATATGGGGGCTGAAAAATTCGTTGCTAGCTTAGATTATTTTTGCTCATACGTACTGAATCTTTGCAATTTTATTCGCGCCTATCCAGAGCAGGACTTGTCTCCAATATCACCAAATCATTTAACACTACAAGTTTAGTTCATTTATTTTTAAGGAAAAATTATGCCAAAAATATTCAAAGATCCAAGTCGTCATATAAAGCCTTCAGATCACCATAACAAACCACACATTACACTGGTGAACGGAATGCCCATTAAAAATTTAGCAAGCTATATTTTTAATGGTATAAAAGAAATTAGTGAGGAAAATATAATACGTTCAACTTCTAAAAATGGATATTCAATTATTTATTTCACTAATCCAAAAAAAACATTCGAAAGTTCAATTTTTAGAAATAATGGTGATATAAAAGAAGCGCGTGCAAAATTAAAATTTTTTATAGCTGGATTAGCACACAATCTAGAAAAAAATCTAGATTCTAAAAATAATCCAAAAATTCAAACAGCATTAAACAGCCTGCGAGAATTAGCACATGATTTTGATAGTGATATTAAGATTAGTGATTTAAAAAATCCTTTGGAGATAATTCTTAATGAAATTACTACTCCTAAGGAATTAAAAAGAAAAAAAATAACATCGCCCTATAAGTCCATGACACTGTATTCCCGTGGAATTAATCGTCAAGCATTATCCAGATTTAATAAAATGGGAACTGAGGAGTTGAATAATTTGATTAATTTTATTTTTTCTTCAATTAAGATTAATCCTACAGATGTACAAAAAATGTATTCTCATATAAATTCTGCAAAACAGTCTATCCAATGTATGCAAAAATTCATTGAGAAATATTTACAATTAGGTAATCAAGGTAAGCGTGAATTTGGAGTTCGAACAATCACCACATCTGAATTAGTTTATTGTGCAAAAAATTTTGAAAATTTAAAAGATTTAAAAATATTTTGCGAGGCTTGGGCGAAAGCTAGAAAGAGTATGTCGTCTAATTCAGGTGAGGGTGTCTCCGCACTTTTTGGCTGGAGAAAAGAAGTAGATGCGGTTGTGGCGGTTCTAAATAAGCGACTATTTCAAGCACAGTCAGCAAGCACGCCATATTCAAATATTTTTAAACCAAATAGTAGTGGCGTAGATACAAATATCTTTTTGTCACCTAATTCTCCAACTGGAGCATTAGCGAATAATTCTAATCAATCTCCTGTTGACACATTATCACCAGGGTTATTAATTGAAGATTCGGCAGAAAAAAAATTATTAGAAATAATCAATAAAGCAACGCCAAAAATAAGTGGCAATGTCAAAAGGACTATTCAATTTAGTGAATCTCCAATTCAATTAATTAGCGAGAGTATTCCGCCTTCATTAGATACAGCTAATGTTGAGCAAAAAATTTCAAGATTAATGTCTTCGCCTTCAATTTTGAGTCCAGAATTGATAGAAAAATTGCAAACTAGCATAGACTCTAATTCGGAAAATTATGAATCATTCAGATCGCCTATCTATTCGCCTTCAGTTTTTCTTCAAAGACAGCCATCATTGACAACAGCTAATCAGCAAGCTATTGGAGATGATGAATTGAATCAATTGATCGCCGACCTTTCAATAGAACTAAAATCTTCTGCCAGGTTTAACAACTTCGATAATGAAAATATAGAAGATAATTTAAATTCTGAAGAAATTAACTATTTAACTAACGCTCATTACGCAAACACTGAGCGTACCCCTGAAAAACCAGATCCGGATGCTCCACAGTCCCTGCAAGATAAAATTCAGTCTGCCGTGAGTAAAGCTTCATCAAAGTTAACTTACGAACCAATGCCAACTCAGCAAGTTTTGAGCAGCAACCCTAATCCATCTATAACTAATGCTGTCAACAATTCAATCAATAATCGAAACTAAGTAGCTTTACTGCATGGGCGATCACAGTCCGGCTTATAATCATGGGATGCAAAATCTCTTAGCCGGACTGAACGAAGAACAACTCGCTGCTGTCACTCTCCCTGCGCAATCCGCACTCATTCTTGCTGGTGCAGGATCCGGTAAAACTCGGGTCCTGACTACTCGCATCGCGTGGCTAATTCAAACTGGTCAGGTTTCGTCTTCTGGCATTTTGGCTGTCACCTTTACGAATAAAGCCTCAAAAGAGATGCTGACGCGTTTGTCTGCCATGTTGCCGATTAATGCGCGCGGAATGTGGATAGGCACTTTCCATGGTTTGTGTAATCGCTTGCTGCGAGCGCATTACCGTGATGCGGCTTTGCCGCAGACTTTTCAGATTCTGGATGCACAAGATCAGATGTCAGCCATTAAGCGTTTGCTCAAGCGTTTAAATGTGGATGATGAAAAATACCCTGCCCGTAATCTGATGTACTTCATCAATAGCGCAAAAGATCAGGGATTGCGTGCACAAGATGTAGAAGCGAATGATGACTACAACCGTAAGTTCGTTGAGCTGTATCAGGCGTATGACGATCAGTGTCAGCGCGAAGGTGTAGTGGATTTTGCTGAGCTGTTATTACGTAGTTATGAACTGCTCTCGCGTAACCAGCTTTTACGTGAACACTATCAAGGACGATTTAAGCATATTCTTGTCGATGAGTTTCAAGATACGAATGACTTACAGTACAAGTGGTTAAAACTGATTTCAGGCTTGACGAGTGCTGTATTTGCTGTGGGTGATGATGACCAAAGTATTTACGCATTTCGTGGAGCGAATGTGGGCAACATGGCTGCCTTCGAGCGTGAATTTAAAGTTGAAAATCTCATCAAGCTAGAGCAGAACTATCGTTCACACGGCCATATTCTCGATGCTGCAAATATTTTAATTAGCAATAACTCCAAACGCTTAGGTAAAAATTTACGCACTGATGCTGGCCACGGTGAGCAAGTTAGAATTTTTGAAGCAAGTAGTGATTTACAAGAAGCGCAATGGCTAATTGAAGAAGCCAAGAATCTGATTGCTGAAGGTTGGATGCGCAGTGAAATCGCTGTGCTTTATCGGTCTAACGCACAATCGCGTGTGATTGAACATGCTTTGTTTTCAGCGAGCTTGCCTTACAAAGTCTATGGCGGGCAGCGCTTTTTTGAGCGTGCTGAAATTAAACACGCCATCGCTTATTTACAGTTGATTGATAACTTAAATAATGATTCTGCATTTTTGCGCGTAGTGAATTTTCCTACCCGTGGTGTTGGCGCGCGCAGTATAGAACAGCTACAAGATGCAGCAAGACAGTACAACATCTCTCTCTATCAAGCCGTGCCTTATGTCTCAGGCAAAGCGGGTTCTTCACTGGGTGCGTTCATACAACTCATAGAAGGCATACGTTTTGAGACGCAGAATTTACCTCTGCCAGAAATGGTTGAGATCTTGCTCGAAAAAAGTCAATTGCTACTGCACTATCAATCAGATAAAGACGGTGCAGATCGTATAGAAAATCTTCAGCAATTAATTAGTGCAGCAAGTTTATTTATTTCTGAAGAAGGTTTTGGTATTGATGCACCTGCTTTATTAGGTCCACAAGCAACTGCTACCGCAGCGCCTGAGTTAGTGATTGGTGATGGCATACAAATCATTGATGCAGATGCACCTCTGTCTGCATTGATGTCGCCTCTCTCTGCATTTTTATCGCATGCTTCTTTAGAGGCTGGAGAAAATCAAGCGCAAGCAGGGCAGGATGCGATTCAATTAATGACGGTGCATTCTGCTAAAGGTTTAGAGTTTGATGCAGTGTTTATCACTGGTTTAGAAGAAGGGCTGTTCCCGCATGAGAATAGCGAAAAAGAAGAGGAAGGCGTAGAAGAAGAACGTCGTTTAATGTATGTGGCAATTACCCGTGCACGTAAACGTCTTTATATGAGTTTTGCGCAAACGCGTATGTTGCATGGCCAAACACGATACAACATGCGGTCTCGCTTCTTTGAAGAATTGCCCGATGAATCACTGAAATGGTTGTCGCCCAGAGTGCAGCCACACTGGGCTGGTCACACAGCGAAAGCTGCTTGGTTAGAAACACCTGAGAGTGGTAACAATAAAATTGCGCAAGGATTTAAAAATAAACAAATCGATACGGGTTGGCGCATAGGCGAGAATGTTCAACACCAAAAATTTGGTGAAGGTGTGATCGTAAATATTGAAGGTAGTGGTTCACAGGCGCGTGCCAATATCAATTTTGGTCGACACGGTATGAAGTTATTAGACCTAGGCATTGCTAAGCTAGAAAAAATAAATTAAAGCTACTCTCAGTAATGAGAGTGCTTTACGGTGCTTCTGTTATTTTTGTAGTATCAGGTCTGTCAAATACTTGCACATAAGTGGGATAGAAAGAGCAATACATCACTATCGTCATGACGATGGAAAAAGGCATTAATATCATCATCATGATTTCTGATCTGCCTATGGCAAGCATGAGAATGGCGCTAATGAAGGCAGGTATGGCAATGCCCATAACTATCCATCCTAGGCCATAAGCAAGAAACGCTTTGCCACAATTGCGAACCGCAAAAAAACTATAAAAAATCGATTTCACTAAACTCATACGCTGCCACGCAGCGAGTGGAGCTGCATGCCATAAGGCCATGCAAAAAGGTATGTACACCAGTGCTGCAAAGATCATTGCTAATGGCAAGGCATCTGCAACGATTTTTTCTTTTTCTGGATTGAGTTGGCCAGATAATAATTTCCAAAACACGCCACCATCTACCACTGAGGAAGCTGCAACAGAAAATACGGCAGCCAACATATAAATCACACCCAGTTGTAACAAGATAGGTAGAGCAGGTGAACGAAAACCTGTCCACAATAAATTAGGTAAAACTTTTTTACCTTGTTCTATATGTACACAAGCCTGCAAAAATGCCATAGAAAAAACGGGCACTAATAATAAAGGCAGTGCTTGTCCTATTAAAGGTATCAGCGAGACTGCAAACATCAGTAGCATGTAGAGTAGGAATAGCATACTGAGTTCGGCTGGTTGTTTACGAAACAGAGCAAATCCTTGCCTGATCCACTCTATGCCAACTTGGGAGGGTATGTTTTGCATATTAGGGTAGGCCACCAACAGGATGCGTTATGCGATGTCGCAATATACGTTCGAAATGCGCAGGATCATGCGGCGTTAACATTTCTGCTGCACGCGGCAAATAAAAATCATACAGACGTGATAACCAGAAACGCAGTGCTGCTGCACGTAATAAAGTCGGCCATGCTGTCTGTTCAGCTTCAGTGAATGGTCGCACTGCGTGATAAGCATGCAGCATAGCTTGCACACGATGTATATCGCTTGCACCGGTATCGAGATCAATACACCAATCATTCAAGGTGACAGCAACATCAAATAACCATGTGTCGCAACCGGCAAAATAAAAATCAAAAAATCCACCGAGCTTATCGCCATTGAACATAACGTTATTGCGAAATAAATCAGCATGTATAGGACCATGCGGTAGTGCGCTATACACATCTGACGCAGCAAAGGCTTGCTGAAATTGCAGTTCAGTAGAGAGTAGGGTTTGTGCTGCTGCAGGAATGAAAGGCAAGACTTGCGGTGTGGTTTCATTCCACCATGCTAAGCCACGTAAGTTAGGTTGAAACAATGTGTAGTCTTGTGCTGCTAAATGCATACGCGCCAACATGTCACCAACTTCAGCACAGTGTTGTGCTGTGGGGTGTGGCTGCCAATCACCTTCAAGACGCGTGACTATTGAAGCAGGTTTGCCATGTAGTGCAGTAATGATATCGCCATGATGATTCGCAATCGGTGCGGGTACCAACACATTACGTTCTGCTAAATGCCGCATTAAATGCAGATAAAACGGTAACTGCTCAAAGGTGAGTTTTTCAAAAATGGTGAGTACGAATTCACCTTTTTCAGCACTCAGAAAAAAATTACTATTCTCTATACCCGATGCAATGCCTTTCAGTGCATGCATTTTCCCTATCGGGAACTGCGCTGCCCAAACATGCAGTTCTTCTAAGCTGACGGGTGTAAAAACTGCCATAGGTGGTGGACTTAATCTACTGCGCTTATTACTCAGTAGTGTGCTGAAAGAAAATTAGCGTGAAGGTGGAGGCGGTGCGCCGTTATCAATGACAGGATTTTTTGATTTAGAGCGAAACTCAAAAATTTCCCACTGTGCTGCACGTCCACCTGATTGTGAGGAAGAGAATTGCTCACTTGGTGTCACGTAATAAGTATTACCGCCTTTTTTTACACGCACAGAGGTCACAGCATTCTGTTCACGAATTTGCGTAATTTCTTGTGCATTTGCCGCTGTTTTTGGTTTTTCAGCTGTGACATCCACATCCGGCACAGCTTCTAGATTGCTAGGCGGTGCTGCCAACACTGCACTACTGATGGCGGTAAGCAGTAATGCAGACCACAGCATAAGTGAACGTTTTAAAGAGAATTCAGGCTGTTTCATGACGCGACCCCGCAGTGAAAGCAAGCCAATTTGCTTGCAGTGCTCCATTTTATCAAAACAGACCACCTGCTATTCATAATAGTGAATGAGCTTGTGATCCAGAGTCAGGGAGGACGATATCGTGGGCTTCATAAAATGCAAAAATAGCATCAATTATGTTCGCAGGTTCATCAATCACTTGAACGAGCTGCATGTCTTCCGCATTAATCATGCCCCGTTCCACCATGTTTTTGTTGATCCATTCTAGTAAGCCATGCCAAAAATGAGTGCCTACTAAAATTACAGGAATGCGTTTGGTTTTGCCAGTTTGTATCAGTGTTAATACTTCAGTCAGTTCATCCAAGGTACCAAAGCCACCGGGCATAACGACATAGGCATCGGCATATTTTACAAAGGCGACTTTACGTGCAAAGAAATGTCTAAATGACAGAGAAATATTTTGCCAAGCATTACTCGACTGCTCACGCGGTAGTTCTATATTTAAACCGACAGAAGGAGATTTCCCCTCAAAAGCGCCCTTGTTTGCAGCTTCCATAATGCCAGGACCACCACCTGAGATCACCGCAAAACCTGCATCTGAAAGGCGGCGCGCGATATCCACAGTTTTTTCATAGTCAGGATCATCAACACTAGTGCGTGCTGATCCAAACAATGAAACTGCGGGGCGTATTTCTGAGAGACGTTCAGCGGCGTCGATAAACTCTGCCATAATCGTGAACATCTGCCACGATTCACTCGCTTTGCGCGAGGTGGCACGCTCAATATTTTTCAATTGCCGCAATGGCGGCACATTTTTTCTATCGCTTTCCATATGAACAAAACCCTGTTGCTGGTGGATGGATCTAGCTATCTGTATCGAGCTTTTCATGCAATGCCAGACTTGCGTAACGCCGAAGGCGCTCCCACCGGTGCTATCTACGGCATGATCAACATGCTGCGTCGCTTACGGCAAGATTACTCGGCAGCATACATTGCCTGTGTGTTTGATGCAAAAGGGAAAACCTTTCGCGATGACCTCTATCCTGAATACAAAGCCAATCGCGCTTCCATGCCAGAAGATTTGGTTTTGCAAATAGAGCCGATTCACGAAGTGGTGCGTGCATTAGGCTGGCCTATCTTAATGATAGAAGGCATAGAAGCCGATGATGTAATAGGCACGCTCTCTGTTCAAGCGACGCAAGCAGGCTTAAGTACAGTAATCTCGACGGGTGATAAAGATTTAGCACAACTTGTGAATGACAACGTCACACTGATTAACACCATGAGTAATGAAAAACTCGATCGTGCTGGTGTGATTGCAAAATTTGGTGTGCCACCTGAACGGATTGTGGATTACCTTACTTTAGTAGGCGACACAGTAGATAACGTACCAGGTGTTGAAAAAGTAGGACCTAAGACTGCAGTCAAATGGTTAACGCAATATGATTCTTTAGATGGTGTGATTAGTCATGCGGCTGATATTGGTGGTGTAGTAGGTGAGAATTTACGTAAGACTTTAGATTGGTTGCCACAAGCACGTACTTTAGTCACAGTGAAATGTGATTGTGATTTAAGTACGCAAATGCAATCAATTTCAGAAACACTGAATCAACAAGAAGAAAACAAAGAAGCTATGCGTGCATTTTTTTCACGCATGGGATTTCGTACTTGGTTACGTGAACTGAATGCAGAAAATACAGCAGATAAAACTGAATCTAGCAGTGCATCAAGCGGTGCATCGAACGCTACATCAACTTCACCCATAAATTCTGATGGAGAACAGCAAGCAGCGTTATTTGCTGTTGCACCTGTTGAAACGCATTACGAGTTGGTCTTGACACAAGAGCAGTTAACTAAATGGTGTGCCATCGTTGAACAAGCTGAGCTCACAGCAGTTGATACTGAAACCACTTCTTTAGATGCTTTGCAAGCGCAGTTAGTGGGCATTTCACTTTGTGTGGAAGCGGGTACGGCTGCATACATTCCAGTTGCGCATCAATATCCTGGTGTGGCGGAACAGTTATCACGCGCTGATGTTCTTGCTGCATTAAAGCCTTGGTTAGAGAATCCTAGTAAAGCTAAAGTAGGCCAGCATCTTAAATATGACAGCCATGTGTTTGCCAATCATGGCATTCAAGTACAAGGCATTACACAAGATACTTTATTAGAGTCCTATGTTTTAGAGTCACATAAAAAACATGACATGGATAGTTTGTCTCTGCGTTGGTTGAATCGTAAAACTATTAGCTATGAAGAGATTTGTGGAAAAGGTGCATCGCAAATTGGTTTTGAAGAAGTGAGTTTAGAAACGGCTCTGAACTACGCAGCAGAAGATGCTGATGTCACGCTGCAGTTGCATAAAGCGATGTGGCCTAGATTAGAATCTAATGAGAAGCTGCGTTTCATTTATGAAAAAATTGAATTACCTGTTTCACGCGTATTACAGCAAGTCGAGCGCAATGGTGTATTGATAGATAGTGATTTGCTAGCAAAGCAATCTGCAGAAATTGGTCAGCGCTTGCTTGAAATAGAAAAACAAGCGCATGAATTAGCAGGGCAGCCTTTTAACTTAAATTCACCTAAACAGTTAGGTGAAATATTTTTCGATAAGCTAAAGCTACCTGTCGTAAAGAAAACGCCGAGCGGCTCACCTTCAACCGATGAAGAAGTATTACAAAAGCTAGCAGAAGATTATCCTTTGCCTAAAGTGTTATTGGAATATCGTAGCCTAGCAAAACTCAAATCTACTTACACCGATAAGCTACCTAAGATGGTAAATGCTGCTACAGGGCGTGTGCATACCAACTATGGTCAGGCGATTGCAGTGACAGGTAGGTTGTCATCGAATGATCCGAATTTACAAAATATACCTATACGTACTGCAGAAGGTCGTCGTATTCGTGAAGCTTTTATAGCGCCAGCAGGTAGCGTAATTATCTCTGCGGATTATTCGCAAATTGAATTACGTATCATGGCGCATTTATCAGGTGATGAAAATATGTTGCGTGCTTTTGCAGCCGGTGAAGATATTCATCGCGCAACTGCAGCAGAAATTTTTGGCTTGGCCTTAAATGAAGTCAGTGGTGAGCAACGTCGTTATGCCAAAGTGATTAACTTTGGTCTGATGTATGGCATGAGTGCTTTTGGTCTGGCAGGTAATTTAGGAATAGAACGTGCTGCTGCGCAGATGTATATGGAAAAATACTTCACACGTTTTTCTGGTGTGAAGCAATTTATGGATGATGTGCGTCAGCAAGCGAAATCACAAGGCTATGTAGAAACTGTATTTGGTCGCAGACTATGGCTACCTGAAATTAACTCACCGAATGGCCCACGCAGACAAGGTGCAGAGCGGGCAGCGATTAATGCGCCTATGCAGGGAACAGCAGCAGATTTAATTAAGCTCGCGATGATCGATGTGCAAAAATGGTTAACCGCATCGCAGATGAAAACTCTGATGGTGATGCAAGTGCATGATGAACTCGTACTAGAAGTACCTGAAAATGAATTAGCACTGGTTAAAGAAAAACTCCCCGCTTTAATGGCAGAAGTGGCGCAATTAAAAGTGCCTTTACTAGCTGAAGTGGGTGTGGGCCCTAATTGGGATCAAGCGCATTAAGTATCTGATTAACTTGTAAGCGAAGTAGTGGTGATTAATTGAATAAACGAGGTGTAAAAATGGATAGACGCGATTTTCTACAAACGACGATGGGTGTGACATTTGCGGCGGCAGTCATGCCAACGTTGGCTGAGTCGCCAGTCGTAACTGATAGTAATGGGTTGATAGCAGGTGTCGTTACCATAGAGTCAGGTGGGCAAACTATTCCAGTCTATAGAGCACAGCCTAAGGGCGGGGAGAATCTTCCTATTGTATTAGTTGTGTCTGAAATCTTTGGTGTGCATGCACACATAGCAGATATAGCAAGACGCTTTGCGAAACAAGGTTATCTCGCGTTAGCGCCTGATTTATATGCACGACAAGGCGATCCATCCACTTACACATCGATCCCTGATTTAATTAAAGAGTTGGTATCAAAAATACCTGATGCACAAGTCATGCAAGATTTAGATGCATGCTGTGATTGGGCAGCTAAAAACGGTGGTGATAAAAACAGAATAGCAATCACTGGATTTTGTTGGGGTGGACGTATCACTTGGTTATATGCAGCACATAACCCAAAAATAAAAACAGGTGTGGCTTGGTACGGTAAGCTCGTGAATGAGAAGAATGCCTTGCAAACGCAAACTGCAATAGAGATAGCGCCTAAGCTGACTGTGCCTGTGCTAGGTTTATATGGCGCTAAAGATAGTGGCATTCCTCTTGATACGGTTGAAAGTATGAAGACGGCTCTCAGTAAAGGACGTAGTGCTTCAGAGTTTGTGGTGTATCCCGATTCTGGTCATGCGTTTCATGCAGATTACCGACCTAGTTATGTGGCAGCTGATGCGCGTGATGCTTGGCAGCGCTGTTTGGATTGGATGAAGAAATATGGCGTTTGATGTTGGTAGCGATTGAATTGCTGAAAGTAGCGGGCTATGGTTTAATCCGCAGGCTTTCTTTTTGTGTGATGCGGAGCTAAAAATTAATTCCACACTGTCTTATATTTTGCTGGCCACGACTCTTGCGGGGGTCATTAGTATTTCTGCTGCTGCTTTTTTCTCTTACAGTTTGTTGTCTAAACTGGTAGAGCGTATGGTGAGTCTTTCGGTCGGCATTATGTTGTCGACTTCTCTCTTGCATGCATTGCCTGAAGCGTTTGAGTCAGGAGCGAGTGTGCATGCATTATTTGCGACTCTATTAGCTGGCTTGTTAGGATTCTTCTTGTTAGAGAAATTCGCTATCTTGCGCCACTCCCATCATTACGAAGGTGATGGTCATGAACATGAACACGGTCATGATGCGCATGAAGCGGGTCATGCAGGTTGGATGATTTTAGTTGGTGATAGTTTGCACAATTTCACTGATGGGATTTTGATCGCTGCTGCATTTTTAGCTGATCCAAAATTAGGCTTGATTACTGCGATCGCAATTATTGCGCATGAAATTCCACAAGAGATAGGTGATTTTATTGTTCTCTTGAATGCAGGCTTTAGTAAGTTGCGCGCCTATATTTATAATTTAATTTGTAGCTTGATGGCGGTAGTAGGTGGCTTAGTAGGATATTTTGCATTAGGTAGTGGCATGCAATGGATACCTTATGTGCTGGTCTTAGCTTCATCAGGTTTTATTTACATAGCGGTGAGTGATCTCATGCCGCAGATGCAAAGAAGAGCAACCTTGCGTGAATCAGTACCGCAATTTATTTTGATTGCATGTGGTGTAGGCATAGTGCTGTTATTAACACACCAATTTCATTTGCATAGCTAAGCACATCACACAGCTAGGTGTTATGCATTGCCGGTAGCAATTGGTCTGGAAGGTTCGGCAGACCATTCACTCCATGAGCCTGGATATAAAGCAGCGCCCGAAAGTCCTGCAATTTCCATTGCGAGTAAATTTACACAAGCTGAAGCACCTGAACCACATTGCATGATGGTGGTATCGGGGCTTTTAATGAGAGCAGTGAGTTCAGCACGTAAAACGTCAGCTGATTTGAATAGACCATTCGCTGTTAAGTTTTCTTTAAACCAGCGATTTTTTGCGCCTGGTATATGACCTGCAGTTGGATCAATAACTTCATTCTCACCGCGGAAGCGATCAGCTGCACGTGCATCTAAAATCTCATACTCATGAGTAGTAAGATTAGCGACGACATGATTCACATCTACAGTTTTTACTAATGTAGGTTGTAGCGTGATGTTGCCAATTGGTGGTGTGATAAGTCGGCTAGTAAGCGTGCCATCCATTTCTTGCCATGCTTGTAGTCCACCATCAAGTAGTGCAACATTCTTATGGCCTACCCAACGTAGCATCCACCACAAGCGCGCTGCAAACATACCGCCATGTGCGTCATAGACCACAACTTGGGTATCTTGATTCACGCCCCATTTGCGCAATGTGTGTATAAACACTTCTTTAGTTGGTAGTGGGTGTCGTCCTCTAAATTCACCGTGTGGACCTGGTGTTTTATCGGATAAGTCTGTATCCAGATCAGCATGCTGTGCCACTGGAATGTGCGATTGTGCAAAGGCAGCTGCGCCTGCTTTTGGGTCTAGTAAATCAGAACGGCAATCTAGAAGAACTAAGCTAGGGCTGCTTAATATTTCAGCCAGTTCATTGGCAGACATTAGCGTAGTAAAAGACATTAGCTTCTCCTGTTTGCGTTATAAAAAGTTGCGGTCATGCCGCTGACTAAAATGATGATCATACCTAACCAACTAGACCAACCTAAATGATCGCCCCAGATAAGTATGCCCCAGATGCTAGAAAAAACAATGCCCGTATATTGTAGATTCGCCGTCACTAGCATGGCACCTAGTCGGTAAGCGCGTGTCATCGCTATTTGCGCAATCGTCGCACACAAGCCTATGGCAAAAAGTAAACCTGCATCAGTCAGTGTGAGCTTGTGGAGTATAAGTATTTGACCTGTGTGATAAATGCTATCTATCGTACCGCTCAAAAATCCTGCAATCACGCCACTCACTGAAAAATAAAATACCACACGATATTCTGGTTCGCCTAACTGGCCTAATTTTTTAACTTGAATATAAGCTAATGCAGAAAGAAATCCTGAAATTAAGGCTAATAAGCCACCTAGCCATTGATCAGCATGTAAGGTAGGTTGCAACAGCAGAGCCACACCAATAAAACTTGCGCAGATAGCGGCAGTAAGTCCCCAAGCAAATCCTTGTTGGCCATGCCACCAACTAAGAGTGAACATAATCGCAGCGATCCAGATGGGTGCCATATAGTTCAGTGTCATCGCAGTAGCGAGTGGTAATTTTCCAATTGAAAAAAACCATAACCATAATGCTGTGACCCCGACAAAGCCACGCCATGCATGTTGCCAAGGTAGTGTGGTGCGGAGTGTGCCTTTTTGGAAGCGCAGCATGACGGCAATCAAGACCATGCCGACCAAGCCGCGACTCATCACAATTTCGGAAGTAGAACAGCTGGCAGATGCTAACTTAACGCATACGCCCATGATGGCAAATACAAATGTGGCAAATAACATCCACAATGACTGCATGCGCAGTCGCTTTGTTGCTGACAAGTTGTGCCTTGTGTTGGAGGTGAGTGAAGGATGGAATAGAGGTTGAAGTAGCAAGCATCAGGTTCAATAAAAATTAACTTGATGCTTGCTGATGATGGCGAGCTATAAAATTAGCTGACCATATTTTTACGATACCACTCATGGAAATGCTGCATACCATCTTCCATGGGGGATTGATAAGGCCCTACTTCGTTCACGCCTCTATCCATTAATATTTTGCGTCCTGCATCCATACGTAGTGCGATTTCATCATCTTCTACACAGGTTTCCATGTAAGCAGCACGTTCAGCTGCGATGAAATCACGCTCGAATAAAACGATCTCTTCGGGATAATAGAATTCGACGACGTTAGTAGTTTTTTGCGTACCCTTGGGCCACAGTGTGGACACTACCAAAACATGCGGATACCACTCAATCATGATATTGGGATAGAGCGTTAACCAGATCGCACCATAAGGTGGTGTAGCACCATCACGATAACGTAGTACTTCTTCTTGCCATTTGCGATAAACCGGTGAGCCTGATTTTTGTAAAGCAGCGTTCACTCCCACTGTTTGTACGCTGTAGTTATCACTGAATTCCCAACGCAGATCACTGCAGCTTACAAAATTACCCAAGCCTGGATGAAATGGTTCAACGTGATAGTCCTCTAAATACACTTCTATAAAAGTCTTCCAGTTGTAGTCACATTCATGCACTTCAGTGTGATCTAGCATGTAGCCGCTGAAATCGAGATCTTTGGTGACGGACAGATTTTTCATCATGTCCATCACATTCATGCCATTTTTTTCAAACAGCAAACCATTCCAATTCTCTAACGGTGATGTAGAAAGATTTAAGCAAGGCGTTTCACCAAAATGAGGTGCACCGATAAGCTCGCCTTTTAAATCGTAAGTCCAGCGATGTAATGGACAAACTATATTATTAGCATTGCCTCTGCCAGATAACATTTTCGCTTGTCTGTGCCTACAGACATTCGACATTAATTCGATACCGTTTGGATTACGAACAAGGATGCGGCCTTCGTTTTCCCATGGCAGGGCAGCATAGTCGCCAACATTTGGCACCATGAGTTCATGCCCTACATAACGTGGGCCTTGTTTGAATAATTGATTATTTTCTTGTAGTAGTAGCGCTTCATCAAAATACGCATCTACAGATAATTGTGCATTTGAACGCACTAGTCTAGAGAGACTCGCTAAATCAGACATCTCTACCCCCAAATTAATTTACACCAACCTAAGAGAGAAAAAATCCGCAAGTACCTTGTAACACAACGGTAATTTTGGACGAGCGGCGGATTATACCTCTCAATATCGTAATGGGGAACAATTAATTAAGTAATTTTTAAATTTTTTAATCACGTGTTCGATCATGAATAGAATTATAAAAGTAATAAAAAAATAATATTAACTATAAAATTTATGACACAGTGAAAATGAATTAGTAAGAAGTGCAATTTCATAGCAAGAAAACGCTATTTTTATCGCATTGCAGTATTGTTCAATCAGATTCGAATTTTTATTTTTTAATTATTAGTTCGGTTCTTTTTTCAAGAAGATGACTGCATTCATGAGATAAATATTAGATGAGTCATCACACTAAAAAATATTTCACTAGTTTGTTGATGAAAGAAAAAATAGCGCATAGCGACCAACTGTTAAGTTGATGAACTTTGCTAACGTGCGTTGAGAGATAAAATTTTTACTATTGGGTTCGAATAAAAAATTATACTTATATTCTTTTTGATAATTTTCTTGCTATGTCAGTTCCTAGTATCTAGACAGAGTGTGGTGTTGAGCGCTGTGCTACTTAAATCACGCAATGCAGCCCCCTTTGTCGTTTTGGAGCGTGTTTGCACTAAAATAGACTATTAAGATGAATGTGCGACGACTCTCTCCGCGAGAGTTTTAACCCTCCCAACCTTGCTTGCATATGGCTAAAAAAAATATATCTGACTCAGTAAGCCCTTCTTTTGAAGAAGCGATGGCTGAACTCGAACAACTCGTTGCAAAAATGGAGGCAGGTGAATTGGCGCTGGAAGCTTCGGTTTCTGCTTATAAGCGCGGTGCAGAATTAGTGAAATATTGTGCAGCGCAACTTGAGCAAGTCGAACGACAAGTCAAAGTATTAGAAGGTGACATGCTGAAACCTTTAGCTGATGAATATCAAGAGGAAGAAGAATGAGTAGCGATTTCTCAGCATGGCAACGTGCTGTGCAAGCGCAGATGGAGCAAACGCTTGAGAATTTTTTGCCTTTAATTGAGCAAGAACCCAAAGTTCTGCATGAAGCGATGCATTATGCTGTGTTAGGTGGTGGTAAGCGTGTACGTCCTCTATTAGTCTATGCAGCAGGTGAATTATTTGAGGCAGATGAAGATGCTATGGCGCGTGCCGCTGCAGCAGTAGAAATGATTCATGCATATTCATTGGTTCACGATGATATGCCTTGCATGGATGATGATGATTTACGTAGAGGTAAACCTACTGTTCATAAAAAATATGATGAAGCCACAGCCTTATTAGTGGGCGATGCCTTACAGTCGCAGGCTTTTTTAGTATTAGCAGAAGGTTCTTTAGAAGCTTCTCGAAAAGTAGCGATGCTGAGCCGCTTAGCGCAAGCAGCTGGTTCATACGGTATGTGTGGTGGACAGGCGATTGATTGTGCTGCAGTTGGCCATGCTTTGTCCCTGCAAGAGTTAGAGCACATGCATAAATTGAAAACGGGTGCCTTGTTAGAAGCGGCAGTGATGTTAGGTGCTTGGGCGGGCAAAACGCTGTTGGCGGCGGAGTCACTCGCCTTACATGCTTACTCGCAAGCGATAGGACTGGCTTTTCAAGTGGTGGATGATATTTTAGATGCGACCGCAGACTCGGCAACCCTAGGAAAGACAGCGGGTAAAGATGCAGCGCATAATAAGCCTACGTATGTATCTTTATTAGGTTTGGACGCCTCACTTGCTCTGGCTGAAAAATTACGGCAGGATGCCCATGTTGCACTACTTCCATTTGGCGATGGTGCAACGCGATTACGTGAACTTGCGGATCTCATCGTACAACGCAAGGCTTGAGATAAATAATGAAATATTTAAAAAAAATAAACGAACCCGCAGATTTGCGTAAATTAACGCGAGCAGAACTGCCTGTAGTAGCAGATGAGTTGCGTAATTATTTACTCGAATCTGTTTCGCAAACAGGTGGTCATCTTTCCTCTAACTTAGGTACGGTTGAACTTACGGTTGCTTTGCACTATGTGTTCAACACACCTGAAGACAGATTGGTTTGGGATGTGGGTCATCAAACTTATCCGCATAAAATTCTGACAGGTAGACGTGATCGTATGTCCACCTTGCGACAGCAAGATGGTTTATCGGGTTTTCCGCGTCGTTCAGAAAGTAAATACGATACCTTTGGTACAGCCCATTCCTCTACCTCGATATCAGCTGCCTTAGGTATGGCATTGGCAGCGCGCACTAAAGGTGAGAAGCGTCATTCAGTTGCTATTATTGGTGATGGTGCGATGACAGCTGGTATGGTGTTTGAAGCGTTAAATAATGCAGGTATCTACGAAGACATTAATTTATTAGTTGTATTAAACGATAACGATATGTCGATCTCACCACCGGTTGGTGCATTGAATCGTTATCTTGCACGTCTGATGTCAGGTAAGTTTTATGCAGCAGCTAAGCACATGGGTAAATCCATGCTGCCACCTTCTATGCGTGAATTTGCTAAGCGTTTTGAAGAGCATGCTAAAGGCATGTTAGTGCCTGCTACCTTGTTTGAAGAATTTGGTTTGAATTACATAGGCCCGATTGATGGTCATGATCTTGAATCATTGATTCCTACATTACAAAATCTTAAAAATTTGACTGGCCCACAATTTTTACATGTGGTGACGAAAAAAGGACAAGGATATAAATTAGCGGAAGCGGATCCTATTCTTTATCACGGTCCAGGTAAATTTGATCCTAGCGAGGGCATCAAGCCTGCAGCGAGTAAAACTACTTACACGCAAATTTTTGGTGAGTGGTTATGTGACACCGCTTTAGAAGACGGCAAATTAGTCGGTATTACACCTGCTATGCGTGAAGGTTCAGGCATGGTGCGATTTGAAAAATATTTCCCAAATCGTTATTACGATGTCGGCATCGCTGAGCAACATGCAGTAACTTTTGCAGCAGGTTTGGCTTGTGAAGGTTTAAAGCCTGTTGTAGCAATTTATTCCACATTTTTACAGCGCGCCTATGATCAATTAATTCATGACGTCGCCTTACAAAATCTCGATGTGACCTTTGCATTAGATCGCGCTGGTTTAGTGGGTGCTGATGGCGCAACGCATGCAGGTAACTATGATATGGCTTACTTGCGTTGTATTCCGAATATGGTGGTGATGGCGCCTAGCGATGAAAATGAATGCAGACAGATGTTGACCACTGCATATCAATATCCAGGACCAGCTGCAGTGCGTTATCCACGTGGTGCAGGTATAGGTGCCAAAGTAGATAAAGATGTCAAGGCTTGTGAAATCGGTAAAGGTGTATTACTCAAGCAAGGTCAAAAAGTAGCCATTCTTGCTTTTGGTTCTATGGTGGCGCCAGCATTAAAAGCAGCAGAAGAATTGCATGCTAGCGTTGCGAATATGCGTTTTGTAAAACCCCTTGATACAGCTTTAGTTGAACAGCTAGCGCAGTCACATGATTTAATTGTCACCATAGAAGAGGGTGCAATTATGGGTGGAGCAGGTTCTGCTGTGGCAGAAGCGCTTGCTGCTGCAGGTATCGTTAAACCTATCTTGCAATTAGGTTTGCCAGATAAGTTTATTGATCATGGTGAAGTACCAAATTTACTTGCTCAATGTGGATTAGATGCAGCGGGTATTGTCACTTCAGTCAAAGCGCGTTTGCAGCAAATAGAAAAATAATGCTGATTACGAAATAAAAACGGCGCCTAAAATTTTAGGCGCCGTTTTTTTATACTTGATTATTTGCTTACTTACTTATTTTCTTATCCTACGCTGCGATCGCGTCCTTTTTGCCACATCACATCAGTGCCGCCAGCAAAACGATTTAAGACACGTGCAATCACAAACAGCAAATCAGATAAACGATTCACATATTGTCGTGGTTGAGGATGCAACATCTCTACTAAGCCTAAAGCAACGATGGCACGTTCAGCACGACGACAAACCGTTCTACAGATATGCGCTTGCGATGCAGCACGTGAACCTGCAGGCAAAATAAATTCAGCTAGTACAGGTAAGGTGCTGTTGTATTTGGCCAGTAAGTTATCGAGTCGTAGTACATGCTCATCAGTGAGCAGAGAAAATCCAGGGATGCAGATCTCGCCACCTAAATCAAATAGATCATGTTGAATTGTGATTAACTCTTCACGCAATGCATCGGGCATGTCTTCACATAACAGTAAGCCTAAATGTGAATTCAGTTCATCCACATCGCCCATGGCTTGTACGCGCAAGGCATCTTTGGTGGTGCGGCTTCCGTCCCCAAGTCCGGTGGTGCCATCGTCACCCGTGCGCGTCGCAATTTTTGACAGTCTGGTTGCCATTCCCTATTCACCTTCACAGTTAGATCGGGCAGAGAATACGGGAAAATAGTGAAATTCGCTCGATTAATCCTTGTAACCTGAACCACTGACAGATTATCTTGGCTGTGAAGGGTAAAATACTACCCCCTGAGGAGAATTGTTCATGAATCATCCATCTCAACTGACGGAGTTGCGACGCCCATTGCCTGATGCTTTTTTGGCATCATTGCGTGAGCTATTTGGTGATCGTTTATCTACCTCGCAGGCGATGCGTGAGCATCATGGTCGCGATGAATCGTCTTTCGATCCTATGCTGCCCGATGCAGTGGTGTTTGCTCATACGACAGAAGAAGTTGCTGCCGCTGTGGCGCTATGCAATCAACATAAAGTACCGGTTATTCCTTATGGCACTGGTACTTCTTTAGAGGGTCACATACTTGCTTTGTCGGGTGGCTTGTCTATCGATTTATTACAAATGAATCGCGTCATTGCTGTACATGCGCAAGATTTAACGGTGACCGTGCAACCGGGTGTAACGCGCAAACAATTAAACGTTGAGATTAAAGATACAGGATTATTCTTTCCGATTGATCCAGGTGCCGATGCATCATTAGGTGGTATGGCAGCGACCCGTGCTTCAGGGACAAATGCAGTACGTTACGGCACCATGCGTGAAAATGTTTTAGGCCTGACTGTGGTGACTGCAGAAGGCAAAGTGATTAAGACCGGTACGCGTGCAAAAAAATCTTCTGCGGGTTATGACCTCACACGTTTGTTTGTAGGTAGTGAAGGCACACTAGGCATCATAACTGAAGTGACGTTAAAGCTTTATCCACAGCCGGAATCAATTTCTGCAGCAGTCTGTTCATTTAATGATATTGCAAGTGCAGTCAATACGGTGATAGTGACCATGCAAATGGGGGTGCCTGTCGCACGGGTGGAATTCTTAGATGAGAATGGCGTGAAAGCGATTAATAAGCATGACAAATTAACGTTGCCAGAAAAACCTCTCTTGTTATTTGAATTTCATGGCAGTGAAAATAGTGTGAAAGAACAAGCAGAAATTGTGCAAGAGATCGCACAAGAACATGGTGCGATAGGCTTTGAATGGGCAACGCGCCCAGAAGATAGATCTCGTTTATGGCAAGCGCGACACAATGCGTATTTCGCACTCTTACAATTGCGTCCAGGTTGTCGTGCAATCTCCACCGATTGCTGTGTGCCGATTTCACATTTAGCAGAAATTTTATTAGCAACCAAAGCCGACTGCGAACAACAGCAGTTAACGCATTCAATTATTGGTCACGTTGGTGATGGCAATTTTCATGTGCAGATGATGGTGGATCCCAATGATCCTGCTGATATTGCACGTGCAGAAGGTGTGAATGCCAGAATGGTAGAACGAGCCATTGCGATGGATGGTACGTGCACCGGTGAGCATGGCGTGGGCTTACATAAAATGGATTTCTTAATACAAGAGCATGGCGAAGGTGCAATTGATACCATGCGCTCTATTAAACATGCATTAGATCCAAACAATATTCTTAACCCCGGCAAAATTATCCGGTGGTGATTCTTTTTTTAGTTAGTAGCAATTAAGGTAAACATGGCAACCCGTATTCCACCGGTACATGCATTGTCAGCATTTGAAGCGGCAGCGCGTCACGGATCTTTTGCATTAGCTGCTGAAGAACTTTGTATTACACCTTCAGCACTCTCACATCGCATACGCTTACTCGAAGAGTTCGTAGGTGAGCGTTTGTTTTTACGTGATGGTCGCAATGTTGGTCTTTCGGAATTTGGTCGTCGTTATCTGGATGTAGTGCGACAAGCTTTACGCACACTTACAGACTTTCCTATGCCGCGTCGTGCTGCTTCTGCACAGCCACGTGTGAAAGTCACATTGCCGCCTACTTTTGCGCGTTATCTGTTAGTGCCACGTTTAGCGACATTCACACAAAGACATCCTGATGTGGCTGTTGAAATTTATCTCTCAGTGCCACTATATGATTTATCGACTGCAGAAAGTGATGTAGAGGTAAGGTTTGGAGCAGGTAAATATCCAAATTTACAATCCGATATGTTATTTGCAGAGCCAACCTTTGCAGTAGCAAGTCCAGATTATTTAAAGCAGGTGGGGGATATTGCTACACCTGCTGATTTAGAAAAAGCGACCTTGATACGTTCAGCTCTTGAGCCTTGGCAGCCTTGGTTTGAAGCGGTTGGTTTGGATTGGCCTGAACCTTCTACCGGTATTCGTGTAGATGATTTAGGTTTATTACTTGAATTAATTAAGTATGGTCATGGCGTAGGCTTAACGCGTGAGCATTTTGCGCGCGACATGATAGAGCGCGGTGAGATTGTGCGTTTATTCGACTTACATCAGGCTACACCTCCGCATGCGTATTACGTCGTCTATGAAAAACAAGTAAGAGATAGACCAGAAGTCGAATTGTTTTTAGATTGGATACAAGAAGCTTTTCATGATGAGATGACATGAATTTAAGAGCTCTTTTAACAACTTAGAGTGATAGTTAGGGTTCGAACAAAAAAATTCATCTTAGCTATCAAGTTTTTCAGCTAAATCACGCTTTAATTCATGTTCGCAGTTAGCTGCATTCGTTACACTGTCATTCCTGATAAAAAGTTACGTCAAGCATTTGGCAGTGGCTTGCTATGTGTAATGAGTGCAGTCTATGAACGCAAAAACTGAAGCAGCATTTACACTTTCCCGACAACATGAGGTCGTTAACGCATTGCGTGCTGTGCTACCTGCACATAGCATCTTGTTTAACGAGGAAGATACACGTCCTTATGAATGTGATGGTTTGTCAGCGTATCGCCAATTACCGATGGTGGTGGTACTGCCTGAAAACGAAGCACAGATTGTTGATATCTTAAAAATTTGTCTACGCTTATCTGTGCAAGTTGTACCACGTGGTGCAGGTACAGGCTTATCCGGTGGTGCAATGCCTATCGCTGATGGTGTAGTGTTATCGACTGCACGTTTAAATAAAATTGTGAAGCTCGATCCTCATGCACGTACCGCTGTGGTTCAACCTGGGGTACGTAATCTTGCGATTTCAGAAGCGGCACAAGCACATGGACTTTATTACGCTCCCGATCCTTCTTCACAAATTGCATGCAGCATAGGTGGCAATGTCGCTGAAAATTCTGGCGGTGTGCATTGTTTGAAATATGGACTCACTGTGCACAACGTATTACGAGTCAGAGTTGTAACAATCGAAGGCGATATTATTGAATTAGGTAATGCAGCGCTTGATGCATCCGGCTTGGATTTGCTCGCAGTCTTTATAGGTTCCGAAGGTATGTTGGGTGTGGCCACTGAAATCACAGTGAAGTTAGTACCTAAGCCACAACAAGCGCGCGTCATCATGGCTTCTTTTGATGATGTAGTTAAAGGTGGTAATGCAGTAGCGAATGTCATTGCAGCAGGCATTATTCCAGCTGGACTAGAGATGATGGATAAAACCAGTTCACGTATGGTTGAGCCATTTGTGAAAGCAGGTTACGACATTGATGCAGAAGCGATTTTGTTATGTGAATCAGATGGCACTGCTGAAGAAGTAGAAGAAGAAATTCAACACATGACAGAAGTACTGAATGCTTCTGGTGCGACTGCGATTGCTGTTTCTAAAGATGAAGCAGAGCGTATGAAATTTTGGTCGGGTCGTAAAAATGCTTTTCCTGCTGCGGGTCGTATCTCCCCTGATTACTACTGCATGGATGGCACTATTCCTCGTAAACATTTAGCAAAAGTTTTGCTCGGTATCGCAGAGATGGAAAAAACCTATGGCTTGCGATGCGCGAATGTGTTTCATGCGGGTGATGGTAATTTACATCCTTTGATTTTATTTGATGCAAATCAGCCAGGTGAATTTGATCGCGCAGAAAAATTTGGTGCAGCCATATTGGAATTGTGTGTAGAAGTAGGTGGCACGATTACAGGCGAGCATGGCGTAGGTATAGAAAAAATTAATTCCATGTGCGTGCAATATTCTGAGCAAGAGCGTGATGCATTTTTTGCGGTTAAGCGTGCTTTCGATGTGGCGTTTTTGCTTAACCCTGATAAAGCTATTCCTACTCTGGTGCGTTGTGCAGAGTACGGCAAGATGCATGTCAAACGTGGTGAGTTGAAATTTTCTGATTTGCCGCGTTTCTGACTTTAAGAATCAATATGGAAAACGTTTTACAAACATTTAAAGAGCGCATTGCTACTGCAACAGCAAGTAAATCTCCATTGCGCATTAAAGGTAATGGCACCAAAGATTGGTACGGCCAAAGCTTGCAAGGTGAAGTACTCGACACCACTGCTTACAGTGGCATCATTGCTTATGATCCAACTGAGTTAGTGGTTACTGCACGCGCAGGAACCAGCTTGCGTGAAATTGGTAAAGCACTTTCAGAAAAAAATCAGATGTTAGCGTTTGAGCCACCACGCTTTGATGGATTAGCAACCATAGGCGGTATAGTCGCCAGTGGTTTATCTGGCCCGCGTCGTCAGGCTGTCGGATCAGTCAGAGATTTTGTTTTAGGTGCTGTGCTGATGGATGGTAAAGCAGATGTACTGCACTTCGGTGGTCAAGTGATGAAGAATGTGGCTGGCTACGATGTCTCACGCTTACTCACAGGATCGATGGGCACATTAGGTTTAATACTGGAAGTTTCAATCAAAGTATTGCCACGACCAGTTGCGCAACAGTCACTACAGTTTGCGATGACGCAGGAACAAGCACTACATCAACTCAATGTGTGGGGTGGGCAGCCATTACCACTGTCAGCTTCATGTTGGCATAACGGCTTGTTGGCAATTAGATTGTCTGGCGCACAAGCTGCTGTGGATGCAGCGATTAAGAAAATGGGTGGTGATGCATTGCCAGAGCCTGAAAAGTTTTGGGATAGGTTGCGTGAACAAGAGCACGCATTTTTCGATGGCGTGCTGCAAGATAAAGAGCAGGGTTTATGGCGCTTATCTGTGCCATCGGTTGCGCCTGTATTGAATCTGCAAGGTGAACAATGCATAGAATGGGGCGGTGCACAGCGCTGGTTAAAAACTACGGCGAGCGCTACTGAAATTCGCGCAGCTGCAGAACAAGTCGGTGGGCATGCTACTTTATTTAAAGGTGGCGATAAATCTGTAGGTGTATTTCATCCACTGCAACCTGCAGTAGGGCGTATCCATCGCAATCTTAAAAATGCATTTGATCCAGCGGGTATTTTCAATCCTGGTCGTATGTTTACAAACTTCTGATTATGCAAACCAATCTCGCAGATTTTATTAAGCACACACAAGAAGGTCAGGAGGCAGATGCCATTCTGCGTAAATGTGTGCATTGCGGATTTTGTACCGCAACTTGTCCAACTTATCAATTATTGGGTGATGAGTTAGATGGGCCACGCGGTCGTATTTATTTAATGAAGCAAGTCTTAGAAGGTAAAGAAGCCACTCGTAAAACGCAATTGCATTTAGATCGTTGTCTAACTTGTCGTAATTGCGAGAGCACTTGTCCTTCTGGTGTCCAGTATGGACGCTTAGTCGATATAGGCCGTCACTTGGTAGAAAAACAAGTGCGACGTCCAGTTTCTGAGCGCGTGCTTAGAACAACCTTAAAAGAATTTTTGCCACGTAAGTGGTTGTTTAATCCTGCAATGAAGCTAGGGCAAATAGTGCGTCCACTATTGCCTTCCGCATTAAAAAATAAAGTACCAGCTGCGCAGTCAGCTGGTGTGTGGCCTAAGACTACACATAGCCGCAAAATGTTATTGCTCGATGGCTGTGTACAACCTGCTATGTCACCGAATATTAATGCTGCGACTGCACGTGTGTTAGATACATTGGGTGTGGAATTAATCGTCGCACCTAAAGTAGGATGTTGTGGAGCGATACGCCATCATTTAAATGATCAATCAGGCGGCTTAGAAGATATGCGTCGCAATATTGACGCGTGGTGGCCTTATGTGGAAGCAGGTGCAGAAGCGATTGTGATGACTGCCTCTGGTTGCGGCAGTATGGTGAAAGAGTACGGACATTTATTAGCCCAAGATGCCTTCTATGCTAAACGTGCACAAAAAATATCCGAGCTAACGAAAGATTTATCTGAAATCATGCCGGACTTTGAGCAAGAGCTTGCGATTAAAATTGGCAAGATAAATAAGCGTGTTGCTTATCATCCGCCTTGCACATTGCAGCATGGCCAACAGATACGTGGAAAAATTGAAGGCGTATTAAAAGCAGTGGGAGTTGATGTCAAGCTTTGTGCTGATAGTCATTTATGCTGTGGTTCTGCAGGAACCTACTCAGTATTGCAATCAACCTTATCTACGCAGCTCAGAGATAATAAATTAAAAAATCTTGAAGCGACAAATCCAGAGATGATAGTCTCTGCAAATATTGGATGCCTAACGCATTTGCAATCGGGCACCCAAACTGAAGTTAGACATTGGATAGAATTAATTGATGCTTCATTAAAGCATTAATACTATTCTTAATTTCAAATCAATCACATTAATCAAATAAGCAATAACTAGTCAGTATGTTGACTAGTTATCTTATCCTTATTGAAGCGCTATACAATTGAATCACTACTATCTGCGTAACCCATAATCGGAGTTTGCGTTGAGCTATGCCTAGGCGATAATTCTCTAGGCATTTCTGTCGCGGTAGAGCGTGTGTGCGCACTAACCCTTCCTTTTACATCTCCATATACTAAGCGTACATACCCACTAATTTCTGTACGAAGTAAAAATCCCATGAGCGCTATTGGCGGTGCAAGTGCGCGACCATACATTTGAAACCACGCTTCAGTGCGGTTAGGTGCACGAATTGGAGCATAGGCGCTGACTAAATACGATGTGATTGCGACGGGTAAGAGTGATATAAATTTTCCGGTTATATCAAAAATTGTATCAAGTCGTGTTCCTGGTTGATCGGGGTCGCCGGCAATACCTCGTTTCTTTTCTTGCCAAAGTAAACTGACTTCATATAAATACGAACTTAAGAAAGATGATTTTTTTTCTGCTTTATCAAGTTGTAATGATATTTTATGACATTCTTTTTCAAGTAAATTTTTTAACTCAAGATCAGCTTCATTTTCTACTGCGGCCTCGAAATCAGCTTTGCATGATGTGAGATAAATTCTTTCAAGATTCCAAACCGCCCTTGTTTTCGTAACAACTTCAAAAGAATGAAAGTCTTTAATATTTGCTCGTATAGCCTGATTAATAATCATAGTCATTGCTCCAGCTAATGTTCCAGCCAGAGTTTGTAAACCTAAGTCAGCAGCAAATCCTAATGCAGTATGCGTAGAAAAAAATTCTTGTGGATGATAGTCGGGTACAGTAGGAATAGAAGAAAAATCTGGTTGATCTAAAGGCGGACGTAGTATTTCAATTATAAAATTTCGAAGAAGATAGGTGCAAAGGAAGCTATAAAAGGGATTGTCATCCGTGATAACTTTGCTATACCAATTATTGAAGTTAGGATCTTTCTTCAAAATTTCTTCTGCAGTTAAGTGTTCGCCATGCCAAGTAAATTTAATTTTTGATTCCAGTCCTACAGCTTTTCTATGCGTATCACCTTGAGCGCGTGCACGAGCACGCTGATGCATAATTTGCTCTTTGGTAGCTGGATTCACCCAAGTTGTAGAACGTATCATTCCTGAAAGTGGCCCTGCTAACAAAGTATGTAAGGGTGCTGCAAGGATTGGAAGCATGAACGGACCTACTGCTGGAGTCAGTTTGGCAGCAAGATTACCTATGCCAAATGCAGCAAGATAGCCAACAGCCCCTGCTAATGTGTTGTAAAAAGTTTTTTCGACAATATTGGCTTTTGCATTTTCCTGATGCACTTTATTGTGCATTTCAAATTTAATTTGATGTTGTTTTGTTTCTTCAGAAATTACATGGTCATTAATGTAATTTGCAAAACCTGAGCCTAATTTCTTGTCTTCTATAATCTCAGAAACATCTTCGTCGCTAGAATAAGAAACTTCAATGGAATCATCAAATTCTGCGCGGCGTATGTCGGGTGATGGATAAGTAGGATTAAGAGTGCTAATAGAATTATTAAAAGAATGACTAGTACGTTGTGGTGTCTCAGTTAGATTGTTTAAATCTGAAAACTTGCAAATAGAATCTTCAATAAAATCCACAAGTTCTTGTATGCGATCTTCACATAATTGAATACGACCATCAAAATCATCATCGTTACCATCCACTGCATTATTTATGGATACATAGTTTTCATGTTCAGCTCGTAATTTTTCTAATTCTTCAAATGCTTTGTGAAGGCCTTCGGCAGTTTGTTTTAAATGATTGCTCAGATAAGAATGTGCATCTCCAGTTTTTTTTAATGATTCTATAAATGATTCGATAGAAGGTTTATCTAATGGAGCAAGGTGGTCAGTATTAACTCTATTTTTATCGCTTTTCTGAAAATCATTGCTCTCCTCGACTATGCTGGACGATTCTGATTGGTAGTAGCTGACATTTAAAGATAAACGATTAGGGATTGCTGATGGTTTTGCCATTTAACGCTCCCTTTAAGCTGATTGCAAAAGTTGATCTTTAGATAGCAAGGAGCTTTCATAATTTGAAACAAGCTCAGGCAGTTGTGCGCGCAATTGGTTTACATAGCTTGTTAAGTCAACCAATATCATTACAAATTGAGCGGAAGTTAAATCATCAATAGTTAGAATATTTTTTTTAAGTATTGCAATATTGCGTATGGGATCTAGTGCACATATTCCTAATAGAGTTTGATTATTTAAAAGATTCATTCCCATTAAAATAGCTAAGATAGATTCACGATTTATATTGTTCAGTGAAACAATCTCAATATAAATAACGATTTCACTACTATCAATTGCCTCATCAAAAAAAACAGTCACTGCTGAATTTTGAATCGTAATTTTTCCGTATTTTCCTAAACCATCAATATCTTCCTGTCCGAGTAAAAAACTTGTGTCCCTACAAAGCTGACTGAATTGCTCTTCATTCATGATGCGTCTCCATTATTGTTGTTACAGATGGCCGATCAATAGACTCAATTTATTTACTTGATGGTTCTGTTGATCAGTGCGCACGCTGAGTAACGCACTTCTTATCTATGTTCGACTGCACTGATCAAATACTCGATTCGATCAAATCAATTTGCGTGAATTGCAATGTATTTGAGAAAGATAATTTAACTACAACACCAATGACTGCTCATTCAGTGGCGTGTTCTATAAGTAGAGCTGCAAAAATAAAATAGGTTGAAAGCGGATTTATTGATTGTGTGCGGGGATATAAGCAAAAAAATAGAATCTATTTGATTTTCGCCATTATTTTTTCTCCAACTCATAACTAATGTGATCTGTGGCTTATATGCCACGATATTAATTTCATTTTGTTCAATCAACCTTCATACGATTTCAGAATTTACTTATTCGGAAACTCAATAAATAGCGCTGACACTGAATCTCGCATTTACTTTTAATGCATGCTTGATTGATTAAATTAATAACAGGAGATGATTGTGAGCGAGGCTTATTTAGAAAAATTATGTAGTGATGTTAGTCGTGCTCTTCATTTAGAAGATATCAATGCTTTAGCTAAGGGAGAGTACGTATCGTTTGATGGCGTCGATTTTTTTCTGGTTTCGACTTTTACCAATGATCAAAAGGCGCGTCTTGTTTTAAATTTGGGTGAGATTGAACAAGACTATAAGGCTGAAATTTATGAAACTATTTTTGCTATGCAGGGCATGTTGGACGGCAGTTTAGATGCTTTATTTGATTATGACCAAATTCGATCTTGTTTAATGTTTAGAGTCAAATTACCTATTAATTTAAACACGTCAGCAGAGGGTTTGGTCAGCGTTATTAAATCCTTTGTCATGCAAATACAAGAATGGCGCAGCACTTGGTTACAAAATAAATTACTGGGATCAGATGAGCAAGAAAAAAATCAATACTTTTCTTTGGCTTGAGGAGAAATAAAATGAATGAAGCTAGAAATTATCAAGGTCGTGTACGTGAAACATATCGCATTACGGCAAAGTCAGATCAAAGTATTGAGTCAATAGTGAGTGCCGCTAGTTCATCTACGAGTGATAGTGATAGAAGCGCAGAGGTATCAGCAGTATCGTCATCTAGAGTCAGCGAAGAGCGTGAATTCTATAACTTAGTAAATTCTAAATCATTGTTAACTAATGATGAATTACTCACCATGCTAAGTAAAGATCCGCATTTTATTAAAAATTGTAAAGATAAAAATATATCTGACGATGATCGGAAATTATTAAAAAATAACTTTGATCAATACTTAAAGCAATACACAGAATTAACAGAGCCTGAGCTTGATCATATTACTAAGAAAAAACATCTTATAGTTGATGCTAAGAATAACCCTAAGGATGATAGTCATTTTGCGCAGATTAAAACGACGGGCTTAGCTGGTGCTTCAGCTTATTGGACGTCTTTTATGATGGGGAAGCTAGCTACAAACATTGTAACTACTACTGCTGGCTCATCACATGGAGTTTGGCCTTCACTTCTGATTGCAGGTTTATTAAATCCCCTTTTTTCTGAGCCCGTAGCAAACGCTATTCGTTTACAAGGAGCGCATCATGCCTCGCCAGATGGCAAGGCTTATATGGATTTTCATTCGGCGCTTAAAGAGCTGCGTTTGGCTGAAGAAAATAATCAGGCAGAGCGTATCAATGAATGTCATGAGTTCATCTTTAAAATTATTGATGAGTGTATTGGTCGTGAAAAATTAATGGGCTGTTTACAATCAGGTGTGAATGAAATTAGGAATGAAGATATTAATGATCTAAATAATAAATATGGAAATATTCAACAAGTGATTCGATCGGCTCAGCTTCGAGCTTTTATAACCGATGAGCTACCTTTTTTTTGGTACACGCTTTCATACACAGCGCCAGGTTTTTTTTCTCCCATAATCAAACAATCATTCTCACCTTGGATTGCAGCAGGTATTGATTTTGCTATGCATGCTAGTGCCGGTACGATCGCTGGTGGTCTTACTGGTATTTCACAAAATTATTTGCGTAAGTTGATACAAAAATCATCCTTGCAAAATTTTAATGTAGATATAAAAGGAGCACAGCTTGCTTTGGCTGCCGCACAGCGTGACCCATGGAGTGAAAAACAGATTAATCTAAATAAATTGTTAGCTGTACTTGAAATGGAAAAAGATAATTTGCAAACACAATCCGAACAGGATAGCGAAGACGACAGATTGGAAGCATTGAATACGTTAATCAAAGAACTTAAAATCAAAAGTAAGGAAGCTGAGAGTAAATGGAAGCAAGCAAGAGCAGTACATAGCCAACATGAATCACGTTTTAATAGAATTAAAAATGCTGTTCTTGAATCAGGTAAGTCTTACATGGGGGAAGTGGTAAATAAAGATAAACCAAACCTATTAGAAGGCGTACCTGCTCAAGCTAGTATGTGTACAAAATTAATTGCCGTGCCTTTATCCTTAGTTGCGAACTGCGCTTATATTTCTTCTATTATTCCAGCACTATTAAGTTCAGGGTATGCAAATTCAACAAATGTTCAAACCATGAATTTGACTGGATTGGGTGACATCGGACTAAATCACTCTAGTTCTTTATTGGATCCGAGTGCAGGGATTAATTCCGGTGCCAATACAGCATATGCTTCCGTGGGCTTGCCGTTAATTGCAGGATTTGTTTTGCGTTATCAGCTATTTCATCCTTTATTGCAATCTTTGATTCGTCCTCTTTTTGGTCCCGTAGGAGCTGAAACAGATTCTGAAAAAAATGTTGAAAACGATACAGTGGTTAATGTGCAAAATAAATTTGCAGATAGTGAGGATGAATCAGAAAATGATGAAGATTTAGCGCAAAGTCCTACTACTCGGCGTGAAATAAATGCCTTAAATGCGCTCAATAAGCAAAATGCAAGATCTAATAATCGCAACATAGACGGACGAAGTACTGAAGATTCAGATTCTTTTGAATCTTCACGATCGCAGTCTAGCTTTGTATGAAGATCTTATGCATTGAGTAGTTTTTCTATGTCTTGTTTCATGCTTTCAGGTGTGGTGGTGCTGGCATAGCGATCAAACACATTGCCATCTTTACCTACCAAAAATTTTGTGAAATTCCATTTAATGCCCTCGGTACCCAAAACACCGGGGGCAGTTTTCTTTAAGAAGTTAAATAATGGATGGGCATTGTCACCATTTACATCGACTTTTTCAAAGAGCTGAAAAGTGACGCCATAATTTTTTTCACAAAAGGCACCAATCTCATCTGCTGACCCCGGCTCTTGTGCGCCAAACTGATTGCAGGGAAAGCCGAGTACAACTAAACCTTGATCTTTATATTGTTCATGCAATGCTTCTAGCCCTTTGTATTGTGGTGTAAAGCCGCATTTACTGGCTGTATTTACAATTAATAAAACCTTGCCACGATACTCTGACAGTGAAGCCGCTGTGCCTGATAGGGTGTTGGCGTTGAAATCATAAACTGAGCTCATGGTGCAATCCTTTATGTGGGGTGAATGCTGACAATGTTAGCAGCGGATACAGCTTTCTGCTGAATGGCTGACATGAGAGATAATGCGGCATCATGTCTATTTCTAAAAATTTGCAACTCGTGCAACATCGTATAGCCAACAGTGCGCAGGCGGCTGGTCGCGATCCTGCTTCAATTACATTGTTAGCTGTATCAAAAACCTTTGATGTGCAGGCCGTTTTGGCTGCAGCGCAAGCTGGTCAACGCGCTTTTGGTGAAAATTATGTGCAAGAGGCGATCGATAAAATCGCTGCTACGCGAGATATGCGAGAGCACAATCCTGATTTGCAGCTGGAATGGCATTTCATAGGTCCCATACAAAGTAACAAGACACGGCAGATTGCAGAGCATTTTGATTGGGTGCATTCAGTTGACCGGTTGAAGATCGCACAACGTTTATCTGAACAAAGGCCTGCAGACATGCCGCCTTTACAAATTTGTCTGCAAGTGAATGTCAGCGGCGAGGCGACGAAAAGTGGGCTAGAGCCTGAGGCATTGCTTGAGATAGCTCGCGCCGTAGTTCTATTACCAAATATCCGCTTGCGAGGATTGATGGCAATTCCTGAACCGACTGAAGATGTGCAACAACAGCGCGCAGCTTTTGCAAAACTACGGTTCATGCAGAATGATTTGCAAGCTGTAGGCATACAAACAGATACGCTCTCTATGGGTATGTCAGCTGATATGGATGCCGCGATTGCAGAGGGCGCAACCATAGTCAGAATTGGTACAGCGATTTTTGGAGTTAGGGATTATGCAAAATAATGTAAAAATATGTTTTATCGGTGGCGGCAATATGGCGCAGGCTTTAATTGGTGGTCTAGCCGATAAACTCACAGCAGCAAATAATATTCATGTAGTAGATATCAATCCACAAGCATTGAATAAATTAGAAAACCAATTTGGTGTGTCTACATCTTTGCATCCTGATACAGTTCTAGCGACAGCTGATGTATGGGTACTTGCAGTAAAGCCGCAACAAATGCATGAGGTAGTGGCAAATCTGCTTCCGTATAGTAAAAATCAATTAGTCATTTCAATTGCGGCAGGCATACGTGCTGACGATTTATCACGTTGGTTATATGGCCATAAGATGATAGTGCGAGCTATGCCAAATACTCCCGCGTTGATAGGTAAAGGTATTACAGGATTAGTCGCTTTATCGGAAGTGACGGAAGAACAAAAACAGATTGCGAATGCGATTATGCAAGCAGTGGGTGAAACAGTTTGGATAGAACAAGAAGAACAAATCAATGCGGTGACGGCTGTTTCAGGTAGTGGTCCTGCTTATGTATTTTATTTTCTCGAAGCGATGCAAGCTGCTGCAATCGAATTGGGTTTATCTGCTGAGCAGGGCAAACAACTTGCATTGGCCACCTTTGCTGGTGCAACTGAGTTAGCCACGCAATCCGATCAGACACTTACGCAACTGCGTGAAAATGTGACATCCAAAGGCGGTACGACTTACGCTGCTTTGACTTCTATGCAAAATAACAAAGTTGAGCAATCGATTATTCAGGCTTTACATGCTGCAGCGAAGCGTGGTGAAGAATTAGGTATGGAGTTTGGAAAAAATTAAATCGCTGAATGAATTAGCCTAAAAAATTTTCTGGAACTTTAGCTGCGCTGCGTGCTGTACTTATATTAATTTTATTAGTTTTCACTAAATCCATTAAGCAGGCATCCATTGTTTGCATACCCATGCCGGTGCCGGTTTGAATAGCAGAATACATTTGCGCTACTTTTGCTTCGCGAATTAAATTTCTTATAGCAGGTGTGCCCAGCATAATTTCATGGGCAGCTATGCGTCCTTTGCCATTTACAGTCTTTAGTAAAATTTGCGAGATCACCGCTTGCAGTGATTCAGACAGCATGGCACGTACCATTTCTTTTTCATCACCAGGGAATACATCAATAATTCTATCGATAGTTTTTGCTGCTGAGACGGTATGTAAAGTCCCAAATACTAAATGACCTGTCTCAGCAGCAGTTAATGCTAAGCGTATGGTTTCTAAGTCACGTAATTCGCCGACTAAAATCACATCAGGATCTTCACGCAGAGCTGAACGTAATGCGGCTGCAAATGAATGCGTGTGAACGGACAGCTCACGTTGATTAATCAAACTTTTTTTTGGCTGATGTAAAAATTCTATCGGATCTTCAACTGTCAGAATATGTGCATAATCATGTTCATTCACATGATTCACCATCGCGGCGAGTGTGGTGGATTTGCCTGAACCAGTAGGGCCGGTCACCAATACTAATCCTCGTGGACGTAATGCTAAATCACCAAATAAAGTGGGAGCGTTGAGATCTTGTAGCGTGAGTACTTTAGATGGAATAGTACGTAACACTGCTGCAGCACCGCGCTGTTGATGAAAAGCGTTGACACGAAAACGTGCTAGGTTGGGAATCTCAAATGAAAAATCGACTTCTAGATGAGAGGCATAATTGTTTCGTAAATCATCGCTCATGATGGTATGCAGCATCGCTTGCACTTCAACATGAGCCATCGCTGGTAAGTTAATTTTTTTTACTTCGCCATGCACTCGTATCATGGGAGGCATGCCGGCTGATAGATGAAGATCAGATGCTTGATTTCTGACTGAGAATGCAAGCAATTCTGAAATAGTCATGATGTCTAGGATTAGTTAATGGCGTGGGCTATGAGGAATGTATAGCGCACGCAATTATCAGCCGCACTTAAGTGGACTAACAAGACAATCAAATAGATTAGATGCCGCTGTTGTGTGGAGGCGGCAGAGCGTGTTAAAGAGTGTGATTAACCCAAAACAAAACCAAGAAATACTGCTGCACCTAGCCAGTTATTATGTCGAAAAGCAGCAAAGCATTGCATACGATCACGATGACGTATCAGTGTCCAATGATAAAGCGCGATTCCTGTTGCTATCAGTATGCCGATAAAAAATCCTAAGCCCATATCAGCTTGCCAACCTACCCAAGTAATTAAACCTAAACTAGCGGCATAGCACAGCATCACAGCCAACACATCAAAGCGACCAAAGGTGATAGCGGATGTGCGTATGCCTATTTTTAAATCATCATCTCTATCTACCATGGCATATTCTGTGTCATAGGCCAGAGCCCAGAATACGTTAGCGAGTAATAATAACCATGCTTGATAAGGTACGGCGTTTTGTACTGCTGCATATGCCATTGGTATGCCAAATCCAAAAGCAATGCCGAGATAAGCTTGCGGTAAAGCGAAGAAACGTTTGAAGTAAGGATAGCTAGCTGCAATCAGTACAGCAACGAGTGAGAGTTGTTTCGTTAATAAATTCAGCGGTAGTATGAGTGCAAAAGAAATCAAAGCAAATAATGCAGCAATCAGTAGCGCTTCGCGACCAGAAATTTTTCCGCTAGTGAGAGGCCTATCTGCAGTGCGTTTTACATGCTTATCAAATTCTTGATCGGCATAGTCATTGATAGCGCAACCTGCGGAGCGCATCAATATAGTACCTATAGAAAAAATTAGAATCAGTTGTAGGGATGGTTTGCCTGCACTCGCTAACCATAATGCTGATAACGTAGGCCAGAGTAGTAGCAAGCTTCCTATAGGTTTATCTAGCCTGACTAATTTTGCATAGAGAACAAGCTTATGCCAGATTGCTGATTGCAAAAATTGATTCATAAAGTGCAGTAATCAGTTTGCTAAAGATTAGCTGATAGTGTGAGCAGCATCGGGCAACATTGTTACACCGTGTAGATTACATTTAAGAACGGCTTGTCGCACTGCTTCGATCGCACCACTGCGGGTAAAACTTTTACGCCAAGCGATGACGACACGACGTGAAGGCAAGGGTTGTTCAAACGGTATGTAGCGCAGCATGCTATCGGGATCGGTAACACTAGGTGTGGATGCTTTAGGTAAAACGGTGATGCCTATGCCGGATGCCACCATATGACGTATGGTTTCTAATGATGAGCCTTCAAAGGTGCGTGCAATACCAGCGCCAGAATTTGAGAAGCGTGACATTTCAGGACATACTTCCAATACTTGATCGCGGAAGCAATGGCCTGCACCTAATAACAACATGGTTTCAGTTTTTAAATCTGCACTACTAATAGCGCTTCTGTCAGCCCATTGATGATGTCGGGGCATAGCAACTACAAACGGTTCATCATACAGAGGCTGCACCATTAGCCCTTGTTCAGGGAAGGGGAGCGCCATGATGGCAGCATCTAATTCACCTGAACGTAGTAATTCAATTAAACGCACCGTAAAATTTTCTTGTAAGACTAAAGGCATTTGTGGCACTTCTTCTATCATAGTGCGCACAAGTTGCGGTAATAGATAAGGTGCAATAGTGTAGATAATGCCTAGTCGTAAAGGACCCACCAGTGGATCTTTATTTTGTTTCGCAATATTTTTTATAGTGGCAGTTTGTTCCAGCACATGCTCAGCTTGGGCAATGATTTGCTCACCGATTGGTGTCACAGATACTTCAGTACCGCCTCGTTCAAAAATAGGCACACCGAGTTCATCTTCTAATTTTTTAATCGCAACCGACAATGTGGGTTGAGCAACAAAGCAAGCTTCAGCCGCACGACCAAAATGTTTTTCGCGGGCGACGGCAACAATATATTTAAGTTCTGTGAGAGTCATGCTGTTAGTTTCGCATATTCGTTAAGTCTGAGCGCAGGCAGCATCATAGGTGCAACATCATACGCGGAGAAAATCTTCGCGCGAACCTAACCAGCGGGCTAAATGTGCTTCTGCGATATCTTTTTGATGCAATAGTAAATCTGCTGCAAGATCACGTGCTTTTTCTACCAACCATTGATCAGTTTCCAAGTTGGCAAATCGCAGCATAGCTTGTCCTGATTGTCTGGCACCTAAAAACTCACCAGGGCCTCGTATTTCTAAATCGCGTCGTGCGATTTCAAAACCATCGGTAGTTTCACGCATGATGGCTAATCTTTGTTTGGCTATCATGCCTAGTGGTGCTTGATATAACAGCAAACACACGCTAGCGGCAGAGCCTCGACCGACACGACCACGTAGCTGATGTAGTTGTGAGAGTCCAAAGCGTTCAGCATGTTCAATCACCATGAGTGAAGCATTCGGTACATCCACACCGACTTCAATCACTGTGGTCGCAACCAGTAAATGTAATTCACCACTTGCAAAAGCATCCATGACTTGCTGCTTCTCTGCTGTTTTTAGACGGCCATGTACTAAACCTATACGCAGATCAGGTAGTGCGGCAGTCAGTGTCACATAAGTATCGGTTGCTGTTTGTAATTGCAAGGCTTCTGATTCTTCTATCAGAGGGCAGACCCAATAAATTTGTTTGCCTTCAAGCGCGGCTGCATGTACGCGTTCTATTACTTCATCACGACGATCTTGATCAATGAGTCGTGTCATGATGGGTGTTCTGCCTGGTGGTAGTTCATCAATCACAGAGACTTCTAAATCTGCGTAATACGTCATTGCTAAAGTGCGAGGTATAGGTGTGGCTGACATCATTAATTGATGCGGTATTTGATCCACGCCTTTATTGCGCAAGGTTAGTCGCTGCGCCACACCAAAGCGATGTTGTTCATCCACGATGACTAAACCTAGACGAGCAAATAAAACATCTTCTTGAATCAATGCGTGAGTGCCTATCACGAGTTGTGCTGTGCCAGACTCTATGAGCTCGCGCGCAGCTTCTTTCTCACGTTTTTTTAGGCTGCCAGTTAGCCACACAACTTGTACACCAAAGGGTTCTATGAGTGCTGCAATTTTTCTAAAATGCTGTTCCGCTAAAATTTCAGTAGGTGCCATGAGTACCGCTTGATAACCATTATCAATCGCTTGTACAGCAGCCAGTGCAGCAACAATGGTTTTACCACTCCCTACATCGCCTTGTAATAAACGCTGCATAGGATATGAAGCAGTAATATCTCTACGAATTTCAGTTAATACACGCTGTTGTGCACCAGTTAATGCAAACGGTAAGGCTGCATTAAATGCGCGACACAGTGATCCTTCCATGCCGAGTGAAGGTGCGCCCTGCTGGCGTCGTGCAACTTGTGCGCGTTTCATAGAGAGTTGTTGCGCAAGTAGTTCATCAAACTTAACGCGTGTCCATGCGGGGTGGGTGCGCTCCATTAAAGCGTATTCATCACAATCAGCAGGAGGATTGTGTAATAAGCGTATGGCTTGTTCAAATGGAATCAGTTGTAATGTAGTGCGTAGTGCATCCGGTAGGGTGTCACTAAAATCAAAGCGTGTGAGTGCACTTGTAATCGCTTTACGTAACAGTGTTTGCGACAATCCTTCGCCTGCGGGATAAACAGGTGTGAGTGCTTGTGGTAAGACATCGCCTTCTTGCACAGTCTTGACCACGGGATGCACCATCTCACTACCAAAAAAACCATACCGCATTTCACCACGTATGCGCAATCGTTTACCTTCTGCCATTTGCACTGCTTGGCTGCCATAGAAATTCAAAAAACGTAGTGTGAGTTCAACCCCCTGATCTTCTACGGTGACGACTAATTGTCGGCGTGGACGATATTGCACATCACAAGCACTCACCACAGCTTCGAGTTGTACTGTGTGACCTTGCATGCGTACAGCTTCGCTCAATGGCGTTAATGTGGTTTCATCTTCATAACGCATTGGCAAATGCAAAGCCAGCGCCAGATCGGTAGATAAACCTAGGCGCGCTAATTTGTCGACAGTACGTAGACTTTTATTCGGAGTAGATTTTTTTTTATTGGTGGACATAGAGAAGCGTTATCGAAGAGCGAGGGTAGAATACCGGCTTTTGGTCTAGGTCTGCCAGTATTATGTACTCACTTTCTGATTTTAATTTCGAATTGCCGCCTGAGCTGATAGCGCAAGTGCCACTAGCATCGCGTTCAGCATCCCGATTATTGCAAGTTAATCAGGATGGTTGTATTGATCGTAGCTTCACTGATTTACCTAATTTATTGCAGGCAGGTGATCTACTAGTCTTGAATAACACACGGGTATTAAAAGCACGGTTTTTTGGGGTGAAAGAAACCGGTGGTAAAGTTGAAATATTAGTAGAACGACTAATTGACACACATACCGTATTGGCACAATGTCGCGCTTCAAAATCTCCAACGGCTGGTACACGCATACATTTAGCTGAAGCTTTTGATGTCATCGTCGGTGAGCGTGTAGGAGAATTCTACACATTGACATTTCCTGATAATGCGATTGACTTGATTGAAGCTCATGGCGCTTTACCTTTGCCGCCTTACATAGAGCATGCAGCAAATGAAGTTGATGCAGAGCGCTATCAAACAGTGTTTGCACAAGAGCCGGGAGCAGTAGCTGCACCAACTGCAGGTTTACATTTTGATGAGGCCATATTAGATACTTTGCGGACTCATGGTGTGCAATTTGCTACTGTTACTTTGCATGTGGGAGCGGGCACGTTTCAACCTGTGCGCACTGAAAATTTAGCAGAACACAACATGCATAGTGAGTGGTATTCCATTCCAGAGGAAACAGTACAAGTAGTGCGTGCTACCCAAGCAGCAGGTGGTCGTGTGATTGCAGTGGGTACCACGAGTTTGCGCGCATTAGAAGCAGCTTCGCAGTCCGGAACGCTGCAAGCAGGATCAGCGGATACAAATTTATTTATTACGCCTGGCTACTCATTTAAAACAGTCGACAAATTGATTACGAATTTTCATTTGCCAAAATCGACACTCTTAATGTTGGTATCTGCTTTTGCAGGTTATGAACGTATACGCCATGCTTATGCGCATGCTATCGCTGAAAAGTATCGTTTTTTTAGCTATGGCGATGCCATGCTGCTAGACAGAGAAGCTTGACTATGAAATTTACCCTGTTAAAAACAGACGGTGATGCACGTCGCGGTCGGCTGGAATTAAATCATGGCGTGGTGGAGACACCTATCTTTATGCCGGTTGGTACTTATGGTTCAGTTAAAGCCATGTCGCCACTGGAGCTAAAAGAAATTCAAGCGCAAATTATTCTAGGGAATACGTTTCATCTTTGGTTACGTCCGGGTTTAGATGTCATTAAAAAATTCGGTGGACTACATAAATTTATGGGGTGGGATCAACCCATACTGACTGACTCAGGTGGATTTCAAGTTTTTTCATTGGGAGAAATGCGGAAAATCACTGAAGAAGGTGTGAAATTTTCTTCCCCTATTAATGGTGATCGCTTATTTCTTTCGCCAGAAATATCCATGCAAATTCAGAAGGTGTTGAACTCAGACATAGTGATGCAGTTTGATGAATGCACGCCGTATGAAATCGATGGTCGTGCGGCGACGCGTGAAGAAGCAGGTTTATCTATGCGTATGTCGCTGAGATGGGCCAAGCGCTCACAAGATGAATTTCATCGTGAAGAAAATCCGAATGCTTTATTTGCGATTGTGCAGGGCGGTATGTATGAAGTATTGCGTGATGAATCACTAGCTGGATTAGAAGAATTAAATTTTGAAGGTGTTGCGATTGGTGGCTTATCAGTCGGTGAACCCAAAGAAGATATGCAGCGTATTTTGGCGCACACAGGTCCGAAATTGCCGGCCAATAAACCGCATTATTTAATGGGGGTGGGCACACCAGAAGATCTGGTGCAGGGTGTCGCGCATGGTATTGATATGTTTGATTGCGTTATGCCTACGCGAAATGCACGCAATGGTTGGTTATTTACGCGCTTTGGCGATCTTAAAATTAAGAATGCGCGTCATAAAGATGAAGACATGCCCCTAGATGCGACTTGTACTTGTTACGCTTGTCAGAATTTCTCACGAGCCTACTTGCATCATTTGCATCGTGCCGGAGAAATATTGGGCGCACGATTGAATACTATTCATAACTTACATTACTACCTAGAGCTCATGCGCGAGATGCGCGCAGCGATAGAAGCTGGCAGTTTTGCTGATTTTCAGCAGCGTTTCAGGCTGGAGCGAAGTCAGGGTGTGTAAGTTGTCTAAAAGGGCGCATTCTTCGCTGCGTTAAGGCTAAAGCCCGGGCGCTGTCGGTGCTAAAATGCCGGGTCTTTGAAAACCTAGAGCGGAGCAGTCCATGTTTATATCTAATGCCTACGCACAAAGCGCAGCTGGCGGTACCGGCGGCTTATTGAGCTTTTTGCCAATTGTTTTGATGTTTGTTGTGCTGTATTTCTTGATGATACGTCCGCAAATGAAGCGTCAAAAAGAGCAAAAAGCTATGATTGATGCGCTTGCTAAGGGCGATGAAGTCATCACAGCCGGTGGTATTTTGGGCAAAGTGACTAAAGTCACCGAAGCCTATGTCACTTTAGAAGTGGCAGATGGCACAGAAATGGTGATGCAAAAAGCATCTGTCACGATGCTGCTGCCTAAAGGCACTATTAAATCCATTTAACATTGATATGAGCAACATGTCCGGCAATTTTTGCCGGACATTTTTCTTTTCAAGCAGGACATCATGAATCGTTATCCCCTCTGGAAATACCTACTCATTGCAGTCGCTTTGTTGCTAGGCGCTTTATACACCGTGCCAAATTTTTTTGGCGAATCTCCTGCGGTACAAATTAGTAGTGCTAAGGCGACCGTTAAGTTAGGTTCGAATATTGTTGGACAAGCTCAGGATGCATTGACCAAAGCAGGTATTCCTGTTGAGGCCTTGGTGTTCGAGAACGCGGGTGATAACGGCAATGTGCGTGCGCGTTTTGTTAACACTGATTTGCAATTCAAAGCTAAGAGCGTATTAGAGCAAGCGTTAAATCGCGATCCCGCTGATCCCACTTACTTAGTTGCCTTTAACTTGTTACCCAATACCCCAGCATGGTTACAAAGCTTACATGCTATGCCTATGTATTTAGGTTTAGATTTACGTGGTGGTGTGCATTTCCTCATGCAAGTTGATACTAAGGCAGTGTTAGCTAAACGTATACAAGGTTTGCAAATTAGTGTTCGTTCTGCCTTGGTGGAAAAGAAAATTCGTTTTGCAGGCATTGCACGTGATGGTGATGCTTTAGACATTCGTTTTCGTGATCAAGAAACATTGAATGCTGCAAAAGAAGTGTTGTTGTCGCAATTAAGCGAACTCACGTTAACCGAAATGACGGACGCAGAAGGTGTCAAGCTGCGTGGTGTCATGAGTGCACAAGCTTTAAAGCGCACCGTTGAAGAAGCGGTTCAGCAAAACATTTCAACGCTCTCGAAACGTGTGAATGAATTAGGTGTTGCAGAACCAATTATTCAACGTCAGGGTGCAGATCGTATTGTCGTGCAATTACCTGGTGTGCAAGATGTATCGCGTGCTAAAGACATCATAGGACGTACTGCAACACTGGAAGTACGGATGGTGGATGAAACAGTACGTCGCGGTATGGAAGAAACAGCAGCGATACCATTGGGCTCTGAATTATTTAAAGTCGGTAAGGGTGCGCCTGTCATCTTGATGAAAGATCCTGTCATTACAGGTGATTACATTTCGAATGCAGGTGCTAGCTTCGATCAAAACCAACAAGCTGCAGTCAGCATCGATTTAAATGGTGATGGCGGTCGTAAGATGCGCGAAGCGACACGCAGCAAAATCGGTAAGTTAATGGCTATCGTCTTGTTTGAAAAAGGCAAAGGTGAAGTATTAACCGTTGCGACAATTCGTGATGAACTAGGTTCGCGTTTTCAAATCACCGGCATGGATACACCCGCTGCAGCGAGCGATTTAGCCTTGCTATTACGTGCAGGTTCATTAGCAGCGCCTATGGAAATCATAGAAGAACGCACCATAGGACCGCAACTCGGCGCTGAAAATATTAGTAAAGGATTTAACTCTACGCTATACGGTTTTGCAGCGATTGCAGCTTTCATGGTTCTTTATTATTTATTATTTGGATTCTTCAGTGTGTTTGCATTAGGTGTGAATGTGATGTTGTTGATCGCATTGTTATCTTTTATGCAGGCCACACTCACCTTGCCTGGTATCGCAGCGATTGCATTGACCTTAGGTATGGCGATTGATGCTAACGTTTTGATTAATGAACGTATACGTGAAGAACTGCGGGCAGGGAATTCACCGCAAGCAGCGATTGCAGCAGGCTTTGAGCGTGCATGGGCAACCATTCTAGATTCGAATGTCACCACCTTAATCGCAGGTGTAGCGCTACTCATTTTTGGATCAGGACCAATACGTGGTTTCGCAGTGGTGCATTGTTTGGGCATTCTCACTTCCATGTTTTCCGCAGTGGTGGTGTCACGTGCCTTGGCTAATATTTGGTATGGCCGTCGCAAAAAACTCAGCAGCATTTCGATTGGACAAGTTTGGAAGCCAGAAGCCTAATGTGGCACTGACTTAAACAGAGAGAGTCATCATGGAATTTTTCCGTATTAAACAAGATATACCCTTCATGCGTCATGCCTTGGTATTTAATGCCATCTCAGCGCTGACCTTTGTTGCTGCAGTATTTTTTCTATCCTACAAAGGCTTACATTTTTCGATTGAATTCACTGGTGGTACCGTGATGGAAGTAGCGTATGCCAAGCCTGCAGATATCGAAGGTATTCGTAAGACAGTTGAAGGTTTGGGTTATGCAGATAGCCAAGTACAAAGCTTTGGTACAGCACAAGATGTATTGATTCGTTTGCCTGCACAAAAAGGCAGTAATGCAGCGCAAATGAGTACTCGTGTCACGGATGCTCTGAAAGCACAAGACGCTAGCTTGACAGTCAAGCGTATAGAGTTTGTAGGACCACAAGTAGGTGAGGAGTTAGCGCATGATGGTTTAACTGCGCTCTTATTTGTAGTGATTGGTATCATGATTTATTTAGCAATTCGTTTTGAGTGGAAGTTTGCACTCGCAGCGATTATTGCGAACTTACATGATGTGATTATCATTCTTGGATTTTTCGCATTCTTTCAGTGGGAGTTTTCCTTAACTGTATTGGCAGCAATACTTGCGGTCTTGGGTTATTCAGTCAATGAATCTGTAGTGGTATTTGATCGAGTGCGTGAAACATTCCGTGATCGTCGCTACGGCAAATTAGCGCCAGCTGAAGTGATGAATCATGCGATTACTAGCACTATTTCTCGCACCATGATCACTCACGGTTGTACTGAACTGATGGTGTTGTCCATGTTAATTTTTGGTGGCCCAACACTGCACTTCTTTGCTCTAGCACTCACGATCGGTATTTTGTTTGGCATTTACTCTTCTGTTTTCGTGGCTGCAGCCGTAGCGATGTGGTTGGGTGTGAAGCGTGAAGATTTGATCAAGCCTGTGAAGGTGAAAGACGACACTGATGGTGCTGTCGTATAAAACATTGATGAATATGCAGACATAAAAAACCGGCTATGCCGGTTTTTTATATGTTGAAGATTAAATCTTTTTCGCGAGTTGCTCAGCGATGCCTACATAATTTGCTGGTGTCATTTGCATGAGTCGAGTTTTTTCTGCATCCGGTATGTCTAAGCTTTGTATAAATGTTTGCAATGCTTCACGTGAGATGCCTTTGCCGCGTGTGAGTTCTTTCAGTTTTTCATACGGGTTCTCTATTCCATAGCGCCGCATCACGGTTTGTACCGGCTCTGCCAACACTTCCCAACTATGATCTAAATCCTCTGCCATTCGTACTGGATTGACTTCGAGTTTATTCAAGCCACGTAAGCAGCTATCGTAAGCAAGTACGGTATAACCCAAGCCCACACCAATATTGCGAAGCACAGTCGAGTCAGTTAAGTCACGCTGCCAACGCGAGATAGGTAGTTTTTCAGCCATGTGTTTTAACACCGCATTGGCCATACCGAGATTGCCTTCTGAATTTTCAAAATCAATAGGATTGACTTTATGTGGCATGGTGGAAGAACCAATTTCTCCTGCCTTGGTACGTTGTTTGAAATAACCTAAAGAGATATAGCCCCAAATATCACGATTCAAATCTAATAAAATCGTATTGGTTCTAGCAATCGCATCAAACAATTCAGCCATGTAATCATGCGGCTCAATTTGTATGGTGTAAGGATTAAACACTAGACCAAGTTTTTCTTCTATCACGCGACGTGAGAACGATGGCCAATCAAAGTTAGGGTAAGCAGATAAATGGGCATTGTAATTTCCCACTGCACCATTCATTTTTGCGAGTATTTGAACTTGTGAAATTTTTTCTTTGGCTTTACTTAAGCGTGCTACGACATTTGCTATTTCTTTACCTAAGGTAGTCGGGCTAGCCGGTTGACCATGGGTGCGTGACATCATCGCGATGCCAGAATGTTCATGTGCGAGTTCAGTTAATTTTTGAATCAGTGTACTGAGTTGTGGAATCAGTACAGTATCGCGCGCAGCTTTTAACATCATGCCATGTGAAGTGTTGTTGATATCTTCAGATGTGCAAGCAAAGTGTATGAACTCAGATGCAGCCACTAACTCAGGCACATTTTGTACTTTTTCTTTTAACCAATACTCCACAGCTTTTACATCGTGGTTGGTGACAGCTTCAATCGCTTTAATACGTTGTGCATCTTCTTCAGCGAAGTCCGTAGCGAGTTTTTCTAATAATTGTCGGGCACTTACTGAGAAGTTTGGTATTTCAGAAAATCCTGCTTCAGAAAGTGCAAGTAACCAAGCAATTTCCACTTTGACTCTGTGATGCATAAAGCCAGCCTCAGACAAAATCGGACGCAAGGCGTCGGTTTTGGAGGCATAGCGGCCATCAAGTGGGGAGAGGGCATTCAGAGCGGTGAGCGGCATAGTCATTGAGCAAGAGAGATATCTGAAATTTAGCTAGATTCGATTGAATCAAAACGTGATTTTACCATTTGCAATATGTCGTTTTATGCCTAACAAGCATCTGTAGCGGAGTATTTGTCGATGTTATAATTCGCCTCCCTCATTTCTGCGACGACATCATGAAGCTACTCGGATCACTCGCAAGTCCCTATGTTCGTAAAGTCCGCGTAGTGTTGGCGGAAAAAAAACTCGATTATGAGTTTGTATTGGAAAATGTTTGGTCGCCTGATACAACTATCGGTTTGTCGAATCCTTTGGGTAAAGTGCCTTGCCTAATCATGGAAGATGGCGGCGCTATGTTTGATTCGCGTGTGATTGTTGAATATTTGGACACCATGTCACCGGTGGGTAAGTTAATTCCTACACAAGGTCGTGGTCGCGCCAGTATTAAATGTTGGGAAGCCTTGGCGGATGGTGTGTTGGATGCAGGGATTGCCGTTAGATTGGAAATGACGCAGCGTCCTGAGAATGAACGCAGTCCTGCTTGGATGGCACGTCAAATGACAAAAGTGAAAAATGGTGTACAAGCGATGTCGGTAGGATTAGGTGACGCACCTTTTTGCACCGGAGCGAAAATGACCTTAGCGGATGTAGCCGTCGGTTGCACACTGGGTTGGTTAGCATTTCGTTTTCCAGAGCTCACATGGCGCGATGATTACGCTAATCTTGCGCGTTTATTTGACAAGCTCTCGGAAAGAAAATCTTTTATAGATACCGTACCTGTCGCTTGATTTGAATGAGTTTGAAAAAAACGGAGCAGTGCTCCGTTTTTTTATGGGCGACTGTTTCAGAAAATGTTTATGCGCTTGCTATGCTGGATGAAGCAATAATGCCGCCACCTAAACAGACATCGCCGTCATATAACACTGCAGACTGCCCTGGTGTGACTGCCCACTGGGGTTGCGTGAACGCGAGTTGAAAATGCTCTGTATTTACATTCGCAAATTCGCACGGCATATCACTTTGACGATAACGCGTTTTTGCAGAGACATGCGTGAGTGATGGCGCAGTACCTGCGACCCAGCTCATTTGATCTGCAGTAAGCGCAGAAGATAGCAGCCAAGGATGATCATGTCCTTGCACCACATACAAGGTATTTGCAGTGACATCTTTGCGCGCTACATACCACGCATCATGACTACCATTTTCACGCGTGTGCTCTTTCACACCACCTATGCCTATGCCTTTTCTTTGACCTAAGGTATAGAAAGATAAGCCTACATGTTCACCAATGATTTTCTCATCTGGTGTTCTTATAGGTCCAGGTTGAAAAGATAAATAGCGATTTAAGAATTCACGAAATGGTCGCTCGCCTATGAAACAAATACCGGTGGAATCTTTTTTCTGCGCGTTCGGTAATTTGAGTTGTTCAGCAATCTCACGCACTTTACTTTTATGTATCTCACCTAATGGAAATAAGGTGTTGGCAAGTTGTGATTGATTTAAGCGATGCAAAAAATAACTTTGATCTTTACTGCTATCGACAGCTTTGAGTAATTCAAACTGACCATTCGTTGAGTTTTGCCTTACGCGTGCGTAGTGACCAGTTGCAATTAGATCCGCACCTAGTTTGATGGCATGATCAAGAAAAGCTTTGAATTTAATTTCTGCATTGCACAGCACATCAGGATTGGGTGTACGTCCTGCTTGATATTCACGTAAAAATTCTGCAAAGACGCGGTCTTTATATTCACTAGCAAAATTAACCGCTTCAATATCCACACCTAATACATCGGCCACACTGGCTGCATCGAGCCAGTCTTGGCGTGTGGAGCAGTACTCATCATCGTCATCATCTTCCCAGTTTTTCATGAAAAGACCGATCACTTCATAGCCTTGTTGTTTTAACAACCAAGCAGCTACTGAGGAATCCACACCGCCGGACATGCCGACTACAACCCGTTTAGCCGACATAATCTGTATCCGTCACACTAGGATGGGTATACAGCACTGAGAGTGGACTACGTTTGCCAGCTAAATAGTCATGCACACATTGCATGACTAGGGGACTGCGATGTTTATCTTCACAGGCTCGCAATTCTTCATAAGACATCCAGAGCGCGCGAATAATGCCTTCATCCAGCGCTTGGTCATGAACAGCGCCTACCTGACCGGAAAAGGCAAAACGCAAATACGTGACGTTTTCTTTGGTTCGGCTGGAGATATAGCGCGACATATAGACCCCAATTAAGGCGTCGGGAGTGAATTCATGGGCGGTTTCTTCTAGCGCTTCGCGACTTGCGGCGGCAATTAAGGATTCGCCGGGATCGAGATGGCCTGCTGGTTGATTGAAGCGCACGCCATCACTGGTCTCTTCTTCGACCAAAAGAAATTTACCCTGTCGTTCTATGATGGCGGCGACAGTAACCGATGGTTTCCAAATATCAGACATGGCTTCCTTCTCAGAGCCGGCATTTTACCTTGTCAATCATCCTAGTTCGAGCCTAGCTATTTTTAACTTTCAGCCAAGGCGATGAAAAAAGCTGCAGAATGTAAGTAGGCGACATTGTTAATTTAAAAACAAACATACAAATTGTTTATCTAGTAACCAGCCGGTTTTTAATAAGAACGGTTGTTCGTTTTTTGGGTTTACGTGTAAGATTCGGTCGCAATTTTATTTTTTGGAGATCTCCATGAAAATCGGCATCCCCGCAGAAACGCGGCTGGGTGAAACCCGGGTGGCAGCCACACCGGAAACAGTCAAGAAACTGATCGCAGCCCAACATCAAGTTTTGGTGGAATCCGGTGCAGGCGTTGCCGCCAGCATCACTGATGAAGCCTACACCGCAGCGGGCGCGACGCTAGTTAAGGCTGCAGATGCCTTAGCTTGTGAGCTCGTGTTAAAAGTACGAGCGCCTTCCGACGCAGAGCGCGCGCAGATGAAATCAGGCGCCGTATTGGTGGGTATGTTGAATCCTTTTGATGCAGACAACAACAGTGCTATGGCTAAAGCGGGAATTACCGCCTTTGCGCTGGAAGCTGCTCCGCGAATCACGCGTGCACAATCATTAGACGTGTTGTCTTCGCAAGCCAATATCGCTGGCTATAAAGCCGTGATGATGGCCGCCAATGCGTATCAACGCTTTATGCCTATGTTGATGACAGCTGCTGGTACCGTAAAAGCGGCGCGAGTGCTGATCATGGGTGTGGGCGTAGCGGGTTTACAAGCGATCGCAACGGCTAAGCGTATGGGTGCTGTGATTGAAGCATCTGATGTGCGTCCTCCTGTTAAGGAGCAGGTCGAATCATTAGGCGCAAAATTTATTGATGTG
>JAIXOW010000120.1 GCA_027486615.1 Oxalobacteraceae bacterium | reverse complement strand
GGAGGGTAAACAGCACAGAGAACATGTTCCACTAACTAAGATCAAAGTATAGTATCCGTTCCATCAGCTTTTGGTTACATTCGTGATTGCTCTCTCAAAACGTGTAATATACGTTCAATACGTATAATCATCTTTTTACAAATTGAGCACCGAATACAATTGAAGCATAACTTAAAAGTACAGCTCAAATTTAAAGCTTGAAGAACTGCGAGAATATAAAAGAAAAATGGAACGGTTAAAGGGAAGGGTAAACGGAACAGGGAACATGTTCCGCTAACTAAGATCAAAGTGTAGTATCTGTTCCATCAGCTTTTAGTTACATTCGTGATTGCTGTCAGAACCTGTAATATACGTTTAAAACGTATAATCATCTTTTTAGAAATTGAGCACCGAATACAATTAAAACATAATTTAAAATTACAGCTCAAATTTAAAGCTTAAAGAACTGCGAAAATATAAAATAAAAATGGAACTGTTACAGGGAAGGGTAAACTGAACAGGGAACATGTTCCGCTAACTAAGATCAAAGTGTAGTATCGGTTCTATCAGCTAAAAAATTCACATAAACACAGATTTCAAGTGAACACAATTACAATAAACTTAAAATGTAGCCTGACACTGGACTCGATCATTTATCATGAGGAGAGGTACGCCTGAATATTTGTACATTGATTAATGGGATGGCACGTAATACACAAATGCATCCGGACTCATTAGCGTTCAAACACATCGTTTTAGACGTATATTACAGATCCTAACAGAGCAATTGTTACTCAATTATACAAAAGTAACAATTCAAAACATCTACGCACACGTTCCTATTTTCTACCGCAATATTGAAATTATCAATTAATTTCCTGATCACTGTAAGAAACGTTACAGATACGTTGATAAACTAATTTAATCTACAGACATACCATAGCATTTCACAACATAAATTTAAAAATAAAGTCTTCGTGATCCAAAACCGCTCTCTTCAAAACTTTTATCTCCTTCTTCTGACGCTTAATAACTTTTCTATGCCGAACAAACAAAGACCTGTACATGTTCAACCGGCTATTCAACGTGTCGAATCGGTGTCTCCACTCTGAAATAAACAATTAAACATCGCAAATCAATTTATTAACTAACGAAATCCAATTGAACAATCAAGGTAAACAAACACAAAAAAAATTAATAATACTATTAACGGCATAATTATACGAAATCACACGACCAATTATCTATTTTTTCTTCCTCAAATATCTCATTATATTAGATTGACGATACTTCTTTGGCTTCGTAAACCTCTTCACAATCGGATTACCGAATTTACGAACTACAAAAAAATTCTCTAGCGTCGTCTGTCGACTTTCCGCACCGTATAACGTCTTAAACTCTCTAGGAGGACTCAAGAATCTTCTCTCCACAAACTTCCACCTCTTTCCTAATAAAAAATAATATACTTTTCAATATCATCTACATAGTAGTCGCGTGATTTCGTATTCCCCACCCGCACAAAAACAAAATGATCAATTATAAATTACAATATAAGTAAAATCGATTTTCAATAACATCTACATACTATTCATTTGACTTCGGATTCCAAACCGCGTAAGAGCAAAATGATTAATCCTACATTACAAAATAAGCAAGAATCAAACAACATTTAATCCGCAATTTTATTCTTCTTCCACTTTAGCTATAATATTACATATAAGCAAATCCATATAATACAAACATTCTCTTCTCGTTTCAACGGTAACAAGTCCATAACTGTGACCTTCGCAACAATAATCTAAAAAGAGCATAACATAAATTTCACCGATATAATATAATAGGTCTATTGCTCCTACACAGTCTATGAACTCTCTGCAGTGCCCTCAACTGCAAACACGCCAACGAATGTAATCTTTTCAACTGCGTAATTCGATCACCAAGCCCCAACATAGAGTCAGCCAATCTATCCTTTTCTATAGATAACTCAATGTTCCTATCATAAAGGATGTCGTTTTCCTCTTGCAACTCCTCAATTTGAGCCCTCAAACTATTGTTTTCGACTTGCAATTTATAAGCAGCAATCCTTCGTTCAGCTAACCGAAGCAAGACGTCTTCTAGGTTATCTAAAATACAAAAACAAATAAATATCTAAGTAGCCATACACTAATCAAATTTTTTATTACATTAACAAACGAATATGCAATACAATAATATAATAAAAATAATACAGCAATAACAAACAAAGTAGTAAATAACCCACTATCGCTTTGCCGCATCCCCGAAGTTAAAGTGAATCTGAACAGTGCCATGATTTTGCAAATTTTGCAAAAAACTCAACAAATGGGGGTCGACACCGCCCAGATTCACCGAACTCGAGGTGCCGCAAGCAGCCGGTACCGATACAGCCGAAGTGGAAGTAACTGATACAGCCTCCGCCGAAGTAGTCGAATCCCCAGTCGCAGTCGCCGCCGGCAACGAGACCGGAGCTACAACAACTTCGGGCTTTGCAACCATTTCAGTATCAGCACCACCACGGTCGACTACACCAACAACAGCAACCCCAGCACCATCAAGCTCTTCAATCGGGTCCGCTAACAAAGCTTGAGTGTTCACAGACGACTCGTATTCATAAATCTCATCTTTCAATGCTTCCTTCTCCACAATAACCCGCTCAACAGGTCCAACCTCCGATCTACCATTAGAAGAACCCTCCTGCCCTCCCACTGAAAACTTAACTTTCCGGCTAGGTCTTTGTAGAGAAGGAAACGGGTCACGTTTATTGGCCCTCTGAACATTAGCCAAATACCAACTCATTTGCAAAGCAGTCTCTCTACTCTTGTTCACATACTGCATCGCCGTTTTCGGACAACTCCACCCCATCACAGCCATCAAAGTCGTGACATTCACCCCAGCATTCGAAGCATTCGTACCCGCAGACCTCCGCCAACAATGTCCAGTGAAAGTTTCAGGAGCTCTCATACAAAGTTCAGTCGCAACTTCAACGCCAACATTAGCAAGCGTGTTCTTCCCAATGTTTCCATTAATAAATCGCTTTCCTGACTTCCCATGTGTACTCTTAAAAAATCCCCCTTTCAATTCTTCTCTCTTCAGGTTCAGATCTTGCATAACAGCTTCAAAGTATGCGTCGATAACAGAAGCCGGATCGTAGTCAATTGCCCTCCTCCCTGCATCGTTAGCACACGGGATCCAATCACGCTGTCTTCGAGGCACACACACTACACTCAACTCCAACTTACTCCTTTGCTTCGATCTCGCAAACGAAAAAAAATATCCGGCTTCATCACACTCAACGTTCTCAAAAGTCAGACTCTTCAATTCGTTGTTCCGAAATCCGCCGTGATACCCAACGAGGCAGATAACCTTCCGCACGAGCCAATATCTAGAATTCAGCTCCGGATCGGTAACGAAATCTTCAATCTAAGCATCACACATCACCAATTAAAGTACAATCCATTTAACACAATACCTAAATATTTCATACGCAATTTACCAATTAAAAATTACTACATCATTACCCCTTCAATACCAAATACCAATTAATTAAAACTAATTTTAAACTATAATTTTTAAAATGTTAACCTACCTTACGACAAAACACTCAAACACGAATATCAGCTCTTCACATAACAGCCCTTTTTCACACGCCCAATACGAACTCATTTCTCATTTCATACGAACTCAACAAATCCATTTCAACTATTCCTAACTCTACCTCTTAACCTTCAAATATAATTCATTTCTAACATCCGGGCTACGTAATCTTCCCATCTTTCCAACTCTTCCTCCTAACCTTCAAATACGTATTACCTCTTTCCTCTTCCACATTCCTTCTAACATTATTCACTAACGCCCACACTCTTTCATTCCATTCTCAGAATGGTATAAATTAAAACTTCTCTACAAACATACATTCAGTTCGCATTTGAATACCTTAACACTCAAATACACACAAACAAATAACGTTACTTCAAAAAATAAATCAATTTCAAGACATCACCAAACGTATCAGGAAATATGGATCGCTTAGAGCAAGACCTCAGGTTCGTATTTTAAAACTACTTTCATTAGCCTATCCATCTTTTTTTCCTTACGTAAGACACAGATATAGCAAAATTTCAGCAAACCCTTCAATTTAATTTTCATTCAAATTTTTCTCAAAGGTTCTTCAAGCAACAACTACTAGTCGAAATTGATCCCTTTCGCCGAAATTTGTTGTTACAACAAATCAGAGCAGTGGAAATCCAGATCCTGGAACTATTACGCCAACAAAGAGAACAGGTTTTGAACATTCTTAACTGTTTTCCCATGATTTCTAATTACGTTAAATACAATACTTCACACTTACAATCATCAATATTACAAACATCGCATTTTATCCTTAAAATTTACCATTAAATTTCGATATAAAACCGAAAATACTAATTTGGATTGCACAGGTTGAACGCGAGAATCACAACATGCAAATTGCACTCGCAAAACTCGAATCCATGAAGAAGAAGTGAAAGTATGTAAATGAAATCTTTTCACATTTAAATATTCAACAGCACAACTACCCTTATTTCACTACCTCTTACGACTTAAATTTCCCCTTAAAACGTATTATTCTCCGCCCAAAGTTTTTCAATTTTTCAATATTCAATATTTAGACTACCCTTATTACATTACCTCTCATTATTTTAATTATCCCTTAAAGCTCACTATTATCCACACACGCTTTCATCGTTTCCAATTCGAATTATTTTGCAGTAAATTAAAAATTTCGTTCTTTTTTTTCTAGGACTTCCCCTAACGCCAGACTTCCCTCATCGAAAGAACGACCACGAAACACTACATTTTTAGCTCAACTGAATATTTTTCATTCTCTTCTTGTACTAAATAAATATTAAATAAATATCCTATATCTCTAAAATCTCAATAACAGTAAAAACTACCTATAATTATACACTATAACTTATCAAATTATCTCCATCAATTAACCAAAAACATTCAATTATCCTCAACAAATGCATATTTTTATTATTTTCTTTTCCTAAATAAATATTTCATAAATATCAACATCGTCGCTTAAAATTCACGTATCACTCAAAAACACAACAAAAAAACCATCAAAATAAAACAACCATTCGGTTAAAACTTTAATAGGAAAAAAAAACGCATCATATTCACAACGTAAAGCTACATGTTACAAGCGATTCATCGATACAAAAAAATACTATGCTTTGGACAGCGTAAGTGTTTCCGAAGTAAACGCTTATGCGTCCTATACATATCACAGTACATTTTCCTCCAGAAATCCACCCTCTCTTCACTTCTCACTTCACGTTCCTCACTATCTTCTATCAGAGACACAATAGCAGAGTTCAAAATAGATACTTTTCTCTCGAGAATCGTACAACGCTGAACCCACATCCGATTTTCATCAATTACACCGCGAGGTTCAGCCTTGATCTGATACAACTTTTCAAAGGCAGTAAAGCCACGCTCAAGAAACCCTAAACAGATATAACACACAAATTAAACGATAACACTAACATCAATCCACAACAATACATATACTAACTACATATACCATACAATATCAATCAAATCTAAAAATAAACAACCATATTAAACCTTCAATTTTCATTAACGCACTAAGTATTTACTCAAATATCCGTATCATCCGATCTAAATTCTCCGTAAATCTTAGGTTTGCATAAACACACTAAGTATTTACTTCAATATCCGTATTATCCAATCTAAAATCTACAAATACAATTATCAAAATACCAAACTATCTAACTAACTAGTTTCTTCATAAAACATATTAATCAATTCATACTAAACGTATCAATTCGTCAACAATACTACAAATATATAACACACTAACGACTTACTTCAATATCCATATAATCCGATCTAAATTCTAAAGAAAACATTCGGCTTTCATTCACACATCAGCATTTACTTCAATATCCGGATTATCCAATCTAAATTCTACAAATATATTTAACACACATACGAACTATCCAACTAACTAATTACTACATCAAACGTATCTAATAAAAGATACTAAACATATTAGTCCATCAACATTATTACAATTTGACATACTTATCAATCCATCAACAACATCCAATTTTACTAAACACACTACCAAAAAACCTTCCGTTTCCATTAACACACTAATTACTTACTTCAATATCCGTATCACCCAATCTAAATTCTTCAGAAAACCTTCGGTTTTCACCAACACACTAACTACTTACTTCAATATCATCATTAACCGATCTAAATCCTACACGCACAATTTATTTAAAACACTAACTACTTACTTCAATATCCATATAATCAGATCTAAATTCTTAAGAAAACCTTCTGTTTTCATTC
>JAIXOW010000258.1 GCA_027486615.1 Oxalobacteraceae bacterium | reverse complement strand
AGAAATGACAAAATCTGTACTCAATGGGTTGCCATCTAAATCCTGCTTAGTTTGCCCAATTGAGTAATACCTAGGATCAGAATCAGTGAGCATCCACATAACAGCATCTGGGCCTTGGTAAAGGCTAAAAATAGCTTCAATTTGAGCGCCACTCATAGAAGACATTTGCGCTGTAGTCCAACCAGCTTGATCTAGCGACATTATTTGAATGCCAGAAAGAGCTGAAAATTGTATTGACGTGATACTGGAAACTTGATCAGGCGTTAGAACATACAACTGTGATGTTGAAAGAGCTAGTACATCTCTGCTCTCTATTGATGCAATTTGACGAGTACTTAACAGAGAAATTTGAATCGTATTGAATTGTGAAATTTGATTTGATGTTAATGCACTTATTTGTGATGTTGTAAATCCAGATATATTTGTAGTAGTAATTGCTTGAATATCTAATGAATTTAAAGCGATCAAATCGCGAGTTTCAATTGAAGAAATTTGTTCAATAGAAAATTCTTTAAATTGTGAAGATGTAAAAGCATCCAATTGAGTTGTGGATAATGCTGCAATGCCACTAGTTGATAATCCTGTAATATCTGCCGTTTCAATTGAGCGAATTTGCTCTATATTTAATACTGAAATTTGAGCAGTATTAAATGATGCAATTTGATCAGCATTTAATGCAGCAATATTTGTATTACTGAGCGCCAAAATATCGCGCGTTTCTATTGCATTAATTTGATTACTTGTAAAGCTAGCAACTTGTAAGCTAGTCAACCCTCTGATTTGCTGACTATTAAGAGCCGAAATATTTGATGTACTTAATACAGAGATTACTTCTGTAGATAGAGAGTTAATTTGGGCAGTATTGAACTGACTAATTTGAATTGAAGTGAGTCCAACAATTTGATAACTATTTAAATTTGCTAAGAATCCAGCTGCATTTATTCCTGACAGTTGTCTGCTATTCATTGCAGAAATTTGAACTGAATTAATTCCTTGAATTTGTTCCTGATTAAGTATATTTAATTGGCTAGCACTTAATCCAACAAAATCTCTGCTTTCAATATATGAAATTTGCGTGGATTGCAACGCACTAATTTGTAAGGTAGTAAAGACGCCAATTTGAGTACTAGTTAGTGCTGCTATGTGATCAATATTTCTGTCATCAGCAAAACTGTCCAATCCCTGTATACCATACGTATTTAAACTTTGAATTTGAAACGTAGAAAGAGCAACTATTTGCGAAGTAGTTAGTAAGTGTGTTTGATAAGTATAGAAATTACTCAACTGAGCGGTTGTTAAAGCAGAAATTTGTAATGTGTTTAGCTTGCTAATATTTTCATTATTGGTACTCGATAAGCCAAATCCCAAATCTGGATTCATTGCTCGAATCTGCATAGTAGTTAGTGCCATAACTTGCGCAGAATTTAAAGTGCTAAGTCTTTCAACATTAAATGAGTTAACTTGTAGCGTTGTAAGAGCTCTAATATCTCCTGATTCAATTACTGAAAATTGATTCATGTCTAGAGCTGCTAGCTGATTTGTTGAAAAACCAGAAAATTGATTACTTGTTAAGAAAATGATTTGAGAAGTAGATAAACCTGATAATGAATCAGTTAATATTGCTTTAATTTGTTTTGTTGTTAAAGCAGATATTTGCAATGAATTCAAGCTTGCAATCTGTGATACACCTAGAGCACTTATTTGTGCCGTTGTTAATGCACTAATATCTCTTGATTCTATTGCTGACAGTTGTGATTCATTTAGTACACTTATTTGGAATTTATTTAGCGAAGCAATTTGCCAGCTATTAAGCGCAGTTATCTGCAGGGTATTTATGGAGCTGACTTGCTCTGCACTCAGAGAAATAATTTGCATTGATGTCAATGCGCCAATATCTCTCGTTTCTATGGCATCAATCTGACTAGTGTTCAAAGACGCTAATTGAGAAGGCCTTAATGCTCCAATTTGAGAACTATTAAATGAAGCAATTTGAACAGTATCTAATATACTGATTTTGAATTGATCTACGGCTCGAATTTGATTTGTACTTAGAGCGGAAATTTGTAGAGAGTTTAATGCATTTATTTGATCAGAAGAAAATGCTGAAATTTGGCTAGTCGTTAATCTTGAAATATCCGATGACTTTACGGAATTAATTTGCGAAAAAGTCAAATATCTAATTTGATCTGTGGACAATACAGATAACTGAGAGCTATTTAATGCGGCAATTTGTGAGGTAGTGAAGCCGCTCAGTGCATTTGAATAAATGCTAGATATCTGTAGAGTATTTAAAGAGGAAATATCGCGAGTCTCAATACCTGCCAGTTGAATGCTACTTAGATTTCTTACTTGTAATGAAGTAATTGAAGCTATTTGCGCACTTGAGAGTGCAGCCATTTGGACATTGCTCAATCCCTGCAGTCCACCATTTAATTCAGGATAAAAGCTCAATGCTCGTATTTGTAACGCATTAAGTGCAGCGATTTGACTTGAAGAAAATACTTCGACCTGATACGAATTTAATACTTTAATAGCTACTGCAGATATAACTGATATATCACGAGTTTCTAGAGCTTTTATTTGTTCGGTTTTTAAAGATTGAAGTTGAAATGAACCTAAAGAGCTAACTTGTAGACTAGTTAGTGAAGCTATTTGAAAAGTATTTAGTGATGTTATTGTTAAAGTATTTAAGGCTCTAATTAAACCTGTGTTCAGAGAAGCAATCTGCGCACTATTAATAACAGCTAATTCATCTAGACTTAAAGCATTAATCTGAGCGCTATTTAAAGAATTTAATTGAATACTATTTAAAGAATTTATTTGTCTGGATGTTAAAAACGATAATTGATATTCAGACAGTGCTGATAATTGTGCTGTTGTTAGAGAGTTTAATTGTGTAGTTGTAAGTGACTCAATATTGCTATCAGAATAAAAAAGCAACCCATTAATATCTCTAACCTCAATAGCACGTAATTGCGTGGTTGTGAGAGCCGAAATTTGTAGTGTATTTAATTGTGCTATCTGCATACTATTTAAAGCAATAATTTGCAGTGTATTTAATCCTACTAAGTCACGCGTTTCTAAATAATTAATATAAGTACTAAGCGCACTGATTTGACTCGTTGTAAATACGCCAACTTGAGAGCTTGTTAATGCACTAATTTGCGAGGAGGTAAACTTTAGAGTGTTAATATTTAATGCTCTAATTGCATTAGTACTTAAAGCACTCATTGCGGAAGAATTTATTGCTAAAGATTGTGTTGCATCTAAAGTTAGAATCTGTCTAGTTGATAAAGCACCAATTTGAACGGAGCTTAAATTGGAAATTTGCTGCGTATTGAGTTTATTTATTGCTCTTAGCGATAATGCTTGTATCTGAGTTGAGTTAATCACACTCATCTGTAACGATTTAAATTGACTAATTTGCTCTCCGCTTATAGCTGCGATTTGCGCAGTAGTCATGACTATCAAGTCACGAGTCTCTAATCCCATAAGTTGAGATTTATCCATACGCGATATTTGATCTACTGTTAGTGCTGCAATTTGTGCAGTATTCATAGCAGATACATGAAGCGAATTTAATCCGACGATATCTCTAAGTTCTATTGATCTAATTTGTAGAGTGCTAAGTAAAGAAATTTGCTGGGTAGTCAGTGCAGCAATCTGTGCTGTACTAAATGAGCTAATCTGCAAACTATTCAAAACAATAATCTGAGACGTTCCAAAATAAGTAATCTGTTCTGATGACAAAGCAGATAGTTGTTTAGTAGATAAGGTAGTTATCTGTACCGTAGTTAGTGATCGAATATCAGCCGATGATAATGCTGCAATGACATCAGTTGTTAAGCTAGGAATGGATGCAGTAATTACGGGCATAATTATCACCTGTTGAAATCAAATAAGCTTCGTGATCTCTTATCTGAATACTAAGAATTTAATCCTATATTCTAACTTTTGATTACAAATTAAAACTACTATTTACACATTAAATTTATACTTAAAATTGTAAATTTGAAACGAGATTTGAAAGTTTTATCTCTTAATACCGTACGATATTGTTCTCATGAATTCCTGCTTTATATGTTTTTGAAACAGATATACTGTTCGGATTGTCCATACGTTGTGAATTAGGCGCTTCTAGCTTTATACAAAATTATATTAATCACGATCGGGCTAATTACAATCGAGATTTCTTTTGTGGTAATGAAGCTTAAGAAGGTCGTCACGGTATGTATTACAGAGTAATTAGGTGGCAACCATCCAAAAAGATGGTTAGATGAACGGTAACTACATTATCTAATTCGTGATGACGAATAATGAAGAATTAGTAGTTGAATAAATGAAGGCTATTCCTCTCCTTAGCAAGAATTCAAAGAATGGCTGTGCGTTTAGTTTCAATCGCTTGAAATACTGTGCCATAACTTCTCAATGCTAGCCCTGTGCTAGCCAGAGGTTTTGGATAATAAAAAGCCCAACCTTTTGGATTGGGCTAAGTAATTGATTTTGTAATTAATTCTTTGGCTCCTCGACCTAACCACAGAGAGGACGTTAAGAAACTTAGCGATTTAGTGAGACTATCGCTTCTGCTCCGCCAGAAATATCAAAAATGCCCGCACAAGAGGGCTTTTTAAGCAGGCTGGAACTTCAGTGCTTTGACACCAGTGAGT
>JAIXOW010000093.1 GCA_027486615.1 Oxalobacteraceae bacterium | reverse complement strand
TCCATGGTGGCCCAGACTGGAACAACAAACTGTTCACAGTTGGCGTAGCCTAGGGCTAAGTCTGGCTTCCCGTGCTGAGTCAGGGAGCGAGCCATAGGGGAGATCGAAGCCCAGGAGAAACTAATGGAGTAGTCCTCCGGTGAAAGCGTCTCCAAAACTCCAGTCGCGCACAGGGTAAGTTTAAAATGCTTATTGAGCGCGGCGACGGCGTGTTGACGTATAATTGAAAGGTTCCTTTCAATGTACGCGGGCATCTTACGAGGATCCTTAAGTCCAACGCGGGTCACTCCGATCATCGTAGTGGCGCCAGACGAATTGGAGTTGAGATACTGTAATATGATGCCGTTCCTTGTAATCATCTCCTCTCCGAGTTGACTACAGACCATCTCCTTGATCCTTAGCGATACTCTCGTGAAGGGCTTCGCAAGGGATTGGTCGACATTGGGAGACCCAGTAGATCCAGAAGGGGTACCTGGATTCCCATTGTGTCCCGGACCATCGGGAGTACCTTGATGATTCCCGGTTCCGGACATATCCACATCGTTGTCGGTAGTTGGAGGATGAGGTTGCGGCGGTTGAGGCGGCAGAGGATGCAGGGGCAGTGGTGGAATAGGTTGTAGGCTGAGTTGTTGCAACGCGGCGGCTGTTTGTTGTTGACGATGTAGACGAGACATTTTCTTTTACGTTAATGAAAAAGAGTAAATGTGATTATTATGGAATTGCTCTAGTCTTCTTTTTCTTGACTAACAATTTTTAATGGTACATGGTTAACATTTAACAAAATATGGTCTCAAACAAAAAAAATTTTTTTTTTTTTTTTTTTTTTTTTAAAGTTATTTAAAATATTGAAGGGAATATGCGATAAAAATCTATCATTTCTTTTTAAAGTTGCTTTTGCAATATGAATTTTGAAAATGAAGGTAGTTTATTACGTATAAGTTTTCAAGTATTTAATTTAGGAAATGTTATTTTGAATCGATTTAAAATTATGAAGTATTACTGAAAAATTTGATTTTGAAAATTTATTTTAAATTATTGAATATTGAATTAAAATTTTTATTTGAAGTTTCTATTCGTTACTAACCAGGATTCTTAAAGAGAAAAAAAATTTCTTTAAGGAAAGTTTCTTTTAAGAAACAAAATAATTTTCGGATGTTTGTTGACGCACCCTAGATTATTTAAAATTAGAAGTTTTTTACCTTGGTTGAGTTGAGGCGAAACTTCAAAAGAAATTAGAAGGTCCAAACAAGTCAGTTGATTAAACTGAAGTGATGATCCTACTGATTGAGAGACTTGTTTATATGAGAAAATCTATCAACCTATCTGGGCACGATCATAAAATGTTCGCGTCCTCGTCCTCTGAGGTCCGGCTAGGGTAAGCTAGCGGAGTTCTCATAAGTCTCAAAGCGTGCGCAACTTTATGCTCTAGTTGTCGCAACATATTGAGCAGGGTGTCATCTCTGGTTTGTGCAAAACAGGGATGTCTTACCAGGATTTCGTGTCAAAACTAAATCGCTTTCTAGGTGCGCGAATAGGTTTCGTGAGCAAGCATTGACGCTTGTGCGGCAATCTATTGTTACGGATAGAACTTCTTACATTTTTCACAATAGTAAGAGGAACTTTTGTCCAAATTCAGTTCGTAACCCCTGTTGGAAGCTATACTGAGTTTAGACAAACAGATTGTTTGTTTGATTCAATTTGCATGAATCAAATCAACAACTGTCTTTTATTAGCTGGCTCCCCTATTGAGCATTCATTGCGCGACTCATTAGGGTGCTCGTGGCAAACAATTTTCTTCTCTTAGAGAAAATATTTTGAAACATTTGGATACAACGCTATAAAGATAGATTTGTTCCTTTATGTAAAGATACTCAATTTACAACATCAATAAATTCAGTATCAGATTCATCTATATTTATCTCATCTGATGCATCTAGTGATTGATCAGAAACATCTGACAATTCGTCAAACGGAGTAGAATATAGAGATGGAAAAGATGCACTGGGCAAATATTTTCCATATGGGCTTGTAATCGGCTCATTACTTAGCACATGAGAAATATTTTTGTTATTATTACTCATGATATTTCTGTGGATAGTCATTATCTCATTAATATCCATTACTTGGGCAATCTCAGATAACTTATTTGTTCGTTCTCTAAGTAACCGTTTTCGTTCTTGTTTGCGCTCATTTCTTTGAATAGAGGCATCAAGAGTAATTATCTGACCCAAAGTTTCTGATAAACATTGAAGACTGTTCATCAAGTTGGCTTTGGCAATCTCTGATCTCTCAATTAATAATCGACCAGCATGATTCCTAGTTTTAGGAGCAATTTTCATGCCCTTAAGTTTTCTAATCATACCATGCAATCTTCTTCGATAATTGCCTGGACTAACATGTTCAATATTGCTAGCTTTCGCATCATTGCTAGCAATTAAATGAGTCTTTCCTAGCATTAACGGACGAGTTAATACAGGGGAAGGGTTAAGTGATGTTTTTACAAAGACGTTGGGTGACGTCATTTTTGCACATTTTTCATATAATTGTCAGCGGCACTTTCTTATTGTACCACTTCGAAATTTAACTCTTCTATAGTGTAGGCTGTATTACCAATCCTAACTATATTAGATACATTTTTAGTTCCTTCTACAGGAGTTAAAAATGGCTTCAAATCTATTACTTGAATAGATTTAACAGAAGGTACAGAAATATCCATTGGTATATGTAATTCCTGTCCATACTTTTTAGGTACAATATTGCTTTTATCCATATTCAAATGCAATTCTTGTGTACTTTTAATAGGCAAAATTGGTTTAGCAATTTGCGTATTAACAGCATTTTTATGACCAGAATCTCTTAATTCAATTAAAGAGATAGCTGCGTTTCTTGCTTCATCTCGATCTTCTGAGATATCAATTATTTCGACATCTTTTTCTAGATCGATTTCAACAATATTCTGATTATTCGTTAAATCAGATTTATTGTGACTGGCTTCGCTATTGGTAACAAATCTAGACGGACCAATAGTTTTAGGAAAAGAAAGATCAACTCCTTTTTTCTTTCTTTTACACCTCATAGAAGCTAGTTTTAAAGGACTAAGCTTATTTGAGTTAGATAAGCAAAACAGTTTTGATTTTAAATTGTTTACTGCTGCTTTTGTATGTCTTAGGGCAATTCTAAAATCCCTTTTTACATTCATTCCTGTTTTTGCAGGAAATAAAATGTGATTCAATTCCAACATGTAAATAAATTGGTCTAATTTACTTACATACTGTCGAACATTGAAATGAGGGGAACGACCAATCTTTAAGACCGTTTCCTCTTTTGAGTTTTTACTACACTGTAATGTAGAATCACACATCAGCAATGTAATTTTGGTTTCTCCTAATAGTGTTAGGAGAAAGAGTTTCACTAAGCTGTTCAGTTAGCTCAGTTTCACCCTTAAGACGCTCAAGTTCATATTCCTTGGCTTCTTTAATTAGTGGACTAGGGACTCTAGGATAACTACCTAGGCCTGATAATGCACTAAACGCGCTAGGGCGTGACAGAGGGCGGGATGTGTATCTAGCCTCTGTTTCCAATTCAGGATCATTCAGGTTTATGTAAGAACTTTCCTTATCATCAAGCTGAATATCTATTGCAGCTCTCTGCCTGTGTGGCCTCAATGCCCGAACAGCATCTCTCTGTTCACGCAAGTGCCTTAACCAAGCATCCCTCCTTCGAGAGATGGGTGGAGCAGTGGCGTTGCCACTTTCAGGGTCCATAGGATTATTAATCCTAAGCTGATGCTCAACCTCTGGTTCGAGGACTTTTCTTGTTAGTTCAGAAAAGTTACCTCTAATGTCTCTAATTTTACGACGCGCTCTGGTAGAGCAGCGACATAATAAACAGACAACTAGTGCAATAATCAGTACTGTGATTGATATTGTACCAGTGATGATCCAGACATGCTTGTGTTGTTCAAGCATCCTATCATCTACAGCTTCAACCTGTTTTATAACAGATGAGACTCTCGCTTCCATATAAGCGTTAACAGCAGATACTTTATTGGTATGATTAGTATCTACATTGGCGTATACAGCACTCAGGGGCCCTTCTGGCATGAGTCGTATATCACTAGCCGTTATGACAGTGTTTTGGGGTTGTCC
>JAIXOW010000330.1 GCA_027486615.1 Oxalobacteraceae bacterium | reverse complement strand
CAAAGCTACTGTGATCAAGTGAAAACAATTTACACAGATCTCAAGGCTTCAATACTAATTAACGGTCACATATCACAATCATTTAACATAGAACAGTCAGTAAAACAAGGAGATGCACTATCGTGCGCACTATTTATAATTGCAATTGAACCTCTATTGAGGAAATTTAATCAAGATCCAAGAATTACTCCAGTAATATTAAATCCCGGAAAAGATAATGAAGAAAGTATAATAAACTTCTCATATGCCGATGACATCACAACTCTATGCCAAAATAAAGAAGGAATACAAGCTGTAATCTCAATTTACGAAAAATTCAGTGAAATCTCGGGAATCAAGCTAAATGTCGCAAAAACAGAAATAATGATCATTGGGATTGAAAATCCTCCACCAGAAAGATGCAAACTAATATTTAACAAACAAAGAATCTATATTACGACCCAGGAATCAGTAAAAATCTGTGGTATTACTTTCTCAAGTAATAAAGAAGTTGCTTATCAATCAAACATCAAAGATAAAATAATCAAAATGGAACGGCAACTGAACATATGGAGACAACGTAATGTGTCGACAGAAGGGAAAATACTACTGGTTAAAACCTTTGGCCTGAGTCAACTCATCTATTCTCTACAAGCAACAAACATTAAAATTGAGGAAGAAAAGAAAATTGAAGAAATAATCTATAAATTCATTTGGAATCTAAAGTCCGACTCGTCGTCGGCGAGGGGAAGAATCCGGAGGGAAACCCTTCAATGTGAAAAAATGGATGGAGGGCTTAAAGCACCTAACATAATGATACTGAACAAAGCAATTAAATATAAAACTCTCCTAAGATCAATGCACATTAAACACCCTGTTGCCACCATCACTAATTTTATCTTGGAACGTAAAGGATTCGACTTCAGTCATGACTCGGCGGTTACCAAGAACAGATCCTCGTACATTGACATGGCAATAACAACTCATCGTGAGCTAAATCAATGCACAGAAAAAGATCTCAAGTCATTTTACGAAAGTAATGACAATCAGATGCATAGAAACTACTACCTGTATATGTCCAATCATAACCTATCTCGTTCACAGTATATCAATAACAATCAAAAATTTATGGTGGAAAATTTAAGAAGAAGAGGAGTAACCACATTTGGACAACTTAAAATCTTTAAAGAAAACAATGTTTCTTTAGAAGCTTTCCAACTATGGAATAGCTTCCCTATTCACTGGAGGTCATTGGCAGGAAGGAGTAGAAGATGGGACACTTATGTGGATCCGGATTTCTGTGCAAATGAAATCTGTACAGACATAAACAAATGGGTCAATCATAAACTGGTTGACCTAAAACAAATTAAGAAAAGGTTAATATCTCAAATATTGAAACCGAAAACAATAATGGAATTAAACACAAGATACAACACGAATATACATGAAGACAACAACCCATTTATAACATGCTTTAAAATGACAAAAAATGTTCCTCTAAGAGGAGTACAATATAAAATACTACATAATGCCTATCCGACTATGAAACATCTATTTCTTTGGAGAATCAAGGCGTCTCCAAATTGCACACAATGTAATATTCCGGAAACCACAATTCACGCAATATGGGATTGCAATATTGCAAGGCAAACAATTGAAAATCTACAAAGGGTACTAAATGCAAACCTTACTAATCGAAGATCAATTCAAATAACGAAAGAAGGATTCCTCTATGGCCTCAGATCACATCCCGCTATAAGCATGATATTTACGTTAATTAAAAGAAGTCTAATTCTACAAAGAGAAGAAAAAAATACTATAACGGAAGAAAATATTAACAAGATCATTCTACAAGAATTTAACGTGGAAAAGTACATTGCAACTAAGCAAGATACAATGCACAGATTCAATGCACGCTGGAAAGACTTTAGTCTGACCAATAATGCCTAAACTATCAAAATAAATTACACAATTGACTAAAAAAGGACTCTCTGTATTTTTTTCCACTTAAACAAAGCAAATTTTAACAATGCATCATTAATTTTCAACGACAATATTGTGAATGGCAACCAGAAGATTTATCCCCTCGCGTCCTCCGTCGTCCGGATAGGTGGACTCCACACGATTTAGCGACTCGATGAGGTTGGAACCGGCCATCAGCGGTTCCAAACGGACCGACTTCAATAATTTCTTGGCAAACCGGACCTTGAGCTTCGCCTTCAGCCGGTATTCCGGACGTTGATACAACTCTGAATACTCGGTATGACGACGAGGAAACGAATCCACCTGCATTAAGGAGCCACGAACGTTGGCCAGGTCTGTCTCCTCGATGTCCTCGTTGTCGGCCTCGGTGTCTGATGCCTCTGGGGTCGCGATGTCACATAAAACGTCCTTCAGCTCTAAAGTCAGTAGTCTCTCCTGGCGGTCGAGGTCAGCGATGGCCTCGGCGAGATTGACGGCCTCCATTTCTAACACAAACAAATCCTGAAGCTCAAATCAAGTTAGTAACAAAAGTAAACGTAAGAGACACTCCCAATAGCCTGCATGTATGACGCCACACATGCATCAACGTGTCTCGCTAGTGCGATTAAACAAAGCAAGCTGTATTACAAGCCAGTTTCAAACCTCGAATAACGGTGAAAAGATCTCAAATCAAAATCAAAATCAAAATGGCAAATAGGTCTTTTCTTGAAGATAACTTAAGACGGCTCGAACAAGAGCTAATGAGTCATAAAAGAAACCTAAATTTGCCTGGATTAACAGAGGAAGAGAGGATCAGACTGCTTGGAGCCGTAAGAGATGTGGAACGAGAGATCTTATCGACACTGAGGGAGCTGAGGGACCTCACTGAGCTGGAAAACTCGAGGATGCTGAGGGCAATCTTCGAGCTGGAGAAGGTCAAGAAGAAGTGATCAATTCCAAAATTGCCTCAAATGAAGAAAAATGAAGAAAGAGAAGACGAAAGAAAGAAGATGTAGTAAATCTGCCCAACAAAAGTAGTAAGATAGCAACAAAATTATAATCAATGAATTATAAACGCATAAATACATATAATCAAACAATAAAGCTGTTCATAATGTTTTCCTAAATACGATAAGCAATTTTCACAAGCAGAAATGTCCTCCTGGGTGCTTGCGGGTCTCTCTGATTAAATTGATTAAACTATCACATTGTAAGCTGAAAGTTGTAAAATGTCACAGGACATCTTTGATTTGTACACCAATTTAAATTAAAATATAAATAAAGACCTCTAACCAACTTATCTTGCATCGAAAAGACTTTAAAAACTGCATTGCGCAGCCCTAATTATTTAGGATGCGTAATCTCGAGACTCGTTCTTACTTGACGCATCCCTAACATGGCGACAGCTGAATCAGCTGTATCAAAACAACAAACTCATTTTCTTGAAGACGCTCTTCAAAACGTTTCGAAGTTCCTTTTTCATCAAACAAAATTAACCTCAAAATTGCTCAAGATGCCGAAAGTCAATGAAAAGAAGGCAAAACCTGTGGAAGTTTCGGAGGTTGCAGAGCAAGCCAAACCGGACGTCACCATGTTCATCGGAGACTCCAACCTCAGAAACACCTACAACGCGCACAGGAGGCTCATTGGTGAGGCCATTGGCGACAACATCTTCGAGCAAGCTATGAACAACGAGTCCATCAAGATGCTTCTTTCCGGATGCAATATCGAACAAATTGGCAAGGTCGTCATCGGTACAATCCTCAACGAGGTTGCCTGGAGGTGCAGGGCCGCAGCAGAAAAGGATCGGGATGAGGTACTGCTTAAAACAGTGAAAGACCAAGTTGAAGTTGTCTCCGAGTTCTCCATTGCAAACCCGACAGTCACGATTGTCATTCTCTACCCACTGCCAAGGGGAGATCCGGAATGGATGGACACCAAAGTTCCGGAAGT
>JAIXOW010000253.1 GCA_027486615.1 Oxalobacteraceae bacterium | reverse complement strand
GAACAACAAAACGAAACAAATACGGAAGAAAAGAAAAGACCAAATCTTCTTGTCTTTAGCCACTCCAGCACAGATGAACAAGAAGAAAACTCAGAATCAGAAGAAGAGGAAGAAGTCAGAAAAACTGGACCACCTCCATCAGATGTCAGAAACAATTTGAAAGAATTGGGAGAGATCAACCAAGGAAAGAATAAAGAAGAAGAATTGCAAATAATCTGGATCTCACTCTTGGAGACACACCTGAAGAACTGTTATGAAAATTATATTGCAGAACATCCTGACATTTCTTTCCCCACCACCAAGAGACAATGGAGACTCTCAACTAAAAATCAGATGTGCATCATTGGAGAAACTACATGCCATCAGATTATCAGGGCATCATTGGAAGAAATGAACATCCACATCGAACCAAAAGTAGTAGCACAGAAGATTGACCATGATATGACGATGGATTCCTTTTTCTGGCCACGCACCTTCACCTTATTGTGGACCATGATCATGAAAGAAGGCAAGATCAAAACAAAATCAGGCCTCCAGCCCATTACCACTGCTGGATTCAAGAAAGCATGGATGTCTCACTATGACGATTTGTTTAAAACTTCGTATGAAAATGGAATGGAAGATGGAAGGCTAAAATTGCAATGCAAAAGCCAAATTGAATCACTGAGGAAATTTGGAATACACACATCACCAGACGTCTTCCTAGACAATGACTTCCCACGAAAGCCAGATGTCAACCCATGGAGCCCAGAAGGCATCTGGATGACAGCTATCAGCCACATCAAAGAATGCGTCTTCAGCTTTGACGCCAGTTACAACGAGAATAAATGGGTTAAGAAGAAGATTCAAACAACAGTTCAGGACATCCCAACCAAACCAAACCAAATAACTGAACCACCACCTAGATGTGGAAACACAAAACTACCCTGGATCCCGAAATTAAATCAACCTATACATACGAGCAGAAAAGATGGATTTGGACACCGAAACAGCATTTTCCATCTGTTACTCATGATGCCTGGGGATCAGAAAAAGAAAATGAAAGAAGAATGCGAAAACTTGAAAATCGTGAAGTATGAATCAACACACTCAGTCTTCATCCAAGCAAATCCACAAGACACCCCTGTTTACCATGACCCATTGGGAAGAAACGGGCAAAGAGGAAGCTGGAGAAGAATTGGAAATTTCGAAGACAGAGCCATCGACTTCAGAAGAGACCTCTCCATGGATATCAGAAGAGATCCTCGGCCACCACGAACTAACCTGATCGGACTTGCAAGAAAACCAGAACACATGTTTTTCCAGTTCCTCACCATCATGATCAGAAGCCTAATCACACTCCTGGAGAACAATTGCGATGCACAATGGCAAGACAAAGGAAAAATACCATACCCAATTCTGGATGACCTCGATGACGAAGAAGCAAAAAAGCCATGGAAGAAGAATAGGCATGAGGAAAAAACATACAAACTCTCCAAAGTCTATGACGAGGTGCTTTCAGCCATCAGCTTATTGAGAAAACAAATGAAAAACACCAAAGCAACGACAAGCCCAATGGAACACGAAGTGAAAGCAACACTGAAATTGGCATTCGAACTACTCAGAAAGGAAACATGGACCCATGCTCAGATCAACAAAATAAAACAGCAAGAAGAGTCACTCACACCTGAACATGGGAAACAAGAAGAAGAACACCACGTTGAAAACCAGGTCATTCGGCAAAACATGAAGAATCTTTTACACACAATCAAAGAAGAACTCAAACCAACAAGATTCCTCTACTACATCGGTGAACTTGAACATCTCGACCGAGGTGTTTACAGACGAACAGATGAATTCTTCGACCTGGTCAACGACATCATCAACCTTCCAGAATGGGACGAAGAAGATTGTTACAAGATTCAATCACACTTCCAAGATTTGGCAGAAGCAGGATTGCACATCAACAGACCAGCTGAAGAAAAATCAGAATGCGAAACCACCAACATCATGGTTATGAAGTACATGGAAATCATGTGCAAGCAATTCAATCACAAAGCAAAACAACCAACTGATGCACTGATTCAGACACTTGAAGGCAAGAAAGGATGGAGTGCATCTGACGTCTCCAGACTCTATTTAAGACTGAAAGACACTCGCAGGACAGGACATTTTTGTCATCGATGGGACCGAAACACCAGGCCTCAGGAGAAGAAACTGAGAGAACTTGCCAAACAAGCCAAAAGAAAGTACACAGGTCTCGTTGATAAAGACTTCCTCTACATGCCACTTCAAGAAATGACACCAGAAGAGAAAGAAGCCATCGAAGACAGAAGATTCAGGGAAACAGAGGAAAGAACTTCCACTCAGAACATCATCCGAAGACTCTACAACACAGATGTCATCAATTGGGACAAGAGAAGCCTTGCCACTCTGAGATACCGGAGGGAGAGATTCACCAACGAAAATCAAGGATCCCTCCATGACATGCAAGACATACAGGCAATCTTCCTAACACACCTTCAAACCATGAACATGTTCAGTACCTCCACGCGGAAGCCACACGTCTACATCGACACCACTCAGGCATTCACACAGAACAAAATAGATCCATACAACCTCGTCGAACTCGAGAACCACTTAAATACAAGATGTATGTACCAAATCAAGAAGACAGATATCAAGTACAGGAAGGTGGGATTGGATGCAGAAGAATTTGATCTTGTTCACACTGGGCAAGGCCAATGGTTGGACAACACAATCCTCAAGAAGAAATCACTATTAACCATCACTGGAAAACGCCTATGTATCTGGGAGCAGGTAGCCACTTCACTGAACAAGATCGAACATGATCAGACACCATCAGCAGAAGAAGAAATAAAATCCAAAGAGTCAGAAACAATTCCAGTCCTGGTGCCTATCAACAACCCACAGATACTCACGGTGGATTCTCAAACCCAAGATTCTGAGCCAATGAAGAAAGAAGATGCACAATCAATGGAAGAAGCAACCAAGACGACACTTCCAAAACCAACCATCTATACGATGAACACACACCTCGACGAAGATGTACAATACCGTTTCAGCGAATGGCAGGACGTCAGACAACACTTCAAAGCATGGCAATCAGGGTTCGAACAACAGAACCTGTTTGATGACCAGGATCACGAAGACCTCCAACTCACATGGATTTCATTAGTGGAGAAAAATCTGAAGAACAAACTGAAAGAAATCCATTTCTCAAACCAAAGTGAGAAGAAATCCCCCACAACTAAAACAGAATGGAGGAGGACTTTCCACAAACTGAAGCTAGGAGACACCGAAGAAGAAGAAAAACGAGAATTCAAATGGATTCTGACTCAATCTCTAGACGAAATGGGAATCACGATCCAAATCGGATCCACATGGTTCACGATCAAAGAAGAAATGCCAACAGCAAGCCAATTTTTCCACCCACAAGTATTTGCTTACATGTGGACACAAGTAAGGAAAAGTTCAAGCATGTTTCTGGGAGCCCTCGCAGGATGGAGGTACGAACCTCCCCGAGACATCGACATGAAGATCAGATGGGAAGTGACCTTCGACGGACAAGAAGCAAGAGAAATAACAACAGACTCGATTGAAAAACTCAAAATAGCATTCAAACACATCGGAATCCACCTGCCCATTGGGGAAATCAAAAAATACAAGGACGCCAGGAAACTAAACACTCTATATCCAACCCGTTTTACCTGGGACTTGGGACATCAACACCTGATAAGATGTGTTTTCAAACCAGAATATGGGTTCAATGAAGACGAAATAGAAGATTCTCAAACTGAAGAACCAGAAAACAAAGACAGTTCATCAGATGACAGCAGCGATGACTCCGACACCAACGAAGAGAAGGGCACCAACCAACATGACAATGAACCAAAACCACATTCAAGCCCACCAAATGAAGATGGTGAACCAAGAGAATCTGACAATGGAAATAACAAACAAACACGAAAACAACACCCAGCAATCATCTGCCTCACAATCCCAGGAGGAATGGAAAGAGACAGTGACAGCGATGCCTCGTCCGCAGAAGAAGTTCAGCCACAATATGCCAAAATAAATATCAAGAAAGATTTCGGCATTGTCAGACCTCGGAGCATAGAGCAGGCAATCAGACTCCGACAAAGATTCACAGGAGAAGCACTGCCAAGACCAAAACAAAACACCATGGCATCCTTACCACCAAAGAGGAATGAAAATGAACCTCCATACCCAGATGGTTATGACATAAATTATGG
>JAIXOW010000058.1 GCA_027486615.1 Oxalobacteraceae bacterium | reverse complement strand
CTATACATCAAATGGGATTCTATCAAATTTCGGGACTTAAGGAGCATTTTCTGTTCAGTTTCAGGTACAAACTATGGGAATCCAAACTAAAGCACTTATTATACAAATATTATACAAATGAACGAATATCTAATGGTATTTTCGGGATCGAATTTTCAGATTAGGGATTCACTCTCCTTCTGATACGATAACTTCTATATACGATATTCGGATGGATATTTGCTATATACACATTTAACGAAAATTAGATAAGAAAAGTGGGACATCAATTACAGATGGGATCCCCAATTACATCATTACATTATTCGATTCCCCAATATTGAAATATCCATTTTCTGATAGCATTTTCTTCGATAAGCTCGTTTCTTGATACGCTGACAATGGGACAGCTCTCCTACTCCTCAGAGACGTGGTTGCGTCCATCCCAAGGGAAGATTTCGTCCTCATCGGGAGTATCGCCGAGACGGAGAATCAGAAACTGGAATATACAACAACTTCTTAGCTTTTGCTCCAACAACAATTAAAACACTAAATCGATAGTGCCAATTGCCCTAAATGTCTAAATCATACCATCAGTCAATTAAAGTAATTGTACGTTTAAAAGGTGACATTTATTACCTCCACACCGCCGGCCCACGGCTGCAGTCCCAGTTGTTCGGCCATACCACCAAAGTATCGTCCTGCGTATTCTGGCTCGACGTACTCTTCTTCCTCCTCCTCCTCATCTTCTTCTTCCAAGGACTCAGTATCTGCTTCGGTACGGTCGCCCTCGGGCTCAGGAGAACCGGCGTGCTCAGCACGAATGGCCTGCAAAGTATAATTTATTTATTTAATTTCACTCCTCTTCTAACACTTATGTCACATAAACAATCAAATTGTGATATACTTGTGACAATAACTCTTTACAAAAGATATTCAAGAAAATCTACTAGGAAAATTAGAATCGTAAAAATTACCTCCAACATATCTGCCAAGCTGAACGATCCGATACCGTTGTAGTCCGGTTCCGGTGTGCCACCGTTGTTGTTGTCCTCTTGTTGTCCGGAGCTATCTCCGCCCAAGTCCAAGTCCGAGAACTGTTCACGAACTGCCTGCAATTTATAATTTAATTTGATTACATTAACCGAATATCATTTTCACAATTCTAATCCTAAAATTCCATTTCTATTTTCCATTCTAAAACTTGATAAACTAAACTAAACTAAAAAAACTGGAAAATTATACGGGACAATTATACCTCCAAGTTCAGCTCTGCGGTTCCGCCAGCATTGTTGTCCTGCTCGGTACGACCACCACTGGCGCCATTGTCCTCTGGAGACTCGACAAGATCAGGACCCAACTGAAATTGGAAATGTAAATTTGATACTCAAAAAATAATTCGGTTACTCGAAAACAAGTTATACGAGATACGGATAAGATACGAAGACAGACAGACAGACAGACACTGTAGATCAGAAAAATATGTTGGGATATCGTTATGTTTACCTCAAAAGATCCTAGGCGAACCCGGAAAAATCCTTCTCTGGGACCTTCTGCGGCAGCAACTGCTCCGACTTCGCCACGATCCTCGGCGGCTACAGCTGCACGGAATGCAAGGCGTCTTTGGCGTGTAATGGCCCTTGCCATGCCAAGAACGGCAACCTGAAATGGATAACAACTTCCTTACTTTCATTTCATAATACACAATTGATCACATAATCAATTAATAATCATAATCAAAACATAATCTTTCATAATTATTTATAATTCTAATGCCAATTAAGTGTTCAAAACTCATAGAAAATTAACTTACATCTGGGTCGCTTGCACGATCGCCAATCCAGAGGCCCTCTGAATTCCAACCGTCGTTGTCGTCGTCGTCCTCATTCGCGTCCTCGTAATCGACATGTTCGGCCCAATCCTCGCCGAATTCTTCATCCGAATGACTGGGTGAGGGACGCATGGAATCGGTACGCCCATTGGCTCCATCGTCAGGGCCAGCGTCAGGGCCAGCGTCAGGGCCAGCGTCAGGGCCAGCATCAGGGCCAGCGTTTTCCAGAGACTCCTGGTCGCGCGGATTCTGTGAAAAAGAAAATGAAAATGAAGAAAATACAATTGTAACACTCTCACAAATTTTGGGCACATATTCAGATATTCGCAAACGATGTTTGAAAAAGGACTAACTACCTGGTTAGCTTCGGTTCCAGGTCCTTCGGCGGCCTCTGCATTCTCGGCGGCCACTGCTTCCTCGAGGGTACGGCGCGGATTCTATAAAAAGAAATGCGCGAATGAAAATGAAGAAAATACAATTATAAACTTATTAAACATTATTTTAGCACATATCCACGATTTTTAAAAAAACTGACTACCTGGTTTCCTTCGGCTTCGGCGGCCTCGAAGGCACGGCGTTGTTCCATTTCTGCAGCAATGGAGGCCCTAGCAATTCCTAGGACTCGGCGAGCCATCACATTTAAAGGCAAGGGACCAGACATTGTGTTTTTTTTATTCGATTGAAGAAAAAAATGAGAAAATTTTCTAAGTTCTGGATGAACACGTCCGCACGTCGAACAGAGAAAATTGAGAGTGAAGCCGTACACAAGAACAAAACCAGAAGTAACGTTTTTTCTTGAACGGCCTAACTGACCAACCAATCAAAATTGAGCACGTGTACACCGTGACGAAATGACTCATGACACACAACAACCAATCAAAGTGCAGATGGCAACAACCAATCAAATTGCGCGAATTTGTTGGGAACTCGAAACAGCACACGGCTTAGGTCATATTTGCAAAATGACTGATTATGTGATTCATTTTTTTCCATAGTTCCTAACATCATTTTCGAACT
>JAIXOW010000367.1 GCA_027486615.1 Oxalobacteraceae bacterium | reverse complement strand
TAAAATCTTGCCGAAATCTTTGATGCCTGCTGCGGCCAGAGTCTTAATCGGACCTGCAGAAATGCCATTCACACGGATACCTCGTTTGCCCAGTGATTCAGCTAAATAACGTACGCTGGCTTCGAGTGAGGCTTTGGCTAAACCCATGGTGTTGTAGTTAGGTAGCGCACGCATTGCACCTAAATAAGACAGCGTTAGCAGAGCAGCATTCGGTGACAGCATAGGTAAGGCCGCTTTTGCCAGAGCTGGAAAGCTATACGCAGAAATATCATGTGCTACACGAAAGCCTTCGCGTGATAAACCATCTAAGAAATCACCAGCAATTGCTTCACGTGGCGCAAAGCCTATGGCATGGACTAAGCCATCAAGTTGACTCCAAGATTTACCGAGATCGGCAAATAAAGCAGCAATTTGTTCATCGCTACCGACATCGCATTCGAATACCAAAGAGCTATCAAATTCCTTTGCGTATTCTGTAATTCTGTCTTTAAAACGTTCGCCTACATAAGTGAAGGCTAATTCAGCACCTTCGCGCCTACAGGCCTGTGCAATGCCATACGCAATCGAGCGATTTGATAACACACCCGTGATGAGAATTTTTTTGCCTTGTAAAAATGCCATGCGAAACTCCAGTTGGTCAGTGCGGATTGCACCGTCTAAACGCGCAATTGTAGGGGCTATGAGCCCGTTTGAAAACCTAGCTTCTATCGAAAATTGATAGCGATTTAGCATGCTATAGCAGGCGAGTCCGCCACCAGAGCAGAAAAACGCTATCCTATTGCTACCTTGCACACAGCTTTTCTGTGTTTTACCTTAGCGTCCTTTGAACAGATGATGACTCACCTTATCCGCAACCTCTTGCTGTTATCTGCCCTAATTAGTCATGCTGCGTGGGCTGCCCATGCTTTTTCTTTGTATGACGTGCCTAAATATCAAGCCGGCTTTACCCACTTCGAGTATTTGAATCCTAATGCGCCCAAGGGTGGTGAATTATATTTAGCCAATCCAGATGCTCGCACTAGCTTTGATAAATTCAATCCTTTTTCACTCAAAGGCGTTACGGCTGCTGGTCTGAGTAATCTGATGTTTGAAACGCTGGCGATTAATTCAACGGATGAAGTAGCAACTATGTATGGCTTGTTAGCAGAGGACATGCAACTTGCTTCAGATCGTTTGTCCATGACCTTCACATTGCATGCCAATGCAAAATTTAATAACGGTGATCCCGTCACAGCAGAAGACGTTAAACATTCATTTACATCCTTGATCACGAAGGGTGCGCCACAGTTCAAGATGATTTTTAACGACGTTAAACAATGCGTCGTTTTAGATGAACGCACTGTGCGTTTTGATTTTAAAAATAAAAACCGTGAATTACCTTTAATTGTCGGTGGTATGCCGGTGTTTTCACGTAAATGGGCAGCAGGTACCGCCTTTGACAAAATTCAGCTAACAGCACCGATAGCTAGTGGTCCTTATTTGATTGATCGTTATGAAATTGGTCGCATGATTAGTTTTAAACGTAATCCAGATTATTGGGCAAAAGATTTACCTGTCCGTAGAGGTAGTTTTAATTTTGATCGCATTGTCTATCGCTACTACAAAGATGATGTGGCACGTCTTGAAGCGTTTATGGCGGGTGAATTCGATGCTGTGATTGAATTCAAAGCTAAAAATTGGGCGCGTTCTTATAAAGGAAAAAAATTCGAGAACGGTGAACTGATTAAAGCGACGCTAAAGCATTCCAACGGAGCGGGCATGCAAGGCTTTGTAATGAATATGCGTCGTCCACAATTTAAAGATGTGCGAGTACGGCATGCCTTAGTTTTAGCTTTAGATTATGAATGGATGAATCGTCAGCTCTTTTATTCACAATATAAACGTATCGATTCTTTCTTTAGTAATTCAGAACTCGGCGCACATGGCTTGCCTAACGAGGCTGAATTGAAATTACTAGAGCCTATGCGAAACCAGTTGGATCCTGCTGTGTTTGGTGAGGCACCATTGCCACCTCGCACAGACGGCACTTCTTCATTACGCGCTAATCTTTTGCAAGCACGTGAATTATTAAAGCAAGCAGGCTGGGAATATAAAGATGGTGCTCTGCGTAATGCGCAGGGTGAGATCTTTAAATTAGAAATCATGGATGACAATCCTTCTTTAGCACGCATTATTTCTGTCTATGCACGTAATCTTGAAAAATTAGGCATACAAGTCAAACAACGTACTGCAGACTTTGCTTTAGTGCAGAAGCGTATGGAAGAATTTGATTTTGATATGACTAGCATACGACTCTCTGATGTCGTCAGTCCAGGCAGTGAGATGTTTGATATCTTTGGATCGAAAGCAGCGGATACCAATGGATCAAGTAATTCATGGGGCTTAAAAGATCCCGCAGTCGATAAATTAGTCACTGCGATGGTATCAGCAGATTCACGTGCAGAATTAGTCGCTGCTTCGCGCGCATTAGATAGAGTACTACTACACAAGTACATCGTCGTGCCACACTGGTATTCAGCGACCCACAGAGTAGCGTACAGAAATCGCTTTGGAATTCCATCTGTGTCGCCGAAATACTATCAGGCTGATCGTTATATGATTTCCAATTGGTGGGAAAAGACACCAAGAAATAAATAATAGTTCGCTATTACTGACTAAAAATTGATGAGAGAAAAAAATGCATCTCTGGTCTTATATCTTTAAACGTGTATTACTCATGATTCCTACTTTGCTAGGTGTCATCAGTATCACCTTCGCTGTTATTCAATTTGTGCCGGGAGGTCCGGTTGAACAAATGCTGATTGAATTAAAAAAAGGACAGACTGGTGCAGGCGAATCTTCTAGCGGTGGCGGTGGAGCGGAATATCGTGGCCGTCAGGGAGTAGATGCAGAGCGTGTAGAAGAAATTAAAGCTTTATATGGTTTTGATAAGCCACCTGTCGAACGATTTTGGTTGATGTTGAAAGGTTTTGCGCGCTTCGATTTAGGACAAAGTTTTTATCATCATGAAGATGTGTGGCAGTTAGTGAAATCTAAATTACCCGTTTCTATCACCTTAGGGCTATGGACCTTCTTTTTGACTTATCTTATTTCTATACCCTTAGGAATTGCAAAAGCAGTACGTGAAGGTAGTCGCTTCGATAACATCACTAGCATGTTGGTCTTGATAGGTTATTCCATACCGGGTTTTGTATTGGGTGTGTTTTTATTAGTGACATTTGCAGGCAGTAGCTTTGTGCAATGGTTCCCATTACGTAGCTTGACTTCAGATGATTGGGAAAGTTTTTCAACCCTGCATAAAGTGACAGATTATCTTTGGCACATTACTTTGCCAGTCACAGCGTCAGTCGCAGGTTCTTTTGCTGTCATGACCATGCTGACTAAAAATACGTTTCTTGAAGAGATACGTAAACAATATGTCTTAACAGCGCGTGCTAAAGGCTTGTCCGATAAAGTCGTCTTATACAAACATGTGTTTCGTAATGCCTTAGTGCCATTAGTCACAGGATTTCCTGCTGCCTTTATCGGTGCATTCTTCGCCGGTAGTTTATTAATAGAGACTTTGTTCTCTTTGGATGGCTTAGGTTTGCTTTCCTTCGAATCGGTAGTGCGACGTGACTATCCGGTTGTATTAGGTACTCTTTATCTCTTTACCTTAATCGGGCTGGTCGTGAAATTACTTGGTGACTTATGTTATGTGTGGGTAGATCCACGTGTGCAATTTGAAAGCCTAGCCAAATGAACACCACTACACCTATATTGTTAGTGAAATCACAGGCACCATGGCAGCGTGTATGGAATCGCTTTAAACAAAATCGACGTGGTTATTGGAGCTTGCTGATTTTTTCAGTGTTGTTTGTCATTAGCTTGTTTGCTGAGCTCGTCTCTAACGATAAACCACTGATAGCTTCTTATCAGGGTCAAATTGTGTTCCCTGTGTTGCATGACTACTCAGAAAAATCATTTGGCGGTGACTTTGATTCACCTGCAGATTATCTCGATCCTTTTATTAAAGAACAATTTAATAAACAAGGGAATTGGGCAATTTATCCTTTGAATCACTACAGATATGACACCTTAAATTATTTTGCAAAAGTACCCAATCCCTCGCCACCTACGACAGAAAATTGGGTAGGTACAGATGATCGTGGTCGCGATATATTTGCTCGCTTGTTGTATGGCTTTCGTATTTCAATTTTATTTGGTTTAGCTCTCACGATTACTGGCGTTTTATTGGGCGTGTTAACCGGAGCGGTGCAGGGTTACTTTGCAGGTAGAACAGATTTATTTTTTCAACGCTTTATGGAAATCTGGGGCTCCATGCCAGAGCTCTATTTGCTAATTATTTTCTCTTCGATTTTTGAACCCAGCTTCATGGTGTTGTTGATCTTACTTTCCTTGTTTGGTTGGATGGGTTTATCGGATTATGTGCGTGCTGATTTTTTACGAAATCGTCATCTCGATTATGTGCAAGCTGCGCGCGCATTAGGTTTATCTAACTGGCAAATCATCTGGCGTCATGTATTACCAAATAGTTTGACACCAGTGGTAACTTTTTTACCTTTCCGTATGAGTGCTGCGATCTTGGCATTAACCAGTTTAGATTTCTTAGGACTAGGTGTTCCACCTTCCACACCGAGTTTGGGTGAGTTACTCGCACAAGGTAAAAACAATTTAGATGCATGGTGGATTTCTGTTTCTACATTTTTAGTGTTGACCATCACCTTGCTGTTGTTAACGAATATAGGTGACGCCTTACGTAATGCCTTAGACGTCAGGAGAAAAGCATGACGTTATTACAGGTAAATCATCTCAGTGTAAGTTTTGGCGATACAACTGTTGTTGATGATGTGAGCTTTGAAATAGCAGCAGGTGAAAAATTTGCTCTAGTAGGTGAATCGGGCTCAGGTAAAACCGTGAGTGCGTTATCCATATTGCGACTTAATCCTGATGCACATCTATCAGGCAGTATCTTATTCAATGGCGAAGACATACTGCAAAAATCAGATTCGGCTATGCGTGGATTGCGTGGCAAAGATGTCGCAATGATTTTTCAAGAGCCTATGACAGCGTTAAATCCGCTCTTCACCATAGGTAATCAAATCGCCGAAGTTTTAATGTTGCATGAAGGCTTAAGTGCCGCGCAAGCTGCGCAACGTGCTGTGGCTTTATTAGAAAAAACAGGCATACCAGAACCTGCACGTCGTGCACTGTCTTATCCACATGAGCTATCAGGTGGGCAGCGTCAGCGCGCCATGATCGCAATGGCACTCGCTTGCAAACCGAAGTTGTTGATAGCGGATGAGCCCACCACAGCACTTGATGTCACCATACAAGTACAAATACTAGAGCTCTTGAATCAATTACAGCGCGAAGACAATATGGCTGTGTTGATGATTACCCATGATTTAAATTTAGTCAGACATTTCGCTGACAGAGTCGGAGTGATGGAACATGGAAAATTAATAGAAACTGGACATACTCAGGAATTATTTGCAGCTCCTAAAGAAAGCTATACACAAAAACTCTTGGGTTCTCATCCACATAAATTAGTTGCTGATCCTGAGTCTGATGCGCCTGCTTTATTGCAAGCAGAGCAAATGCGCTGTAGTTTCACTATAAAGCAGGGTTGGTTCAAACAGCGTGATTTTGTCGCAGTCGATAAAGTTGATATCTCACTAGTGCGAGGTGAAACTCTAGGCATAGTTGGTGAATCAGGTTCAGGTAAATCAACCTTAGGCATGGCCTTGCTGCGACTCTCTGTTGCAAAAACAGAAGGTAAGATCGTGTTTGATGGACATGAAATTAGCGCAATGCAGAGCAAGCAAATACAACCTTTGCGTGCTCAAATGCAGGTCGTATTTCAAGATCCCTTTGCATCGCTGTCACCTAGACGCACCATAGAGCAAAGCGTAGGTGAGGGCTTGGCATTGCATCAACCGCATCTCAGTCAACAAGCCTTGCGTGATGCAATTGCAGCGTGTTTGCAAGAAGTGGGTTTGTCAGCTGACATGATGTCACGCTATCCGCATGAATTTTCTGGTGGTCAGCGTCAACGCATTGCTATTGCACGGGCATTGATTTTAAAGCCTGCACTCATGTTGTTAGATGAACCAACTTCCTCACTGGATGTGTCGGTGCAATTGCAAGTGTTGGAATTACTTGCTCAGTTACAGAAAAAATACGGCCTCGCCTATCTTTTTATTAGCCATGACTTAGCCGTCATACGCGCCATGTCCCATCGTGTGATAGTCATGAAAGATGGATGTGTGGTGGAGAGTGGGGCAACAGCGAGTGTTTTATCCTCGCCGCAGCAAGCGTATACGCAGAAATTATTAGCAGCAGCGACCTATTCAACATTGTCGTAAATGACATGCGTGATTGGTTGCATGTTTTTTCGTACGATTACGCTACGCTAATCGTACCTACAAATTAATTTATTCGAAGGGCTTGGTAGGTACGATTAGCGCAGCGTAATCGTACGCATTGAACCACCACTCCAAGAAGACTTGTTGCTCTATTGATTATGTTTATTCGATGACGATTTGGATGTGCGACTAGATTTTTCTGATTTCTCAGCTTTACCACTTTTAGATTTAGCTTTGCCTGCGCGTACTTCAAGCTTTAACGACTGACCGGCAACGATTTTTTTACCTTTTAAATCATTCCATTCACGTATTTGCGCTTCGGTGACCTTATAGCGTTGCGCTATAGATTTCAAATCATCATGCTTACTGACTTTAATGGTGATACGACGTTTTGCAGGCCCATCGGCTTCTACATTCATGGTCGCGTTATTCACGACTTCATCTGCAATATCTTTATCCGACGTCGTAGCTAATTTAGGTACTAGCAATACTGATCCCGCTTTCACATGCATGTTAGGCGGTATGTCATTTGCTTCACGAATGACTTGTGGTGTGGTTTTAAATTTAGCTGCGATTGTTTCGATTTTTTCGCGCGCTGTGGTCACTCTATGTGCTGTCCAGCTTGAAAGTGCTTTAGTCCATTTACTCAGATTCTCTTTAAATTTTTGCGCATTGATTTCTGGCAGCAAAATATTTGTAGTCGGACTACCTGGAATGATAGGACGATTAAATTGAGGATTGAGCGCTCTGAATTCTTCAATCGGTATTTCAGCCAATTCAGCTGCTAACTTAATATCAATATCACGCGCTTTATTAATCGAGACAAAGTAAGGTTGATTTTCAACGACCGGTAGCTTGATACCGTATTGCATAGGTGTGGCAATAATATTTTTTACTGCTTGTAACTTAGGATAATAGTTGCGTGTTTCAGCAGGCATGTAATCCGACAAACTATTAAAGTCAGTGCCTCTACCGGCAGCTTTGGCTTTTGCAATCGCACGTGATACCGAACCTTCGCCCCAGTTATACGCGGCCAGTGCAATCTGCCAATCACCAAACATGCCATACAGTTTTTGCAGATATGTTAGTGCTGCATTGGTAGAGGCAATCACATCACGTCGTTCATCGCGAAATACATTTTGTTTTAAATTGTAGTCACGGCCTGTGCTGGGAATAAATTGCCACATACCTGCCGCTTTTGCGCGTGAATAAGCTTGTGGGTTGAATGACGATTCAATGAAGGGTAAGAGCGCGAGCTCAGTCGGCATATGACGTTTTTCTAACTCTTGTAGTACATGGAATAGATAACGCGATGCACGTTGTGAAGTCCTTTGCATGTATTCAGGACGTGCGCTATACCAAGTGCTGTGGGTTGCAACTAATGGATTATTTAAATCTGGAATCGCAAAACCTTTGCGTATGCGATCCCATAAATCTTTAGTGGCGCCATCGGGTGCAGTGGTTAACGTAAATATATCGAGATCTTGATTTAAGCTATCACTAGGAAACAAAGGTTCAATCACTACATCCAATGTGTCTTGGGCATTGAGTGGAGCTACGCTGACGTCATTTGCCTGCGCCGTTGAGAAGTGGGCGAATAGGCTAAAAAAAACCAAAAGCGTGAGAGATTTTAAAAATCGTGGAGCTTGCATAGTCCCGGGGGTTGGAATATCGGCGCAGTAAATTGCCGACGTGCAGATTGAGCAGCGGCAAGTGTAGTGAAGTCCCTCTTAAGCCGTCAAGGTAAATGTCGGTAAGATGTCAAATCAAACAGTGACACTTTGCTAACTTATTTTGCTCGTGCAGTCACAATATTTCATTATCTGAATGTATTTTTCCATTCTCTTAAGGCAGCAAATGCCTCTACGGGGTCGCGACTGTGGAGTCGACCTTGCGTAATGAGTAGATCGATAATCGCTGATTCTTGGTTACGCAGAAATGGATTTGTGCTTTTTTCCAAGCCTAGAACGGAAGGAACGGTCGCTTCTCCGCGTGTACGTCGTTGTTCTTCAAGGATAAAACGTTGTTGTAAGGCGCTGTTGTCTGGTTCCGCTGCTAACGCAAAGCGCAGATTAGACAAGGTGTATTCATGGGCGCAATAAACCAAGGTTGAATCGGGCAATGCACTGAGTTTGGCCAGTGATTGCGTCATTTGCTTGGCAGTCCCTTCAAATAAACGACCACAGCCCCCAGCAAATAAAGTATCGCCACAAAATAACCATGCTTGTTCATCTGAGAAATAAGCAATGTGACCTGCTGTATGTCCTGGCACATCAATCACAGAAAATGAGATAGCAGGAGATGCTAACTCTACACGGTCTGCTTGATCCAGTTTATTGGTAATGCCAGCGATTTTTTCATTTGCAGGGCCATATACAGGTACGTCAAACTTTTGCAATAAATCCTGAACGCCGCCTACATGGTCAGCATGATGATGAGTGAGTAAAATAGCGTCCAGTTGTAGATTCTTCGCTTTGAGCATGGCTAACACAGGCGCGGCATCACCAGGATCGACCACAGCAGCATGTTGGTCATCATGAATGAGCCATAAATAATTATCTGTAAAAGCAGGAATCGCGCTGACTTGTAATGTAGGTTTCACTGACATAGGACGCAATCTTCAAACGATGGAAAAACCGATTATATCGCTGGCACCTTGGTTTGATACTCCTGCAGGTAGCTATGTGCGTGCGTGGGAACAAGCTCGTCTCGATGAACTGACGGCCGATATTTTTGGTTATAACGCTGTGCAAATCGGCTTACCCTGTATGGATAGTCTGGCAGCCAATCGTATGCCAAATAAATGGCAAACCGATAGTGCTTTATTTACCTTACCGCAGTCGGATTCACTACAACGCGTCGTACTCTCACATGATTTTGCAGAGTTACCATTTGCAACGCAAAGTTTGGATTTGGTAGTGTTGCCGCATGTGTTGGAATTTGCGAATGAACCACATCAAATCTTACGTGAAGTTGAACGCGTTTTAATACCTGAAGGACAAGTGATTGTGTGTGGATTTAATCCCATTAGCATGTGGGGAGTGAGACAAGGCGTAGGACGCATCACGGGATCTCATTTTTTACCATTGCATGGTGAATTTATTAGTGTGCCGCGTTTAAAAGATTGGTTAAAACTTTTAAATATGGAAGTCAATCGTGGTCACTTCGGTTGTTATAAACCGCCGTTCCTAACCACGAAATGGTTGCAGCGTTTTGCGTTTTTAGAAAAAGCAGGTGATCGTTGGTGGCCTTATCTCGGTGCACTCTATATGGTGCAAGCGATTAAACGAGTCAAAGGTATGCGTTTAGTCGGACCCGCATTACAACGTCGAACCAAACGAATGAGTGCAGGTGTGCCTGCCACGAATAGAATGCGTGTGCAGATTGAAGTTGAAAGTGAGTGATATGGATAAAGTAGAAATTTTTACAGATGGTGCTTGTAAGGGTAATCCTGGTCCTGGAGGTTGGGGTGCATGGATTATTGCAGGTGGTTGGGATGCATGGGAATCAGCCGGACGACCAGTCTCATATGAAAAAGAATTATGTGGAGGCGCTTTAAACACCACAAATAATCGTATGGAATTACAAGCAGTGATAGAAGCATTGAATGCTTTGAAGCGTCCTTGTGAAATTATTTTGCATACTGATAGTCAGTATGTACAAAAAGGGATTAGCGAATGGATAGTCGGTTGGAAAAAACGTGGTTGGCGTAAAGCAGATAAATCGCCTGTCTTGAATGTAGATTTATGGCAGACCTTAGACGCAGCACAAGAGCAACATCAAATATCATGGCGTTGGATAAAAGGGCATGCTGGTCATGAAGGCAATGAACGTGCAGATACATTAGCCAATCGTGGTGTGGAAATGGTTTTATAAACCGTGTTTATAAACTAAGTTTTTAATGAAGAAATCAAATGCGACAAATCTTTCTTGATACTGAAACCACAGGTTTAAACCCACGCACTGGCGATAGGGTGATTGAAATTGGTTGTGTTGAATTAGTTAACCGTCAACTAACAGGCAATAATTTTCATCGCTACATCAATCCTGAACGCGAATCCGATCCAGGTGCATTAGCAGTGCATGGACTGACTTCTGATTTTTTAAGTGATAAACCAAAATTTGCAGCAGTGATTGCAGAGCTATGTGCATTTGTAGCGAATGCTGAAATCATTATTCACAATGCACCTTTTGATGTCGGCTTTTTAGATGTGGAATTTGAAAAACTCGGCTATCCGAGTTTCAAAGAACATGTGAATAAAATTTCAGACACACTACAACAAGCAAAAGAGCTCTATCCGGGTAAACGTAATTCACTCGATGCATTATGTGAGCGCTATGGCATATCGAATGCACATAGAACCTTGCACGGCGCTTTGCTTGATGCTGAGTTGTTAGCTGAAGTCTATCTCGCTATGACGCGCGGTCAGGATAGTTTAACAATGGATTTAGGTGGAGCAGCGGGTGCTTTAGATGGAAGCGGTAAAGCGATTGCTATAGCTGATATTCTCGTTGTGCAGCCAAATGAAGCTGAACTCGCCGCACATGAAGTAGTATTAAAAAGTTTGGATAAAGAAGTCAAAGGACAAAGCTTGTGGCGACAGCTGACTTTGACGTAATTTTTTAATTTGTGAGATAACGAATATTCCATGCGGCGCAATGCATTGCGCCCTACCGCGTACCTCTCGTACGATTACGCTACGCTAATCGTACCTACAAATTCATCTTATTAAGTATTGTAGGGCGCAATAGATTGCGCCGAATGAGATCTCTGCAAGCCTATTACTTTGCAAAAAATTAGACTCTTAAATTTTGAGTGGTCGCGTAGGTACGATTAGCGTAGCGTAATCGTACGAAAAAATAAACTATTTGTTTTGCGATTTACTTTGGATTTGTGGGATAACGAATATTCCATGCGGCACAATGTAATGCGCCCTACTAGGTAGATCCCTAAAAATTCATTAAATAATTTATCCGCTGCGCTTGCGGTTGATTGCGCCACCGGGCCGTAATGTTTTATGACCAAACTTCTTGGCTATTGTTTTTAATGCTGGCGTTTCTTCTTTGCTGAAGCGATGGGTGCGTTGTGCTCCCGCCGCATCGGTGCGTGGCACTAAATGTTGTGGTCCGTTGCCGATTAAATCACTGCGTCCCATACGTTTCAATCCTTCACGTATCACTTCCCAATTATTGGGATCGTGATAACGCAACAAGGCTTTATGCAAACGACGTGCTTTACCTAAACGTGGTGTTTCTACGGCTTCAGAATCTTTACTGATTTTACGTAAAGGATTTTTACGTGTGTGATACATGGTTGTTGCCATCGCCATAGGCGTAGGCAAGAAAGTTTGTACTTGATCTAAGCGGAAATCATTTTCTTTTAACCAGATAGCAAGATGCAGCATGTCTTCATCAGTGGTGCCTGGATGCGCAGCAATAAAATAAGGAATTAAATATTGCTCTTTACCGGCTTCTTTAGAATATTTATCAAATAATTCTTTAAAGCGGTAATACGAACCCATGCCCGGCTTCATCATTTTTGATAGCGGGCCTTCTTCAGAATGTTCAGGCGCAATTTTTAATAAACCGCCTACATGATGGGTTGCCAGTTCTTTGACATATTCAGGTGAACGCACTGCAAGATCGTAACGCAGGCCTGAACTCACTAAGATTTTTTTCACGCCTTTGATATCACGTGCTTTACGATACAGTTGTATCAGCTTGCTATGGTCAGTATTCAGATTCGAGCAAATAGTAGGAAAGACACAAGATAAACGACGGCATGACTCTTCAATGGTTTTATCTTTGCAAGCCATGCGATACATATTCGCAGTAGGTCCACCCAAATCAGAGATGGTGCCAGTAAAGCCTTTAGTCTTATCACGTATGAGTTCAATCTCACGCAATATCGATGGTTCAGAACGACTTTGAATAATGCGACCTTCATGTTCAGTAATAGAGCAAAAGCTACAACCACCAAAACAACCACGCATGATATTGACTGAAAAACGTATCATGTCCCAAGCAGGTATCTTAGCTTTGCCATACACAGGATGGGGCGATCGCGCATAAGGTAAGTCGAACACATGATCCATTTCATCCATAGCCAATGGCAAGGGTGGCGCATTGAGCCATACATCACGTTCACCATGTGCTTGCACCATAGCGCGTGCATTACCGGGATTCGATTCCAAATGAAACACCCTTGAAGCATGCGCATAATGAATCGGATCTTCTTTCACAATTTCATAAGCTGGTAGTCGGACTACACTTTTCTCGCGAATTTCTTTTTGTTGTTGTAAGCGTTCCTCACGCGTCATGAGTTTGATAGGTTGAACCTTAACGGGTGCGGAATCTTTCGTGCCGCAGGCTTCAGGTTCTTTTTCTTTCATCTCATACGGATTTGGATGCGCTTCGATTTTTCCAGGTGTATCAACACGTGTGGAATCGATTTCTGACCAATCATCAGCAGGCTTCCAACCACGGCTAGTCATAAACGCCGTGCCACGCAAATCACGGATTTGTTTAATATTTTCACCGGCAGCAAGCCTATGCGATAAAGCGAGTAAAGCACGCTCTGCATTGCCAAATAAAAGTATGTCTGCTTTTGAATCGGTAAGAACAGAACGTCGCACGGTATCTGACCAATAATCATAATGCGCGATACGACGTAAGCTCGCTTCAATACTGCCTATGATGATAGGTGTGCCGGGGTAGGCTTCACGTGCGCGTTGTGCATATACAGTGACTGCGCGATCAGGACGTTTATTCGCTTCACCACCTGCGGTGTAGGCATCATCCGAACGAATTTTTTTATCTGCGGTGTAGCGGTTAATCATGGAGTCCATGTTGCCCGCAGTGACACCGAAATACAGATTTGGTTTGCCTAGTGCGCGAAATGGATCTACAGATTGCCAGTCAGGCTGACTAATAATCCCCACTCTAAAGCCTTGTGCTTCCAATAACCTGCCAATTAATGCCATTCCAAAACTAGGATGATCGATATAAGCATCGCCCGTGATCACAATAATGTCGCAACTATCCCAACCTAATTTCTCCATTTCTGCGCGCGACATAGGGAGGAACGGCGCCGGCTTGAGGTCGGCCCGATACAGTGGGTAAGTGCGGATATTTTTTGGGGCTAATGTCATGGGGCGACAGTATGACAGTTTTAGGCCAATTGCGTGATCTGGCGCCCATTCTGGGGCGCTGCGTAGCTAGGATATAAGGAGAGCTGAAATTTTATTTAAAAGGGTTGTCAATTGTTTCACTAGGCTTGATCACCAGTGCGTGCGGTAAATCGGTTTGGGCTTGTAAAGACTGCACCGTGGTGTTGATCAGCGTTTGAATTTCAAGAGCGCGTTGTAATCCTATCTGATCACGTGTAATAACTAAAGCGCCATACAGCTCGATTCTATCCAAACGATTTTCTATCGTCAGTTCATCAATTTGTATGGACTGTGTTTCATTTTCAAAGGGTACTAGTGCAGGCATCGTTTTTTCTTCATTCATTATCGTTTTGATCTAATCCGTGGTTCAGGTAACTCCATAGTACGTGATTTAACGCTATCAGGAAGTGCAGGGAAGAGGTTAATGTGTAGTCGCTTTTCTAATTCAGCCACACTCATAACTTGATAAGCATTGCCTTCCACATTCGGAGCTAACCAAGCGGCTGCTTCTTTTGCTTGCGGATCATAGACGGCTTTAAAAATATGCGTCGGTATGAAAACTCGATTATTGATGCGATTAATTTGTTCACCTTCAAATAGTGGACCCGTAATCACATACAACTCTCCACGTTGTTGCACTATATGCCGTGTTGCACCTTCTATAGCAGCCCAAAGCAATTGATTGTTTTGTCGATTTTGCGGCACGATATTGGCAAGTGAAAAACTTTCGATTTGTGCTTGCACTGTCGGCATATCTGCAGCAGGGGACATATGACCACGATCAAAGCCTGAATGTGCGTAATCACTCAGTTGTGCTTGATCTTCTTGGGGTAAGCTCGCTTCAGCATGAAAATTATCTTCACGCTGTACTTCGCGCGCTGCACGTAAGCTTGCTCGAGTTAAGTATTCGGCTGACCATAAAGGTGTACGTGAAACACCAGAATGCATAACTGCAAACGCTTCGAAACAAAGACCTAATGTTTTTGTTTGTAAAGCGGGTTTGGTAATAATCGGCGCTTTTTGTTCTGCGAAATGATGTAAGCAAGAAGTATTTTGTGCATTGCTGATAGTTGGCGAGATGAGGCCACCAGCAAAGCTCACTATCAAGCTAATGATTAAGCTAGCTAAAAGACTGACTATGACGCTGGCCGAGCGCAGCGAGACGCCGGAAATTTTTTTCATCGCACCGCCTTGTATTGAAAATCGGCAATTCGCCAGTTTGGAAATTCGTTCGAATGACAGTTCGAAAGTCCAACTACCGACAAAGTTCAGTGCGGAAGATTACATTCTTTAAAGAAAGTTTGCTAACAGGAAATGAGAATCTTTTTCTCTTTTTACTGTCCAATTCCTATGAACAAGAACCTACATCCTCTTAAAAACCGGCAACAAGCCGGTCATTTACTCGCGCAAAAGCTCATTTGCTGGAGGAATGATGAACACAGCGTAGTGCTAGCTTTGCCACGCGGTGGTGTGCCCGTCGGCTTTGCATTAGCAGAGACCTTGGCTTTGCCTTTGGATGTCTTGGTGGTGAGGCAGCTAGGCGTACCAGATCATGCTGAATTGACGATGGACGCGATAGCGAGTGATGGACATCGACTACTGTCAGAAAACGTTTTAGAGCAAGAAACGATTTCGCAAGTTGATTTGGAAGCCGTGATTTCACAAGAATCGACTGCGATCGCGAAGCGAGAAAAACTGTATCGAGTAAATCGTCCTCCCCTAGAACTAGCAGGTCGTCATGTGATCTTGGTGGATGATGGAATGGTCACAGGCGGTAGCATGCAAGTTGCTATTACCTCGGTTATAGCAGCGCGAGCAGCAAGGGTGACTGTTGCAGTGCCAGTGGTAACAGATAAAGCGGTGAGTGCAATTCGTTTATTGGTTGATGAACTAATTTATCTCTTATTGCCCGACAAGTTATCTGCAGTCGAGCAGTGGTATACAGAATTTGATCAGCTTGGAGATGCAGACATCATGGATTTAATGTCACGTGCTGAACATTTATCGAATAAAGATAAAGCATTGAGCCGACTCTTTTCAGATTTTCAAGGAGAACAAAGTGGAGTCTGAATCACCTGTTGATAAGTGGTTGTTATGGATAGGAGTCGGTATGGTTACATTGAGTTTCGCAAGGTCACGTCGTCCCATACCCTATAGCCTCTTGTTAGGTGCGGGATTAAATGTATTAAATAATTGGTTAACGGTTGGAATAGATGAAGAAAAAAAATCCTATACAGATAGCGATAAACAAACAGACCATAATTTCTCTGAGCATCAGACGCAAGAGCATACTGATCAAACTGAAACCGGCATGCAATACCATTGATTCACATTAAAAACAGGAACGCACCTAGCTCACGACAATCAAAACTATTCCGGAATAACCGGACTCGTGAAAACTTAGAGGAGCTATAACATGATGCAAGCAAGCGAAGTGAGAAAAAAATTCAGTCAAGTCGAGCAATCGATTCATCAAGCTGCACAAGCGTGTCAAAAATCTCAAAGTGCTTCAAGTGAAATTAAAGCCAGTGTTGAGAATTTAGATAAGCAATCGAATGAAACTAAAGCGAAGCTACAAAAATCTGAGGATGAAGCGTCAATTCGTCAGTATGTAGATGAACTGGATGTCTTAGTTGATAAATGCAAAAACGCTTGTGACAAAGATGGAAAGATAGATCAAGAAACAAAAAATGCAGTGAACAAAGCAAGTAAAGAACTCTCTGATCTAAAACTTCAACTGCATTAAATAAACTGAAAGTAATCTGCCGTCTTGTCTCCTGTTTGCGGGAATGGATTATTATGCCCATTTACCAAAAGAAATATCAGGGAGACAAGAATGGCAGACGAGCTCACGCTCTTGTGGCAGCCGAATCAAGAGCGACTTGCAAAAGCAAAAATTACAGCATACATGGCGAGTCTGACTCAAGGCGGTCGACATTTTTCAAATTATGAAGAGCTCTGGCAGTGGTCAGTCGATGATTTGCAAGGCTTTTGGCAATCTATCTGGGATTACTTTGATGTTAAAAGCTCCCATCCCTATCAACAAGTGCTCGCCAACGCATCTATGCCGGGTGCTGCATGGTTTGAAGGCGCAAAATTAAATTTTGCTGAACAGATTTTCCGTTTTAATACCGAAGGGCTAGCGAAAAATAAAATAGCAATCATTGCTGAGTCTGAAACGCGTGATCGAGTTGAAATGACTTGGGGTCAATTGCATACTCAAATCACAGCAGTCGCCAATACCTTGCGTGCTATGGGTGTGCAACCTGGTGACAGGGTAGTTGCGTATCTCCCTAACATTCCTGAAACAGTCGTTATCTTTTATGCTTGCGCTAGCATAGGAGCGATCTGGTCATCTTGTTCACCGGACATGGGACATTCCAGTGTCTTAGATCGATTTAAACAAATTGATCCCAAAGTTTTAATCGCAGTAGATGGTTATCGTTATGGTGGCAAAGAATTTAATCGACTCTCTATTGTCGATACCATGCGACATGAACTCACCACGCTAGAACACACCATCTTGCTACCTTATTTAGATCAGCATGCTACTTTGCCTGATGCTATGCCGTGGTCGTCATTGTTTAGCCATCCTGCTGCGCAAGTGAAAGAAATGCAGTTCGAGCAAGTCGCATTCAATCATCCTTTGTGGATACTCTATTCATCAGGCACCACAGGTATGCCTAAGCCTATCGTGCATAGTCAAGGTGGTAGTTTGATTGAGAGTCTGAAGTCTAGCGCTTTGCATCAAGATCTTGGTGAAGACGATCGATTTTTATGGTTCTCCACCACTGGTTGGGTTATGTGGAATGCGCAAATCGTAGGCTTAATGGTGGGCTCAACGATTTGCATTTATGACGGCAATCCCGGTTATCCCGATATGCGCAGACTGTGGCGCTTTACAGCAGAAAATAAACTCACCTTCTTTGGTGCAGGTGCAGCCTTCTTTAGTAATTGCATGAAAGCAGGTGTAGATCCTGCAACAGAATTTGACCTAAGTCATTTACGTTCAGTAGGATCAACTGGTTCACCTTTAGTAGCAGAAGCCTATCAATGGATTTATCAGCACGTGAAAGCTGATCTTTTATTAGCTTCCATTAGTGGTGGTACCGATACTGCTGCAGCGTTTGTGACGGCATGTCCTATTGCACCTTTGTATGCAGGTGAAATGCAATGTCGTGCTTTGGGTGTGGCAGTGTATGCATTTGATGAATCTGGTAAAGCTTTAACGGATGAAGTAGGTGAATTAGTTATCACCAAACCTATGCCTTCTATGCCTTTATATTTTTGGAATGATAAAAATAACTTGCGTTACCTCGATAGTTATTTCGATCACTTCCCTGGACTCTGGCGTCATGGTGATTGGATAAAAATCACCCCACGTGGCGGCGCAGTGATTTATGGCCGTTCCGATGCCACTATTAATCGACATGGCATACGCATGGGAACCGCAGAAATTTATCGTGTAGTAGAAGATTTACCTGAAGTCTTAGATAGCATGGTGGTGGATTTAGAATACCTAGGACGTGAGTCTTACATGCCTTTATTTGTCGTCTTGCGTGAAGGCGTGCAATTAGATGCGCCATTAGAAGAAATCATACGCAGCAAAATACGTACACAACTCTCAGCACGACATGTGCCGAATGAAGTCATAGCAGTAGCAGAAATTCCACGTACATTAACCGGTAAAAAAATGGAGCTACCGATTAAGAAATTAATGCTAGGTTCACCGATAGAAAAAATTGCGAACCCCGATGCCATGAGTAATCCAGATTCATTAAAATTTTATTCAGCATTTGCGCAAGCACGTAATAAAGAAATGAAAATGTAGGGACGATTAGCGTAGCGTAATCGTCCGTTAGGCGCCATGTATTGCGCCTTATGAAATTCTCATTGAATAGACATTGCAAATTATTTGCGTGTCCCATGCGGCGCAATGCATTGCGCCCTACCTATTAAATTAATCGAGGCGAACAATTACGCTACGCTAATCGTTCCTATAAATGCTTTGATTGTTTAATGTAATAAAAATTACGCCCCCACTATCCATCCTTCTAAGGGATCGGTATCTGGGGGTAATCCATAATCTTGATCACGTCTTTGATAGGCCCATGCTGCCATGATGGCGCATAAAACAGCATCGAGATAATCACCACTGCCATCATTAATCAAAGTTTGCTTAAACTTATCTGTATCGAGTTTTATAGCAAATGGATAATCACCTTGTTCTAACGCGCGTACGATCTCTTTACGTGCTGCACGTCGTTCTGGTGTTTGCATTGCTGGCGTATCATTTTTATAGGATGCTTTTGTAATTGAACGTGCCACCATGCCAGGATAAGCTTCAATTGCGATGCGATCTTTATCGCCATTCACCATCTTAGGAATACTCACACCCGCTAGCTGTAATAAAGGTGCGCCTGCATGCAACATATAAGCAACTGGAGGATTCACCCATTTCATAGGGGAAGAAGATCCGGCAGGAATGTCTGTCACACGGTGAATGAATTTACTACCAACGGGGCGTGCATCACACACTGCTTTAAATGTTTCACGCAATTCAGCTCGGGTTACTGAAGAGAGATGTTGCATCAGTTTTGGCCATGTCAGTGGCCATTTGAGTTGCGTGACTAATTCACGCGGTAATGAAAATGGAAAATCAAATCCGCCCAGCCAAGGGCCTTCTTGCATGAGCCATGCTGAAAAATCAGCAAAGTTAAATAAAGTGGTGAGTGATTGTAATTGGAAGGTATCGCTCAGTAAGTAACCGCTAGCGATAGTGATGCCTTTCTTGCTGCGTGGCGCAGAAGTAAAATCTACGCCATGCAGCAAGATGGAAGGTTGATTTTTCTTAGCGTGCTGCGCTGCCATCCGGCAGAACGACATTGACATCTAATACTTCTAAATGTCCTTTTTTATCGAGTGAAATATTAATATCAGCAGGACTGACTTGCGTGTATTTAGAAATCACAGCAATCAGTTCTTGACGTAATGCGGGCATAAAGTCTGGGCCACTGTCTATATTGCGCTCATGCGCAATAATGATCTGTAAGCGTTCCCTTGCAGTGTTTGCTGTTTTTGGCTTGTTGTCGAAAAAAACAGAGAGTAGCCCCATGTTACTTCCCCCCAAAAAATCGTGAGAGTATTCCGGCTTTTTCATGCGTAGCAAAACGCAGTGGTATTTCTTCACCTAAGAATCTTCCTACGACATCTTTATAAGCTTCTGAAACATCGGATCCATCGATATGAATTGCTGGATTACCTTGATTTGATGCATGTAATACAGATTCAGATTCAGGAATAATCCCGATCAAGGGTATGCGTAAAATTTCTTGTACATCGCCATGTGAAAGCATTTCACCAGCGTCTACACGTTTCGGTACATAGCGTGTGATCAGTAAATGCTCTTTGACTGGTTCTGCGCCATTCTGTGCGCGACGCGATTTAGCTTGAATGATGCCCAATATACGATCGGAGTCACGCACTGAAGAGACTTCAGGGTTAGTGACGATAATGGCTTCATCGGCAAAGGTTAATGCCATGACTGCGCCACGTTCAATTCCGGCAGGTGAATCACACACAATGTATTCAAATTCCATTTCTTTGAGTTCATTGAGTATGCGTTCAACACCTTCTTCAGTCAGCGCATCTTTATCACGCGTTTGTGAAGCAGGTAGCACGTAAAGATTTTCACAATGCTTATCTTTGATCAGGCCTTGTGTGAGCGTTGCTTCTTTATTGATGACATTAATCATGTCATACACAACGCGACGTTCACAACCCATGATGAGATCAAGATTACGTAGACCTACATCGAAGTCAATTACAGCAGTTTTATGTCCGCGCATGGCAAGACCGGAAGCGAAACTAGCGCTGGAAGTGGTTTTACCTACGCCGCCTTTTCCAGAAGTCACGACAATAATTTTTGTCACAAAAAACTCCTTGTTTGCGTGATGAAGTGTTGAATAAAAATAAATCTAAAAAAAACTAGTCTAATAAAAATAAGACAATGAATCATTACAATTAGGTGATGCTAATAGGGCGCATTTCTAGTTTGTCATCCTGCAGCATAACTTGCACAGGCTTCTTCACTAAATTACTTGGCCAGCCTTGTTCAAAAGTTTTATACACACCTGCGATCGAAACCAGTTCTGCTTCCATCACCATGGCAAAGATGCGTGCCTTGGTATTACCAGAAGCGCCAGCTAATGCGCGTCCACGTAAAGGCGCATAAGCGTGAATACTGCCATCAGCGATCACTTCTGCACCTGCATTCACCATTGCCATTAAAACCAAATCAGCGCCGCGCGCATATATACGCTGACCAGTGCGCACTGGCGTATCAATAATCATAGTGTGTGCTGCGGCTTCAGTCTGTACTGGCGCAGTGCTTGCCACAACTGGAGCGGGAGCAGGTACTTGATTCGTCTCGAGCTGATCTAATGCGAGTTGCTGTTGTTCAGAGCTCGATGTTGTAACTGGTTGCGCTGTGACTGGTGCAGTAACTGGTGCTGCTACAGGTGTAGGCATGGAGTCAATCGCCAAACCATGTGAACGAATTTCTGCTTCTAGATCCGAGGGTGCGTTACGCACTGCAACCGGATTTAAGCCGTGCGATTTAAATAAGGTAATGAGAGCAGTCCAGTCTATGCTGCCTGCTGTGGGCTGTGGATCGGTAGCGCTGAAATCCAGCAGCGTGAATTCATCTTCAAAATAATCGGGAGTGCCGCCAGTAATCTGCGTGAGTGCCGCAGACAATGTGGAGTAGTCGGTTTCTCCCAAGAGGGCAGCAACAGCGACTACGGTGGAAATTTTGATTTCCAGGGGCTTCCTAGCTTGGTTCTTTGGCATAAAGTCCAGTCCGGGATTAAAAAGCCGCCAACCTATGTGGGCGGGCTCTTGGTGATGCACCGGTTTGCGAACATCAATTGAGTCTTGTGAGATCTTCGCAAACCGCTGCATTGCCGCGCGTAATTATAACCTCGGCTTTTCAAGAGATTGCATTTATCTCGCGCTTTTTTCACTCTATTTATTCATGCTTAAAGCGGCGAAAATTGCGCTATTTTTCATAACGGTGACTGCCTTTGCGCTCTGAAAACGGGTTGGCAGGCAAAATTAGACGATAGCGGCAGCAAATTTTTGCAAATGATGGTCGGTGCTGCCAAATTCCATTTCAATCACCATCAGTCGTTTGAAGTAATGACTAATGATGAGTTCATCGGTGACACCCATCCCGCCATGTAGTTGTACCGCCTGCTGCCCTATGAAACGACTAGCCTGACCGACCACCACTTTGGCAGCAGAAAGAGCGCGATCTCGCTCTGCCAAATCCGGTTCATCGCACTTCACAGCGGCCAGATAACTCATAGAGCGCGCTTGTTCAAGATGGATCAGCATCTCCGCCATACGGTGGCGTAAGACCTGAAAGCTCGCAATCGGCACACCAAATTGCACACGATTATTCAAATATTCAGCGCATGCAGCTTGTAGTTTGTCGAAAATCCCAACTGCTTCTGCGCAGGCAGCAGCCAATCCGCGATCTAATGCATTACCTAAGGCGAGTTCGACAGAGTGATCTCCTAACAGCGCACTATCGGGAAGAATAACTTCATCGAGGATCACATCAGCCGCCATGCAACCATCTACCATCGGAGCTGCTATGCGTTTTAGGCCGGGGGTGGATGTAGGAACGGCGAGTAATCTAAGTTGTCCTTCTAGCAGAGCGGTGACAAGTAAAACATCTGCCGAGGGCGCATACGCCACCATGCATTTTTGTCCTTGCAAGACTAACTGAGAACCTTTTCTTACCGCAGTGGTTTGAATCGCAAAACGATCATGTTGTGTATGACGTTCATCATGCGCTAGCACGATAATGCAACTACCTTCTGCTATTGCAGGTAGCCATTGCTCACATTCTTGCGAAGTAGCGGCTTGTGCAAGCAGCGTAGCACTCACCACAGCACTAGCGCGTAAAGGAGCGAGTAGTAAATGCTCACCGGCTGCTTGCATCACCAACATAGTCTCAACTGCGCCGCAATCTAATCCACCATAGGCAGAAGGAATGTTGAGTGCCAGCAGACCTAATTCAGTTAATCCCTGCCAGAGCGGATCAGTTGATTGCGTGACGCTTACGTGAGAATTTTTTTTCGCAGCTAATCCAGCATGATCTTGTAGAAAACGCTGTGTTGTTTCAAGCAGCATCTTCTGCTCAGATGTGAAACTAAAATCCATGTGATTAGCTCATCAAAAGTTGTTGCGCAATGATGTTTTTTTGAATTTCATTCGAGCCGCCATAAATTGATAATTTACGTAAATTCAAATAACCAGCTGCTATCGAGGTAGCATAATTTGGCCCCGCATATTCACCAGAAAATCCCGCTCCCATTGCTTCGCGATTCAGTTGCAAAGCATAAGGACCGATTGCCTGCACCATGAGTTCACTAATAGCTTGTTGAATCTCAGTGCCTTTTATTTTGAGTAGAGAAGCTTCAGGGCCTGGCGCTTGTTTTTCTGATTCAGCTGACAGTACACGTAGATTCGTAATTTCTAGCGCCATTAAATCAATCTCGATTTGCGCAATACGGCTTGCAAATAGTGCGTCTTGAATTAAAGGTTTGCCCTGTTTATGTTCTTCACGTGCGATACGTTTTAAACGAGCCAGTTCACGTTTTGCAATGCCTATGCCTGCAATATTGGCGCGCTCATGTCCAAGTAAAAATTTTGCGCAAGTCCAACCTTGATTTTCTTCGCCGACTAAATTCTCAACCGGCACACGTACATTTTCTAACCACACTTCATTGACTTCATGTGCGCCATCCATGGTGATGATGGGGCGTACAGAGACACCCGGCGACTGCATATCAATCAAGAGAAAAGAAATACCGCGTTGCGGTTTAGCTTCTTTATCAGTGCGAACTAAGCAAAAAATCCAGTTAGCGTAATGACCCAGTGTGGTCCAAGTTTTTTGACCATTCACAAGATAATGATCGCCTTGGCGTTCTGCCGACATTTTCAAAGAAGCTAAATCTGAACCTGCACCCGGTTCAGAATAACCCTGACACCACCAGTCTTGTGCTGACAAGATTCGCGGCAAAAAATAAGCTTGCTGTTTTGCAGTACCAAACGCCATGATCACAGGCGCCACCATCTTCACACCAAAAGGTAATGTGCGTGGCGCACAGACACGCGCGGCTTCTTCTTCGAAAATATATTGCTGAACTGCGTTCCAACCACAACCACCATGCTCAACCGGCCATGCGGGACCACCCCAACCGCGTGCATGTAAGAGACGCTGCCAACGTAAGTAATCTTGGCTATCGAGTATTAAGCCATGACTTACCTTATGTCTGATGTCTTGTGGAAGTTCTGCTTCAAGAAAATGACGAACTTCTTCTCGGAAAGCAGAATCAGCAGCACTGAAATGTAGATTCATAGTTTGTTTTTATTTTTGCATCACATTGTGCGAAACATTTTGAAATTTTACGCAAATCATACTCCGAGTTTTGCTTTGAGTATTTTTATACATTAGTCAAGAAATACAACGCGCTTGTGTAATGTTTGACTGATCAAGCTAAGGGTTTCACGGTCTTTGTTTTGTCTCAAGACTTGCACTCGCTCGCCTGCCAAACTAACAGCAGTAGGGTGTTTTTAGTAAGAGCTGTTTAATTTTATTCACATTATTTATTGCAGGAGCAAGATCATGGGTACAGCGCAGCAAAATCCTTTAGTCAACATTATTCAACATCAGCTTGATGCATCAATG
>JAIXOW010000196.1 GCA_027486615.1 Oxalobacteraceae bacterium | reverse complement strand
CAACAACAGAACCAACGACCACAACAACAACACTAGCAACAACAACAACAGAACCAACGACCACAACAACAACAGTAGCAACGACTATTAAGGCTCTAGTAGAAGAAACGACAACAACAGTAGCAACGACCACAACAACAACAGTAGCAACGACTATTAAGGCTCTAGTAGAAGAAACGACAACAACAGTAGCAACGACTATTAAGGCTCTAGTCGATGAAACGACAACAACAGAAGCAACGACGGTTAAGGTTCTAGTCGATGAAACGACAACAACAGAAGCAACGACTATTAAGGCTTTAGTCGATGAAATCACAACAACAGATGCAACGACCACAACAGATGCAACAACAACAGAAGCAACGACCACCACTGAACCAACGACCGTTAAGGCTATAATAGATGAAACAACAAGTACAGAGCCAACGACCACATCAACAACACTAGCAACAACACCAACTGAACCAACGACCGTTAAGGTTATATTAGAAGAAGATGAAGAAACGACAACTACAGAGCCAACGACAACTACAGAGCCAACGATCACAACAACAACAGTAGCAACAACAACAACAACTGAAACAACGACCACCAAAACAACAACAGTAGCAACGACTATTAAGGCTGTAGTCGATGAAACGACAACAACAGAAGCAACGACCGTTAAGGCTATAATAGAAGAAGATGAAGAAACGACAACAACAGATGCAACGACCACAACAGGACTAACGACCACAACAACAGCATCAAAAGGGGAAAAAACAGTATTTTTCAACGGAGAGCAAATACCAGAGTAAGATTTATTTATTTTTGAAGTTTTTTTGTAGATTTTTGTAGATTTAATATTACAAAAGTCCTTTAATTAATTATTCTTATTAATAGGAGTCATTTTTTGGATTACAAAAAATTGACAATGCAATGTTTCGAAGAACATGCATTTGGCGAGGGATCTTTTGAACGGAAAAAGAGAGAGTACGGCAGAAAAATTCGAAAAATTGCTTCTGAAGCTCGGGAAGAAAAAAATCTTTACGACATTTTTGTGACGTCTCATGATTTGTTGTTGAATCATTTTCAGGTAATCTTAAAATATAAAGAAGTTGTTTATGTAAAAAAAGTTTTTACAATTTCTTTATATTTTCAAAGGAGAAATATGAAGCCCTTGAAGTTCTGCAGCAACGTCAGAAAGAAAATAACGAAGGTGTGAGGAAAAATCTCGAAAAGCAATCGATGCTGGACGAGAACCTCCAAAGTATTGTTAAATCTCTCGGCGATTTTCAGGTATTTAATAGTACTTCATGTAATCTTTTTGAACGTAGATAAACACTTTTAATGTTTGTATTATTTTATTCATTTTTCAAGGACAAACTCGAATTTGTGGAAGCCCTAAAGGACGAACAGAAAGACACAAACGAACTAATGCTGGGCAATTTGGAGAAACAATCGGAAAATACAGAAAACTTGAGACAATTGCTTAATGGTCGAATTAACAACGACAAAGCCATTGAGGCTCAGATTTCAAATCTCGGCGGACTCGTTGCTTGTCTCGACGAAAAGCTCGAGGATCTAAAGAATCTGAGTTTAACAGTTACACCTGTGGATCCGTTTGAAGCGTAAGTTTAAAATTGATGTATTATGTTGAGTCATTTGGTGAAGATTTAATTTGTACTTTTAAATGTTATTTCAAGGTGGTATGTGTCTTCTGGTTTGAAGTGGTTTACAACGGAATGGCCCATGTATATCGTCATCTTTTTCGCAACTTCGATTTTGAGGTTAAAATTGATTTTAGTTTATATTAAAACATATAATGTCAATTGAAACGTCTGTTTAAAGCTTCTTTCCTATCTTTAGCTGGGCAGACTCCAAAGCTGCAAAGTCCTTTGCTAAAAAGCGAAGAATGAAGCGAAAAATCAAAATTGGACCCATTTCGTTGTTGGCCACCGTCCTACAGTATTACTGTTTTGAACGAAGAAACAGTAATAGGGTCATAAGCAAACGAGAGTTTCTCCGCAAGTATTACAAAGACTATGTGGAAGCCCAGCAGTCTGAACTTGGTAAAAATGTAAAATTTATCTTGCTTTACAGTTTTTATTTGAGGTAAAGATGTAAAGACCCTCTGAATTATTTTTAGTTGGAGTGAGTATTGAAACATCACCTCGGATGCTCAATTTGCACACTGAAACTCGAAAAGTAAAGAGGTAATGCAATCTTAGCTTTTAAAAACGTTTACATTTTAAATCTCGATCTCGATATTAAAGATTGTAATACACGCAGGCAAAAGAGGAGACGACAAAAGGCTGGATACAGGACGGACACAGAATCAATGGATTCAAATTTGGAATTGAGGTAAATTTAAATAGTTATTTGTCTGTTCTCAAAACATAATATATTTTATATGTATTCTTTTTCTTAACAGAAATGACAGAAATGCCTTTCCTCTGGTGGACGTCGAAATTTATTGACAAAAAAGAAGACTGGTTATGTTTTTATTTAAAAATTTATTTAAGTTGTTATGTTAAAATAGTATATTTTATTTTTATAGTTTAATTTTAAATGATTCCATGGAAATTTGTCGTTTCGATAAGAAATGTTGCATTCGTTGCATTTTTATCAAAGAATGCAATTTGACATTGAAAACAATAATATAAAAGCTCATCACTAATTTGAATTTTTCTCATTCATCTTTTAAACTTACGTTGTTCAACTGAATTGAAAAAATTGAAAATGAAAGTACTTTTGTTCATTGTGCTCTTTGCGGGATCGATCTCCGGGCTTGAGATCGTTCCCGGCTGCCTGGACAGGGCAAAAAATGTGCTTTGCACAAAATATTTTGAGATCGAGGAGAGGGAGGCGTGCTCAAGGGAGATACAACCCTTCTACAAATGGGTAAGTTGAAAATAGAGTTGGGTCTTATAGATACTTTGAGCTTTTTTTAAGAGCTTTTCTGCGTTCAAAATTTTACAGAACAATAAGTAAATAAATAAAGTAAATTTGTCAAAGCTCGATGATATTAGTTTTGACCCAACTCTAATTGAGAATTAAAATTGTTTTTTGGTCCAGTCAATTTTCAATTTGTTATTCTAAATGTTGCGATAAAGATAATTTTAAGTTTTCTTTTTCGCTTAATTTAAATTAGTGAATATAAAATTAATTTCCTTTTGAGACATCTGGTGACTTTGATTTTTAAGTTAATAATGAGATTGAACTTATTTTACGATAATTCGAAATTAATTAAGTTTCTCATAAAATTTAAATACAAAAGAAAGATCTATTTTATTTTAAGGGTATTTTTTAAAGAAACATATTTAATGTGAGTTCTTAAAGTAAACTCTCATTTCCAATTTAGACAACTTTGGACTTGTGTGTGACTAGTCACACACACGAGCACCGGTGCACGGGTCTCGACGAAGTGTGTCCGGAATACATCTACGTGGCTCTCTACCAACCGGGGTGGTCGAGAGAAGAGGAGTACGAATTTAGCTGTTCGTACGTCTTCCTTCAATTTGGACTACCCCTCCTCTCTATCAACCTTCTCGTTCTCATGGCCTCCTGCCTCTTCCTCTATCTGCGCAGGAAGAAGAGGGAGGACGAAACTCCGATCTTTCGGAGGAGGCACTTTTACGAAACTCTCAAGTAACTATTTTAGTAATGTTTCGCTAATATTCAATCCATTTGTAATTTTTAACTTGTATTTAACTATTTCACTCCTGACTAAATTTTACGAATTAAATTAAATTGCAGTCAATCATTTTACTCATGACTGAGAAATATTTAAATTGTAGTTAAACATTGTCAAAGACATATTCAAATTGTATTTTATTTCTATGCTTTTAGTGACAACGTGGAGGAGGGGATCGAGGAGGCAGCAGAGGCCGAACGCATACAGATGGAAGGGTATACACTTTAAGATATTTAGAATTGATTGAGACGTATTAATTAAAACTGTATTCTTGGTTGATATTTATGAGGTCTTTAATCATTTTCAATTTTACTTTACAGATTACAAAACGAACAGGCCGCATCCTAGGTTGCACGTAAGAATTCCTTAATTACGCTTAATTACACATGTAGCAAAATTATTATTTAAAGATTAAATTACCTTACTTTGATTCCTAAAGCAAGTTGGCACTTCAAAACATTTTGAATAACTATTGAATAAAGGCTCCTTTATATCCAATTTTAAATACCACTGGGGAGGTACATATGGTGGAACCGATAGGGGTTCACCAAAAAGTGCATCTTCTCTGTGCATTTAGTGAAATCACACAGTTTGGTCTCAATATAAACAATTGGTGCAAGTGCAACCTAACCTGTTTGGACGGCAAACAAAGGCACAAACAAGTTTAGTGCAACAAAATATAATTACAGCAATTTTTTAAAATGTTTTGGAGTTAATTTTATAAAATAAAAATAACGAACCTATTTAAATTTAAATGAACTTTATTTTCTTTTTTTAGGAAAACCGTTTCGAAGGCGGCCATCTCTTTTTTACTATTTTTTAAATTATTGTGTGAAATAAAATGTGTTGATAAAAGTAATGCAATTTTTTTCTTTAGTAGACTCTCTAATTTACCAATAAATAAAATTGTCAGTCGTAAGTCCTTTATTTCAAAATAGAGGAAAGAAAATAAGAATTCATTTAATTTTAAGGCGAAGGGATCCTTAATTGTATAAATTTTCAAACATGCGTTTCAAATTTGCGAGAAAATATGTCAAAAACATTAAGGATTCCATGGAAGTATCTCGACTGTCGAGGAGATTGGTGATCGATGTGAGTAGGCCGTCAATGTGGGTAACTCGGTCCTGATTTATGATGTTTTTGTTGGGGAAATTGCTCCAAATGTATTTAAATCGTTCCACCCGCATCCTCAATAGTTGATACTCAAAGAGTGGGTCCATCTGTCAAAGCAAATCAACGAATGAGTCTCACTTTGTATAATTTCTCTGATTGTAAAAATTAAATTTGGCAACTTACCCTTTGGTGCTGGCTTCAAAACTAAAAATTAAGCCGACGCTGAAAACAGGTTCTGTGTACGGCGAGCGTTTTAATGAGCCAGTGGTTAAAGTAACGTTTATTTTCCTTCTCAAATAATCTTTTGACAAAAGCGTTTAGTTTAATTTTTCAAGCATCATGGAAAACGACAGTAGCAGCGACAGCGAGTATCATAATCTCGAGGTGAATATGATTTTGTCATTTGAGTTTAAAGCGAATCGAAAGCAATCTCATGACGAGTAAACTTTTTAGATTGTGGAAGAATGCAACAATGGAAATTTTGAGACGCTCCTCAGCCAAACGCCGCGATTGACAATGTCCTTTCCGGATGGAAGCGCAAGATCGGACGGGAGTGTTCACCTCAAACGTCAAATCACGTACACGATGACATTGTCTGAGCACATTACAGGAAAATTTGATTTGATTGTTGTCCGAAAGCACTATCCCTATGAGCCCCTTTTGGGCTGTCCGTTTTCGATTCCCACAATGCCGCATGTAAATTTTCGAAAAATGGCAATGTCTCATGATACGCTTACGCATTACGGCGTCACGTTCAGTGTCAACAATTGCAATGCATTGAGCATCAACTTTGAGGAGGCTAGTTCGTGTCTTTCGCCCAAAGAGCGTCAGATGAAATTTTCGTTTAACAAGGCAAAACAAATTCAACTCTTGCTCTTTTGTCACTGTCCCACCACCCTACTAGGCAAAGTTGACTTGCAAGTCGTGTCAGAAATAAGGCCAGAAAGATTTTACAAATACCAAAAAAGGCGTTTACAGACTCAGCCGTTGCCCCCTAACCCGACCGAGGAACAAGTGCTCAACAAGAAGAAAGACCTCGTCAGTCAAATTCGCGAGCTTTACAAAAAGGACGGCACTAACATGAACCTCGACGACCTCAGCTCTATCTTCACGCTTTCAAAGAGTCTCCTCCAAAAATGTGCCCCTCAGTAACGTTTCTTGTGTTTGCTGTAGTATATAATGTAAATGAAATGAAATGATCTTAAATAAAATATCAGAAAAGAAAGAACGATTGCATTTATTTGCACAAAAGAGGGATATGTATTTCGAAACCTTTAATTATTATTTTAAACGACCGCTCTCATTATTGCATTTTTCTGAGCAACCGCAATGAGGGCCTTTGGGCCTGACCCGTCACGGCGGCCGTCGACGGATCGAGAAGTCGTTACAAAATGTTGGGCGCTGTAATTAACGCACACAGTTTTTAATGGTTGGCGAGCTCGGTTGCGAGACGATCCTGTGAAAACATTGACCTTTGCCAAAAAGATCGATTAAAATATAAAGAAAGTTTTGGCAAGTGCAATGTTTACCCCGGCTCCGCGAATGTGGGGAAGAACATATTTTTTGAAGTAGTGCTTCATCATTTGGTCCCAATGGTAACGTTCGTAAAGAAGCGCTCTGAAGGTGTAAAAGTCTGTGCAGCCTTCGGGCTCGTCCACAATGTCTGCTTGACGCCTTACGTCTTCGTAATAGACAAAGGTCTGGAAAGCGAACTTGTAAAAGAGGACGTCTTTAAGGTCAGAATAATCGTCGTAGATGTGGCATCCGTTTGCAAATTCCAAATGGATAGAGTCGTACACGTTCATCTCACTGTCGACCACACGGTATTCTTCGTGCATGAGATACTTTACAATTTTTTTGAGTCTGCTGACGAAAGTAAATTGTTTTCGAACCACCGGCTCTTCGGATGGGCCATTCTTTACGATGACGTATATCATTGTTCTCGATTCAAAGTGCAACTAAACTCCCCCCTTTTTGAAAAATAAAAAATCAGCATATCGTTTTTCAACGCTCATCTAGCAATTATTTTTTATGATTCTCTTTGACCGTTTTGCCAAAGGGCAAACAGTTTGAAAAAATTCACTACATAAAAAATTGTCTATTTTAAATTTATAAAATGCTCTATTTTAAATTTATAAAATGCTCTATGTCATTTATTATAACATTCCCTATCGATTTAATATCATCGAATTATGTCGCTTTATTTTTCTCGGCGTGTTTTTGTCTGCTTAGATGCACAAGTTGTGCAGTTTTAGTTTATCTGACAAGAAAGGAAGTCGGTGCAATGGAAAGTGATTTACAAAGACAAATTGAGTAAGTTTCTTTTTATTTTTGCTTGGGCAATATTTAATATTGAAACATTTATGAGCCTTTTATTATTTTAAGTGATCTGAAAGAAAAACTGGACCTCGCAGAAGCAACGGAGGCCGGGGTCGAGATACTCTGGCAAATTCGCAACGCGCTGAGGCAAATGTACGAGTCCAGATTTCGCGTGAAAATTGAAATTGCCCAAATGCAGCTTTGTGTTGATAAACTTGACGAATTAAATAAATGAAGATTAAGAAATGATTCTCATTTTATTTTTTGCTTTGTGTTGATAAACTTGACGAATTAAATAAATGAAGATTAAGAAATGATGCTCATTCTATTTTTTGCTTTGTCAATCAATCTGAGGAGATGATAATATTTGGGGAGCAACACGTTTTCATCATTTTCCGGTCGGCTCAACAGTCTGTTGAGTACCGCAAAATGGTCGTTGATTTCATTGACCTCGTTTAAATCCTTTTTCCACCTTTCATTATCTGAGTTTTCCCAAAATGCACGAAGCAATAAAAACTTGGCTTTGAGGTCCCGGGACATTCTGAAAAAGAGTGTAATGTTTCATTTGTGAAAAAATGTGGAATTTAAATTAATAATAATATTGGCCTTACCTCCGTGTTGTCCGCAAGTTGTCTGTCTTGCAATCACACGGGAAATCGACACAGCTCTAACTGCATGATAAGAGTTGACGCGCACTGCATTTAGAGCAACACCTTGTCTTCCCGCGTTAAGGGTGAACGAATCGAAAATGACTCATTTTAATTATAAATAAATGTCACTTTCAAAATCGGAACAATTTTTTTAGACCTGGTCAATCAACTCACCTTTTGATGAGGTGCTTACTTTAATTTTTTAAAATGACCCCCAAAAAATTCATTTCAAAAAACGAAACAAATTTTTTAGAATCGCTCAACCTCCTCAATCAATCAATCATCATTTGCATAATTTCTTAGTTTTTTTGAAATTGTTGCACTTTCGAATCTCGAGTGCAGACACAATTGCCTGGCCCGCTAAATTTAAAATGAGTCCTCTCGCAACATTTTCAACAGTCGTTTTCCTCACCTCCGAAAGACAAAGGTAAGATTCATTTTCGTCCTTCAAAAATTATTAACTTTTTTCTTTCTCAATGTTAAGGTTTACTAATGTTTATAAATGTTATTTTTCAGGGCAAAACGAAGGGAATGTTCAAAATGGAAGAATATTCTTTTCATCTTGGAGTTTTTTTTGGTCACGTTTCCTCGATGATGATATTTCACAAAAGTACCAAAGATTCGATTTTGCCAGAATTGCTCTCAATGGAAGAACGCCTAGAGAAGTTGATAACAGATATCGAGTCTGGAGTTTATTCCTCGCCCTCTGAAGTTCACAGATTAGGTCAAGCCTTTTATGCTGAGCTTCGCCAACTTGTAGATTCCTGCAAAGACTCTGAATAACGTTTTTTTCGACTTTGATGGACCAAAATCTCTCTTTTTGAACGAATAAACGAATAATACGGAAGTTAATTTGTTTTCTTTTACAAGAAAGGAATTTACTTTAATTAGTCATTATGTCGAGGTCAATGACATGTCATTGATGACCTTCAATTCTATTCTCAATTATAGGGTTTGTCTTTATAGTTAACTCATACTTTGAAAAATAAACTGGTTGTTAGCGCTCTCTTCAATAAATGCGAAGCTAAACTTAAAATATTGAAATATAATTTTAAGACAAATGTATTTTTTAGGTTTCTTGATATTTCTAAGAAAATAACATTTCTTAAATACTTTGAAAAAGTTTACGAAAGTTGGTTATACGATTTTAAATTTTATGAGAAAACTGAAATTTGTCCAAAACGCCACCTGTGAAAAAAAGATGACAAAGGACAATGACTTCCGCGTGCGCACCTTCAGGCCATTAAAGAGTTGTTGTTCACAAACAGTTTTAGTCGTGTTTCATCTCAATTGAAGAGTGGTAAGTTACATAATTTTTTTATTAACTTGATCTAAACAAAGAACGTTTATAATTACGCAATTTATGATGTCTAACTTGATCTCAATAAAGTATGAATACTATTATAATTACGCAATGTATTGATTTATTTTTATTTTTTATAGTTTGTCCACGTTCTAAAATGAGTCAAAGACCCAACAAGGAACATCTTCTACAGCAATTAGAGAAGGGAAAGAAAAATGACGCAGAGTACAACAGGATCAGGCAAGTCCTCTTGGAGGCCGTCCGGGGTCGAGAGAGGACCTCAGCTGGCGAAAGCCAAGTGAAAAAATTGGAGCGTGT
>JAIXOW010000128.1 GCA_027486615.1 Oxalobacteraceae bacterium | reverse complement strand
TTGCTTTTGGCATTTCGCTCCAGAGCTTTTAGAATGTCGATTGCACTATTAGCCAAAGGCACCCTATGTTCGCGCTTAGCTTTCGTGCGCTCTGCCGGAACGGTCCAAACTTTATTAACGAGATCAACCTCATCCCATTGCATACCTCTGACCTCTCCACTTCGTGCAGCGGTTAGAATCAAAAACTCTAAAGCTCGAGCTGCAGCACCATCCATTGTTTTAAGAGATTGATAAAAATCTGGCATCTCCTTAACTTCTAGTGCTCGGTGATGCACTACTGGGCTTACTCGCCGTTTTGCAGGAAGTGTTAATGCCAAATGGCCTTTCCATCTTGCAGGATTCGGTCCTTCACGTAGCCCCTTTGCTGTCGCATAATCTAATATTGCTTCAATTCGACCACGAAGTCTGCTCGCTGTTTCAGTTTTTGAAGTCCATATTGGTTCGAGAATATTTAGAATAATCGGTGTAGTAATGTCTGCCACAACCATGCCACCGCATATTGGATTGGCATAGGTATCTAAAGTACTAGTCCATTGCGCTGCGTGTTTTGAGTTTTTCCAGCCGGATTCATGCTGGTCAATATATTGATGGGCGAGGTTTTTAAATGTGACCTCCTTAGCCTTCTGCGCCATCAAGGCGGCCTTTACTTCACGCTTAGCAATTCTTGGGTCGGTTCCTGCATAGATCTTGTCTAGCGTCGATCTAGCGCGTTCTCTAGCTGATGCAAGCGAGATTGTAGGAAACCCACCAAGACCGAACTCTCGGCGCTTTCCAGCGAACATCGTTCTCAATACCCAAGCTCTGGAACCACTTGGCGCGACCTTTAATCCCAGTCCTGATACGTGTCCAACTGCGTGCCAGCCTGTGTCTTTTATCTTACTGACAGCAAGTGGCGTGAGTTCTTTAGCGACCTTTGGCATCTACCATCCTATCCACCAAAAAAGTTGAGATTTGATGATATCAGATGATACAGTTTGATGTTAGCTGAGAGACTCTCTCATAGGAGAATTGACGAAAAAAAAGCACCTTTCATAGGTGCCTGTGGCGGAAGCGGTGTGCGCCGAATTATAGTTTATAGAGATTCACCAAAGGCTATAAATCCTCTTATACCCCAATAAATACGGGCACTTTACTTTACAGCAAGCTATTGTATTTCACCAAAAGCTCCCCTAATATTGGGTACCAGAACGGGTACCAGAGAGGGAAAAATGGCAGCTGAAAAGTTACTCACCGAAGCGGCATGCAAGTCCGCTAAACCAAAATCAGGCATTTACTACTTAAACGACGGCGCAGGATTAAGAATGCGTATCCGTCCAGATGGAAGTCGAACTTGGATTTTTCGCTACAGACTTAATGGGAAGGAGATGTCTGCAGGGCTTGGCGCCTACCCTACCATCACACTGCAAATAGCCAGAGCAAAGGCGGTAGAGGCACGCTCAATTGCATCAAAGGGCATTAATCCTTCCGTGGAAAAGAAGATCGCAAAAGCCGAGCAAGTATCCAAAAACGAAAATACATTTGGCGCAATCGCTCAAGAATGGATTAACCACTGCAAAAGCGATTGGAGCAAAACTCATCTAGAAAGAAATGAATTCATACTTAATCGCTATCTACTACCTGACTTAGCCAAATTGCCAATCGAGTCAATCAATGAAGCTTATCTTTACAGCGTTATTAAAAAAATTTACGACAGAGGCATAAAAGTTACTGCTAACTATGCGCGTTCTATCACAGCTCTAATATTTTCTTATGCTAGAGCAACTCATAGAGCAACAAAAAATCCAGCCCGGGATATGGCAGATAACCCTTATTTTAAAAAACCACCCGTTAAGCATTTCGAGGCTCTACCAAAAGAGCAAGTACCAGAATTAATGAGAGCTTTGAACAAAGAAGGAGAGGAACAAAAATTAGATATAAAAACGGTTTGTGCATTAAAGCTGGCAATTTATACAGGGCTCAGAGACAACTCGATAAGAGGAGCAAAGTGGTCTGAGATTGATTTCAACAAGGGAATCTGGACGGTACCTGCCTCACGAATGAAATCGAGAAAAGAATTCAAATTACCTTTACCGGAGCAAGCAATTAAAGCACTAAGGATATTAGAACCGTTGACGTTCAGAGGAGTGGACAGCTATGTGCTAGCTAGCAAAGGAAAATATGGCTGTATGGCTGAGAATACTCTTAGGCTAGCTCTGCATAGATTAGGTTTTAAAGTAACAATTCATGGCATGAGAAGTTTAATCACGAATGTGCTCAATGAGAAAGGCTTTAATAGGGATGCAATTGAAAGGCAATTAGATCATCACGAATCTAATAAAGTCCGCGCATCTTATTTAACGTCAGATTTTTTTGAAGAACGAACAATAATGATGCAATGGTTTGCTAATTGGTGTGAGGGCAAAACAAATGTAAATGTTATTCCCATGAGGAGTGTGGCATGAGAGAACTAAATCTTATCGATCGTAGACGTCGCCTAGAAAAAATTTTAGATAAAATCGAAACTGCATACACTCCACCGCACCTCGTTGGAAGTAGGACAAAATCTTTAATCAAAATGTATGTAGATTATCTTAGGGCTGAAGATCCTGAGTGGCCTAATTCGAAAATAACTTATGCAGATGCTATTCAATCATTAAATGATCTTGAACTGCACATGTATGTGCATACTCCTGTTCAAGAAAGAGTAAATGAAGCACGTAAGAAATTAAAGGAAGGAGATATTAAAGGAGCAGATAAAATTCTTAAAAAACTAGCCTCTGAAGAGGAAGGTGAAATTATCCATTCTGAAATACAAGTAATTCATAGATCAAAAAGAGGTAGACATAAAGGTTTCAATGATTTAATCGATCAAATTTTCAAAGAAAATCCTAATATCAAAAGCCCCCAACTATTACAAAGATTAAGAAAAGAAGTTGGTAAAGGGTTAATAATTTCAATCAAAGATGACCACAATGAAATTAACCTCTCTGACGACACCACCTTCTCAATAAGCGGATTAGATGATCATCTTTCAAAAAGAAGAAAAAAATTAAAAAAATAATTTCGCCTTACCGGTAGGCGCGAAATCACCTCCTTAAGATTAGCCCATGTGAAGCAATAGCGCTTTACAGCTTTTTATGGAGCTTAATCATGGAAGATATAAAAATTCTTCGAATAAAAGAAGTCGCAGAAGTTACGGGCTTAAAGCCTTCAACAATATATAAACTAATCCGCCAAAATTCTTTTCCTAAGGGGGTAAATTTAACTTCGCGTAGTACAGGCTGGCCTAGCTATTTAGTAAATCAGTGGTTAAAAAATAAGCTGGGGGTGTAGTATGAAATATCCTACATACGAGACTAACTGGGCGATTTCAGCAAAAGGTAATTACTGGCGCAGACTTAATAAAAAAGTGCTAGTTGTTGGTCAATTCAAAGGCAACGATTTCTTCTGGGCCATGAGAGATGGAGAATTTCTTAAAGGTCGATTCGATTCCATTGAGGGTGCACAGTATGCCGCTGAACGCGGTATTGATGGTGATGATTCCTCCACCGAATCAGATGATGGAGGATGGTAATCATGAGCGCGAATATCACCACGTCTTCACCAATTAAGTATTCACTTGGCATAGATAAATATGATAACTGCCCTATTCAAAAAGAGGCAGAAAATTTTGATGAATTTGAGAAGGAAATTCTTGCCTACATAAGCCCTGCTAAAGGGAAAAACTACTTTACCGGACCGCTATCTTACGGCCCACATGATGACCCTACAAAATATCCTGAAGAAGGTCATTACAGACTAGCTTCACACGCGCTACCTCGTCGGTTTTTAGCAACTGATCAGGATGGTTACCTGAACGTAGATACTTTCAATACAATTAGTTCAAATTTATCTGCGTTGAGAGGTTTTGGATATACAACATGGAGTCATACTGCTAATGCCCCACGCACTAGATTTATTTTTGAATTAACCAGAGAAGTTACCAGATCTGAAAGTATTTTATTAGGAGATTCATTTGAT
>JAIXOW010000083.1 GCA_027486615.1 Oxalobacteraceae bacterium | reverse complement strand
TGAGACATTATTATTCTGCAATAACGCTAGACATCATGATTTGATGATCTAGTTGATCTGATGGCGATTTCCATTTAATTTTTATCTCTACTACTCCTTTGCTTTCTATGTTTATAGTAGGATAATTTTTTTCCTCTAGTGTCCCTGGTAGGTTGGATTGCACTCTCTTTAGAAATTCTTGATATTTCGTCCCATTAGGAGCTGCATATTGCGCTCTTAGATTTCCTAATGATTTATCACCTATCATCATATTAACTAAAGTATTACTAGCAATCGCGCTAGCTTTACTCCTATATTCTACACTCGCTGTTTCTATGAGCGTATTGGATAAGAGTCCTAACATTGACATTATTCCTGCTGAAAATACGAGCATAGCAAGCATAGAACTTATTAAGCTTTCACCTTTATTCTTGATTTGTTTTTTCTGCATGGATTAACAGCTACCTGATTTTGGTTTTTTTATATTTGGATTACAGATTGTTACCTCTCCACTCATTTCTATTTTTATGATCAGGCGCTGAGCTTTAGAGCTCATACTATGCATGACATCTAATCGCGTTATTTCATTATCAATAATTTGATTTAATGCCGCTCCTTGTGCGCTATAACTTATTACAGCTGGCAAGCCTGATCCTATGCTTAATACTGTATCGATTTCCGTATTTGTATCTGATGTATTTACGCCAATTCGAATAGGATTATTTTCTGAAAATAATTTTGATTCAATTATTTCTGGACAATTTACTGAGACTCGTACACAGCCAATTTCCCACGAAGCCAGCCCTTTATTATCTATAAACTGTAATTTCACTCTCTCATTTCTTGAAACTGCATAGGATCGAGTTGCCATGATCGCTGCTTGAAGTTGTTCTGCTTGACTACGTATTGCGGTATCTTGTGTCCACTTTATGAAGGCAGGAATGCCTAATGCGATCAAAATACTGGCGATTGAAATTGAGATAATCAATTCAACAAATGTCAGTCCATTCATTTTCAATAGATTTTTTACTGAGTACATCCTTTATTTGCTTTCACTATCCAACAGTCTCTAGGTACAGTGCCCCAAGTGGCTGGTAATGCAGTTGTCGTTGCTCTTCCTGTTTCATTGATGGTGTAGGCAAATGCATTCATACCATTTACATTATTTCCTTTTGCAGTAATTAGATAAGTTTGTCCATCACTAGGAGTGACGCATGTGTAATTGAAGTTCTCCGTATTCGTTAGAACGATTCCACATACAGAATTTCTTCTATACGTTTGATTGTCTTGGTAGTACTGCTCCATTTTGAATCGATAGAAAGTTAGCTGCGATGTTGCCTCTGGAATGCGAGCACTGATCGCATATTGTCTATAGCTAGGTATTGCTATCGCTGCAACGATAGATGAGATGAGTACAACCATCATTAATTCTATTAAGGTGAATCCAATGACTGATTGCTTGTGTTTCATACTGCTTTACTTAAGTCTTTATATTCCTAAGTTACACAGTTTTTTTATTGATGTTTACTTCTATTAGTTTTTTTATTGCTAGTTATTTTTTTATTCGAAGATCGATAAATTTTTTGATGATCGAACTAACTAACTGAAGATGCTTCAACTTCTCTCTTGCTTGAGGTGCTGAAAATCTATTTGAAGAATTTTCTTAGGCAGGCTGATTACCACTACAAGGTAGTATTTCAGATGCAGGGATGACACGTAAATTATTATCCTTGGAAAAAGATAATAGAAAATGAAATGCGAGTGGTTCTATTCCATGTATTCGACCATCTACTCGAACTGATCGTACTCCCTCGTACATGATAGGCTGTACATAAGGGGAATAACGAATATGACTCAATTGTCCGCCATTTCCATCGGGATGAAAGCGCGCCATGATGCCACATAACCTTTCAGCCCAGTCACTCGGTCTGAATGTTTTGCCACTTACTGTGACACCTTGAATAATAAAATCCGTAGGGGTGGATAGTGAAGCAGAATCAGTGATGATAAAACTCTACAAAAAATTCAAACTATTTTATTTAAGCGAATCGATTATGTAAAAAAATTTCTTAGCTTGGTTCTGATAGCATTACCCTAACCAAGCTGCAATCGATAATAGCAAGAGCATTAAAACCCAAAGTAGTAATGCACGCCAAATTAATCCTACTGTGCTTTGCAAAGCGCGTAATGAAGGAGGTTCACCAGGCATTATTTCTGACTCTTCTACATCAACACCGACTTCATTAATATCTACATCGGGCATTTTTGATGCATATTCTGCCGGCGTTCCTAAACGCACACCCATTGCACCACCACCTACTGCCAAGATAATGCCATCGGATTCATTTTTCCAACGACGTGCAAAATTACGCCATGCATAAGCTGCATCTTCAAAATTACCCACAATGGCAAAGGCAACCGCAGTTAATCTAACTGGAATCCAATCTATGTAATAAAAAGCTCTTTCTGCAAATCTTCCGAAAGGCTCATTTTTCATGCTTTCAGTTTCATTCCATGCTCGAGCTAAATATTCACTAATACGATACAACACAGCTCCTGCTGGACCGATAGAGATGAGTAACCAAAAAAATACGCCAAATACATTTTTATGTGTTGTAACTAATGCTTTCTCGACTGCGAGTCTGGCTATTTCATCCGGATCTGTTTCTTCTACTTCCTGCCGCAACCATTCGGATAAAAGCTTACGGGCTTCTGCTGCATCGCCATTATTTAAAGCAAGTTGTATAGAAGTGAAATAATGACTGTAATGGCGAAAGCCTAGTGTGAGATAGACAATCGCTAAGGTCCATAAGAATTGTAATAAGGGACTAAATAAAGCGAGTATCCAGTATATGAGTACGGTTGGTACCACGAGTACAGATACGATGACTAACCATCCTAATCGCCCGTGTTCTAAGCGACCGGCATTAAAACTCAGCTCTATCCGTTGCGCAAACAGGCGTATCCATCCATAAATAGGATTGTCTGCACGTAAAGGCCAAAACTGTTCAATAAATAAAACGCACAGTATAGAAATAATTGTCATAGCATCGCCTTAGTCAGTTCTAGGGATTTTACGATAATGCGGGGCAGCGAGAATCAATCTGCATTGTATTTTTTTATGCTCTGAGAAAATGATATAGATTTCTTAACATTCCAGCCGTTGCACCCCAAATAAAATACTCTTCATAAGGCATGGCGTAAAACGACCGCCGCCCTGGCCGATTAGGAAATTCCGCTGATCTACGTTCATGGTTCGCACCATGCATTAAATAACTCAGCGGTACTTCGAAAATTTCAGCAACCTCAAAACTATCGGGCTGTAAATCAAACGGAGGATGTATCAGTGCCACCACGGGTGTTACCTGAAATCCTGTTCCGGTTAAGTAGAGTGGCAAGCTTCCTATCACCTCTATGCGTTCGCGTGATAAGCCAATTTCTTCTTCGGTTTCGCGTAATGCAGTTGCTACTGCATCTTGATCTTCTGGGTCGACACGACCACCAGGAAAACTAATTTGCCCTGCATGATCATGCAGATGCGCTGTTCTCTGTGTTAGCAACAAACTCATATGATCAGGATGAACAATGATAGGTACGAGTACTGATGCTGGTGTTAAACGCTGTGCAGTATCGAGTAAGCGATGCTCATCGGTGAATTCTGGTTGCCATTCAACTGGACGAGCAAAGCGTTCGCGTAACCAGTTTGCTTGCAGACGCACTGAGTCAACTGCGGGCTCATTCGCTATCTCATCTAATTGCGCTAAGCGTGGATCAAACAACTTATCCCTCATCTATCGTTCAAAGAAAAAGGGCACTGAAAGTGCCCTTTTTATCTATCCAAAAAAAGAATAGCTTACTCCGCTGCGTCAGCAACTGTGCGACGATTTGGCAGTTTTTCACGAATACGTGCAGACTTACCAGAACGATCACGCAAGTAATACAGCTTGGCGCGACGTACATCACCGCGACGCTTGACTTCAATTGAAGCGATCAGAGGAGAGTACAACTGGAATGTACGCTCTACGCCTTCGCCAGAAGAAATCTTACGAACGATGAAGTTAGAATTCAAACCACGATTACGACGAGAAATAACAACGCCTTCATAAGCCTGTGCACGCTTACGAGTTCCCTCGACCACATTCACACTCACGATAACGGTATCGCCAGGTGCGAAATCTGGAATTTTTTTAGCCAAACGGGCTATTTCTTCTTGCTCAAGTTGTTGGATCAGATCCATTTTTAGCTCCATTTACCATCATGCCGGCGCTTCAATTTACTGCTTTGCCCGGTAGAGGATGGGGTTAAACAAACAGGTAACTACCTGCATAAATACAAACACTCTTACATCAAACTACTTTTACTAAATTGCATGCTTTAGGCATACAAGCTAATTCTATTTATGTACATCAGACTTAAACTGAACCAACCAAGCTTTGTCTGCTTTACTTAATTGTCCATCTTGTCTTGCTTGTTCTATCAAATCAGGGCGCTTACGTTGTGTTGCTAGTAAGGCTTGCTGACGACGCCAAGTTGCTATGTCTGCGTGATTACCACTTAATAGAACAGCAGGAACAGCTACATCTTCATACACTTCTGGTCTTGTGAAATGTGGGCAATCTAGCAATCCACTCACAAAACTATCTTCAACTGCAGAAGAAGCATCATTCAACACCCCAGGTAATTGTCGGATGATGGCATCCATTAAAGCCATCGCCGGTATCTCTCCACCCGACAAAACAAAATCACCTAGACTAATTTCTTCATCAACGCAGCGGTCTAATACACGCTGATCAATTGCTTCATATCTACCGCATAACATCACCAAACTCGGCAAGCTAGCTAACTGCATGACTTTTGCATGCGTTAACGGTGCACCTTGTGGTGAAAGATAGATGACATGTGCTGGGTTGGCTGCTGCCTCTTGATTGGCCTTGGCAGCATTTATCGCTGCTTCGAGTGGCGCTGACATCATCACCATACCCGGACCACCACCATACGGTCTGTCATCTACTGTTTTATGCTTATCGTTCGTAAAATCACGTGGATTCCACATCGATAATTTACATTTTGATTGCTCAAACGCGCGTCGGGTTATTCCAGACTGCGTCAACGCAGTAAACATCTCTGGAAAGAGCGTAATAACGTCAAACTGCATGCTCTTTCCTCCCCACCAGACTGGAGCTAGTAATCACGCTCCCAATCTACAGTAATCTTTTTTTCTAATTGATCGACGGTAGTTACAAAGTGATCAACGAAAGGTATTAATATTTCTTCGGGTTTTTTCGCATCCGCTTCAACTGCATCTGCGACGCGCAAAATAGGATGCGCACCGTTGTCGATTAAACCGATCACACTACCTAATAATTCACCACGCAGATTCACTACAGCGTGGCCAATTAAATCGACCCAATAAAACTCGTTATCTTCTAAAGGCGGAAAATGCGCACGCCTAATTTGCACAGTCACGCCACGACAATTTTCTGCGGCTTCACGATCGGCGATTCCCATAATTTGGGCCACCACATCTTCACCCTGCGTGCGAACTGCTAATACTTCTACATCATGTAACTCAGGCTTATCTAACCACCAGCATTTCGCATACAACAGCGCACTAGCTTCATTCGAATAAGTCTTAAGTCTGACCCAACCTTTTAAGCCGTAGGCTCCTGAAACATATGCCACCAACACTAGATCATCGGGAGTTGATCCCGCAATCTCAGCAGGAGGCAAAATCAGGCTGCCTTCTTACCAGCTTGATGAACTAAACGAGCAACGGTTGGGGACAACTGCGCACCCACGCCTTGCCAGTGAGCTAAACGATCTTCAGCAATACGGAAAGACTCTTCCTTGCCAGATGCAACTGGGTTATAGAAGCCGATACGCTCGATAAAACGACCATCGCGACGACTACGTGAGTCAGTTGCAACGATGTTATAAAAAGGACGCTTCTTTGCGCCACCACGGGATAAACGAATTACGACCATAATATTCTCGACAAAAAGGGGATTCGGTGACCGAAAAAGACCAAGATTATAGCTCGTTTAAGCCTCTAGCGACAAGCTGATAAGCCCTCAGTTTGCAGACATTCTGTCTCTAGTGCAGACTCTCAGCACTTTATAAACGAAATAAAGCGAAATATTAGCTTTATGAAAATATTTACCGCCTATTTCTCAGGATAGATTGAATCATGAATCATTTACATAAAAACAAGACTTTCGCAGCTACTTTGGGCCTAATCACAGGCGGAGCAGGTCTACATCGTTTTTATTTATATGGCGCCAAAGATCGTTGGGCTTGGCTACATGTGCTGCTGTGTGTCGTAACGGTAGGATTATTGTTGGCGTATCCGGATCGCCTTTTATTATTAAATATAGCGCCTTTTATTTTTTCCGCACTCATCGCTTGTATAGCTACCTTCATGATAGGTCTAATGCCGGATGAAAAATGGGATGCGCTACATAATCCTGAATCAGATAAAACATCGAACAGCAGTTGGATCATCGCTGTTCTCATGGTGAGCAACCTCGCTTACAGCACCACGCTACTATTGATCGCGATGGCACGAGCGTTTGACATTATTTTGACTGGTGGTTCCTACGGCTGATCAGCCGTAGGTAAATTATGAATAATTAAAATTGTTCTTCAGGTAGGGCTAACAAACTGCCACTACCTTCAACTATGGCAATACGGTGTGCATCAGCTTGCGATAAAAAATAATCCGCAAAGAATCGCGCAGTTGTGATTTTTGCCTGATAAAAATCTGCATCGCCTGCCTTTGATTGCAACTTAGTGTGCGCAATTGCTGCAGCACGCGCCATTTGCCAGCCACCAAAAACAATACCAGCGAGTTTCAAGTAAGGCACACTACCTGCAAACACACCTTTGATATCTGATTTGATATTTGCTGCCATAAATTGAACAACAGCTTCTAATGCTTTGCTTGCAGCAGCAAGTTTTTGGCCGATTTGAATTAAATCATCGTGACCAGATTGCGCACATTCTTTTTCTGTTTGTCTTACTTGTGCAATCAGAGAAAGTGCATAGGCACCACCATCTCTGACTGTTTTACGACCGACTAAATCATTGGCCTGAATCGCAGTTGTGCCTTCGTAGATAGTCAAAATACGTGCATCACGATAATACTGAGCTGCACCAGTCTCTTCTATGAAACCCATACCACCATGCACTTGTACACCAGTCGATGTGACATCAAGTGACAACTCCGTCGACCAACCTTTTACAACAGGCACCATGAATTCATAAAACGCATGATTAGCTTTGCGCGTTGCTTCGTCAGCATGATGATGAGCTGCATCAAATGCTGATGCTGTGACATAAGACAGCGCACGAGATGCTTCGATTTGCGCACGCATAGACATCAACATACGACGCACATCAGGATGATGAATGATAGAGACTGCTCCGGCAGAACCAGTTAGATCACGTGACTGCACACGATCTTTTGCGTATTGCACTGCTTTTTGATATGCACGTTCTGCAACTGCTATACCTTGCATACCGACTGCAAAACGCGCAGCGTTCATCATGATGAACATGTATTCAAGTCCACGATTTTCTTCACCGATTAATGTTCCTATCGCACCACCATGATCACCAAACTGCAGTACCGCAGTAGGACTCGCTTTGATACCCAACTTATGTTCTATCGATACACAATGCACATCATTGCGTTGACCTAATGTGCCATCTTTGTTCACCAAGAATTTTGGAACAACGAATAGCGAAATACCTTTCACACCTTCAGGTGCATCTGGTGTGCGAGCTAATACTAAGTGCACGATATTTTCAGCCATATCATGCTCACCAAAGGTGATGTAAATCTTAGTACCAAAAATTTTATACGTGCCATCACCTTCAGGAACAGCACGTGATCTCACTAGCGCTAAATCCGAACCCGCTTGAGGTTCAGTCAGATTCATCGTGCCTGTCCATTTGCCAGAGATGAGATTTTCTAGATAAATATTTTTTTGCTCTTCTGATCCTGCTGTCATCAAAGCTTCAATCGCACCATCTGTTAGCAGTGGACATAATGCGAAAGAAAGATTGGCAGAGTTCAGCATCTCTATGCAAGGGGTTGCAAACAACTTAGGCAATCCTTGACCACCAAATTCTTGCGGATGTTGCACACCTTGCCAACCGCTTTCACCAAATGCTTTAAACGCTTCTTTAAAACCTTTGGTGGTAGTCACCACGCCATCATGCCAACTACTCGGTTGTTGATCACCTGCCCAATTTAAAGGCGCTACAACCTCAGAACAAAATTTTGCATTTTCTTCGAGTATGGCTTCAGCTAATTCAGCATTCGCTTCTTCCATACCAGGCAAGCTACTTAGCGCATCAAGACCCGCCAATTCATTCATGACAAATAACATGTCTTTAAGCGGTGCTTGATAGCTCATAAAGTCTCCTGAAGATAACGTTGGAATAATATTGTTGTGTACGAAAAATCTTTAACCTAGTTCTTTCACCATTGCGGGTACGGCTTCAAATAAATCACCGACCAATCCATAATCCGCCACACTAAAAATCGGTGCCTCAGGATCTTTGTTTATTGCGACTATAGTTTTTGAATCTTTCATACCTGCGAGATGTTGAATCGCACCAGAGATGCCGACTGCAATATATAAATTCGGCGCAACAATTTTTCCTGTTTGACCGACTTGCCAATCATTAGGTACATAACCTGCATCAACCGCAGCACGTGAAGCACCCATAGCTGCACCAAGCTTGTCAGCTAAAGGCTCAAGAATTTTAAAATTCTCACCTGAACCCAAACCACGACCACCAGAAACAATCACTTTCGCAGCCGTTAATTCTGGACGATCCGACTTAGCGAATTCACGTGATACAAACGCAGATTTTCCAGAATCAGCAACTGCAGTGATATTTTCTATCGCAGCACTACCGCCTGCACCTGCCGCATCAAAACCTGTTGTACGCACTGTGATGACTTTAATAGCATCAGTAGATTGCACTGTTGCGATCGCATTGCCAGCGTAGATAGGACGCTCGAACGTATCAGGATTATCCACTTTCGTGATCTCAGAAATTTGTCCAACATCTAATTTGGCAGCAACACGTGGAAGAATATTTTTTCCAAATGCGGTAGCAGGTGCCAGTATGTGGGTGTAATTCTTAGCGATTGCAAGCGCTTGCGTAGCAGCATTCTCAGCTAAACCATTTGCAAAGTGCGCTGCATCTGCAACTAGCACTTTAGTGACGCCTGCAATTTGTGTAGCAGCTTGTGCAGCAGCTTGACAGTCATGTCCTGCTACTAATACATGTACCTCACCACCACATTGCGTTGCCGCTGTGATGGTATTGAGCGTACTACCTTTTAATGAAACATTATCGTGTTCTGCGATGACGAGTGCGGACATATTATTTCCTTGAATGTCAGATGACTTTTGCTTCAGTTTTAAGTTTATTTACCAGTGTTGCGACATCTGGCACCATCACACCAGCAGCACGCTTCGCTGGCTCACTAACTTTTATTGTTTTTAATCGTGGCGCAACATCGACACCTAATTCATCAGGCTTCAAAATATCGAGTTGTTTTTTCTTCGCCTTCATGATGTTAGGCAAGGTGACATAGCGCGGTTCATTCAAACGTAAATCTGTCGTGATAATGGCTGGCATAGTGAGTGATAAGGTTTCTAAACCACCATCAACTTCACGAGTAACAATCGCCTTACCATCTTCAATCACCACTTTAGATGCAAATGTCGCTTGCGGCCAATCTAACAACGCTGCCAACATTTGACCAGTTTGATTGCAATCATCATCAATCGCTTGCTTACCTAAGATGATGAGTTGTGGTTGTTCTTTATCGACTAAAGCTTTGATTAATTTTGCTACTGCCAAGGGCTGCAATTCTGCATCTGTCTCAACCAACAAGGCACGATCTGCACCAATTGCCATCGCAGTGCGCAACGTTTCCTGACATTGCGTGACACCACAAGACACCGCCACCACTTCAGTGACTTTGCCTGCTTCTTTTAAACGCATTGCTTCTTCGACGGCGATTTCATCGAAGGGATTCATAGACATCTTGACGTTGGCGATATCGACACCACTACCATCGGATTTCACGCGTACTTTGACGTTGTAATCAACAACGCGTTTAACTGGAACCAGGACTTTCATGGATGACCCTTGAGAATAAGATTGACGTTAACGTAAACGGAATTATAAAAGAGATTACAAAAGCGCGCAAAATTTCGGCACGATCGTTCTATTATTTGCCGAAAAAATAAGAGGTCGCGCTACAAACAACCTCAAACAAGCGAACTTATTAGTAGTGCGGTGAATTATTTACGCCGCATAAAAAAGGTAAATTCCAATTCTGCTTGACTATGCTCAAGTAAATCATTGCCTGTCTGACGAGCGAATGCCTGAAAATCTCGAACCGAACCTGGATCAGTCGCCAGCACACGCAAAATATCACCGCTACTCATGTCGGACAGCGCTTTCTTTGCTTTCAATATAGGTAGCGGGCATTTCAAACCCCGCGCATCTAAGTCTTTTTGAAATTCCATACTGCTTCCCTTATCTACTGCTTATAGTTAATGCTTTAATTTTCTGATCTTACTCATCGGGGCGCTGCGCGCCCCAATCTATAAATTCAACTGGCAAACCACGTGCTCGCATCCAGTCCGCCATGGCATAACCTGTACCAGCGCGCCAAGGTTTTAATCTTTCAGGAGCTACCAACTTATATTCAACTAGCTCCGGTGATAACTGTATTTCACCAGAAGCTCGAACATGATAGGCAATGATTAATTCGTTTTTACGAATAAATTCATACACACCAATCAGATCAACAGACTCTGCATGTAAGTTAGTTTCTTCTTTTAACTCACGCGCTATACCTTGTTCTGGCGTTTCACCACGCTCCATGAAACCTGTAATCAGTGCAAAATTTTTCTCTGGCCAAGCCACGTTACGTGCCAACAGAACGCGCCCTTCTATCTCAACTAATGCTGCTAATACAGGAAGGGGATTATCCCAATGTGTCCAATGACCAGTTGGACAAGCCAATCGGATTTTGTCGCCATCTGTATTGTTATCTGCATCAGAACGAAAAATTAAGGGCGCAGCACAGAGCGGACAAAATCGATACTCTTGCATACAGTTATAGACGTTCGCCCACCCACGCTTGCACACCAGCTAAAGCAGCCGGCAATCCTTGTGGATCGGTGCCACCTGCTTGCGCCATATCCGCTCTACCACCGCCTTTACCACCTACCTGCTGCGCTACGAAATTGACTAACTCACCGGCTTTGACTTTGTTGGTTGCATCAGCAGTGACACCAGCAATCAAACTCACTTTGCCTTCATTCACAGCCGCTAAAACAATCGCAGCAGATTTGAGTTGATCTTTCATTTTATCCATCACTACGCGCAGTGTGCTGGCATCTGCATCCGGCAACATCACGGCTAATACTTTCAAACCTTTGATGTCGACTGCCTGTGATAACAATTCATCACCTTGACCTGATGCCATTTTAGATTTCATGGCAGCGAGATCTTTTTCCAGTGTTTTTACTTGGTCTTGAATTTGTTGTATACGCTGCGTGATTTCTTCAGGCTGCACTTTTAATACCGATGCAGTTTCATTGACACGCGATGCTAAAGATTGAACCAGTGTGAGTGCATTAGCACCAGTGACTGCTTCTATTCTACGTATACCTGCAGCGACACCACCTTCAGATACGATCTTAAAGAGACCTATATCACCAGTCCGTGTGACGTGCGTACCACCACATAATTCACGTGAAGTGCCTATACCTAATACACGCACTTGATCACCATATTTTTCACCAAACAAAGCCATAGCACCATGTTTGATTGCATCATCGTAGGCCATCAAGTCTGCACTCGTAGCAGCATTTTCTAACACTTCATGATTCACTAAGGCTTCGATGCGACGCATTTCATCAGCAGAAACTGGCGCGTTATGGCTAAAATCAAAACGCGTTTTATCTGCATCAACCAAGGAGCCTTTTTGCGTGACATGCCCACCTAACACCGTGCGTAGTGCTTTATGCATGAGATGGGTCGCTGAGTGATTACGCATTGTGGCAATACGACGCTCATGATCTACTTTTGCAGCGACACTATCACCGACACGCAAACTTCCTGTCTGTAATTTGCCATGATGACCAAATACATCCGCTTGAATTTTTTGAGTGTCGAATACTTCAAAGCTTGCATTCGCTAGTTCAAGCACACCCGCATCTCCAGCTTGACCACCGGACTCTGCATAAAATGGTGTGTGATCTAACACGACAATCGCATCTTGACCTGCAGCGACTGTGTCCACTGCACTGCCATTCACATACAGTGCAATAACTTTTGCTTGTTCTGCCAGTGTTTCATAACCGACGAATTTTGTTTTAGGGCCGCTATATTCAATACCAGCAGCCATTTCAAATTTACCTGCTGCACGTGCAGTATTTTTTTGTTTTTCCATCGCCACCTGAAAACCCACTTCATCTAAGGTGACATCACGTTCACGACAAATATCTGCTGTGAGATCGAGTGGAAATCCATAGGTGTCATACAAAGTGAAAGCTGTTTTTCCATCTAGATGCGCAGGGTCTTTTGCTAACGCAGCTTCAAGAATTTTCATGCCATTTTCTAGCGTTTCACCAAAGCGTTCTTCTTCTTGTTTTAAGACACCAGCAACACGCTCTGCAGCTTCATTCAATTCTGGATAAGCGACGCCGAGTTCTTTGACTAAATCAGGCACCAACTTATAAAAGAAAGGACGTTTCTGACCTAACTTATTCCCATGACGAAGAGCGCGACGAATAATGCGACGCAATACATATGCACGACCTTCACTGCCAGGAATCACACCATCTGTCACTAAAAATGCGCAAGCACGAATATGATCAGCAATCACTTTCAGAGAATTATTTTCAAGATCTGTTGCACCTGTTTCTCTTGCAGCTGCTTTGATTAAGCGTGTAAAAGAATCAATTTCATAATTGCTGTGCACATGCTGCAAAATCGCAGCTAGACGTTCTAATCCCATACCTGTATCAACACAGGGAGCAGGCAATGGTGTGAGTACAGCTTCACCAGTTTTTGGATCAATTTGTCTATCAAACTGCATAAAGACGTTGTTCCAGATTTCTATATATCTGTCACCGTCTTCTTCAGCACTGCCTGGAGGGCCACCCCATACATCAGGACCATGATCATAAAAAATTTCTGAACAAGGTCCACACGGACCGGTATCAGCCATCTGCCAAAAATTATCGGAAGCGTAAGGTGCTCCTTTGTTATCACCTATACGCACTACACGTTCTGCAGGAAGTCCGATTTCATTGACCCAAATATCATAGGCTTCATCATCGGTGTGATACACCGTAGCCCATAATTTTTCAGGAGGTAATCCATAAACATTGGTGAGTAATTCATAAGCCCACTTCAATGAATCACGTTTGAAGTAATCACCAAAGGACCAGTTACCCAACATTTCAAAAAACGTGTGGTGACGTGCGGTGTAACCCACATTTTCTAAATCATTATGTTTGCCGCCGGCGCGCAAACAACGCTGCACAGAAGCAGCACGCACATAAGCACGTTTATCCGCACCTAAAAATACATCTTTGAATTGCACCATACCCGAATTGGTAAATAACAAAGTCGGGTCATTGCCTGGAACCAGACTGGAAGAGCGCACGACGGTATGGGCTTTGGACTCAAAAAAACTGAGGAATTTTTCGCGTATATCGGACGAGTTCATGGGTATTTTGCAAGAGCGTGCAAGTGCATTATCAAACCAGTGATTATACGTGAAGCCCTCATTTAGCCTTCATCTAGCCCTTATGCAGACTGTTAGTTGGTCAGCCTAACCACAAGATAGTATTGTCGAAAAATCAACCTTAGCTAGACTGAATACCAAAATCTGAAGGAATGATGTCTATGCGATCCGTGCAAAAAGCATCTACACCCATAGCTAACAAGCGCTGTGCTTCTTTCGGATCATTCACGGTGTAACAAAACAAACCTATGCCCGCTTTTTTTATTTCATGCGCTTGGGCTTGTGTGAGGTGAGCTGCTTTCACATGCAGTGCATGCGCATCTAATAACTGCAATTGCTGCAGCCAATCTGGTGGGACTTGTTCAACTAATAGCGCACGCGGCACGTCTGGTGCTACTGCCATCGCAGACTGCAAAGCTGTCACTGAAAAAGAAGATAACAGCACCGCACCAGTCGGCAAGCTTGCACAAATCTGCGCGACTAAACGCCCCGTTTCCGCTTCTTTACCGGGTGCAGGCTTGATTTCAGCATTCATCCATATGCCATGCTCTAAGCAAAAAGCTATGGCAGCAGCAAAATCTGGCACGGGCTCACCCGCAAAGGCTGGACTAAACCAGCTACCCGCATCCATGTTTGCCAACTGCGCAGCAGAAAATCGCGTAACCGTGCCTTCTGCTTGCACAGTACGACCACATAGGCTGTCATGCATTAAGACGCAATCACCATTATCTAAAGCCATCACATCAAACTCAACCGCATGAAAGCCATACGACAATCCACAGCGCAAAGCAGCCAGTGTATTTTCTGGAGCTAGCGAGCCACCACCACGATGTGCAATTATTTTTGGATACACCCACATAAGTTCTCCTAACACTTGCCACTCTAGCCCAGTCGCACGCAGTTCTATAAAAATTACCCGCTACGGTAGAATGCTGTCTTATTCTTCTTGTTACAAACCTAGGGTTATGAGTAACGACAACCAATCAAACAACAGTACCGTTCCTTCCAATTTTTTGCGCGGCATTATTGATCACGATAACGCTAGCGCAAAATATGCACATCGATCTGATGCACAGGGCAAGGTCTTACCAACGGTCATCACACGCTTTCCACCCGAGCCTAACGGTTATCTGCATATTGGTCACGCTAAATCAATTTGTTTAAATTTCGGTTTGGCACGCGACTATGCAGGACGCTGTCATTTACGTTTTGATGACACCAATCCTACCAAGGAAGACCAAGAATATGTCGATACCATTATCGATAGTGTGCAATGGCTAGGTTATGACTGGCAGCATGATGGTGTAGCGCATCTACATTACGCGAGTGATTATTTTGATCAGTTGTATCAAATGGCTGAATGGTTGATCACTGCAGGTCATGCTTATGTAGATAGCCAAAGTGCCGATGACATGGCAGTAAACCGCGGTAGTTTTAGTGAACCAGGCAAAAATTCACCATTCCGCGATCGCCCTGCTGAAGAATCGCTTGCTTTGTTTAGAGGCATGAAAGCTGGTGACTATAAAGATGGTGAACATATCGTACGTGCAAAAATCGATATGGCATCACCGAACATGAATATGCGTGATCCTGCGATTTATCGTATTCGTCATGCGCATCATCATCGTACTGGTGATAAGTGGTGCATCTATCCTATGTATGACTATACGCATCCGATTTCTGATGCGTTAGAAAATATCACGCATTCATTTTGTACTTTAGAGTTTCAAGATCATAGGCCTTTTTATGATTGGATACTGGAACGATTAACCGAAGGTGGATTTTTCAAAAAACCACTGCCGCATCAATATGAATTTGCACGACTCAATCTGACTTATGCAATTACAAGTAAACGCAAACTCTTACAACTCGTTGAAGAAAACATAGTCGATGGTTGGGATGATCCACGTATGCCTACTATCGTGGGCATACGTCGTCGTGGTTATACACCAGAAGCGATTCAACTTTTTGCAGAACGTATAGGTGTCGCTAAAGCAGATAGCTGGATCGATATGAGCACACTGGAAGGTGCGTTACGTGATGATCTTGATCCTAAAGCTGCGCGTTTAGTTGCTGTGCTTAATCCACTAAAACTAATCATTGATAATTTTTCTGAAACAGCAAGTGAAGATTGCACAGCACCTGTGCATCCTCATCATCCTGAACGTGGTAATCGACATTTCAAACTCAGTCGTGAACTATGGATAGAAGCAGAAGATTTTATGGAAGTGCCAAGCAAAGGTTACTTCCGTCTTTTCCCTGGCAATAAAGTCCGACTGCGTTATGGCTTTGTGATTGAATGCACAGGCTGCGACAAAGATGCGAATGGCAATGTGATTGCCGTGCATTGTAATTATTTCGCTGACAGTAAGAGTGGCACAGAAGGCTCAGCCAATTACAAAGTAAAAGGCAACATACATTGGGTATCAGCTGCACATGCTATAGAAGCAGAAGTCAGACTGTATGATCGTTTATTCACAGATGCACATCCTGATGCAGGCGGCAAAGATTTTAAACAAGCATTGAATGCGGATTCAAAAACAGTCGTGACTGCTTATTTGGAGTCAGGCGCAGAATTAGCGAAGCCTGATGAAAAATTTCAGTTTGAACGACATGGTTATTTTGTTGCGGATCGCGTTGACTCAACAGCAGGCAAACCTGTATTCAATCGCATCACTACACTCAAAGATAGTTGGACGAGTAAATAAACATGCAAGGCCACTGCTTTGCATGCTCAGCTAAATTTCACAGCGCTATTATTTTCATCTTAAGCGCTCTCGCTTTCTGCGTATGAATTATTCCAAACTCGTTTTCGTTGATCTAGAAACAACGGGTGCAAATCCTGCGATCGACCACATCACTGAAATTGGTTTGGTTGAAGTCGATCAAGAAGGACAAGCACAACATTGGGCTAGTTTAGTCAAGCCTGCAACCTCGATTCCTGCTTTCATTCAAGGTCTGACTGGCATTACGAATGAAATGGTGCAAGACGCGCCAGAATTTTCAACCTTAGCTGCTGACTTATTTGCAAAACTCGATGGTGCACTTTTTATTGCGCACAATGCACGCTTTGATCATGGCTTTTTAAGAAATGCGTTTAAAGCAGCAGGTTATAACTTGCGTGTTGATGTGCTGTGCACAGTTAAATTATCACGCGCTTTATATCCTGAAGAACGACGACATAATCTAGATGTACTGATAGAACGTCATGGATTAATTCCTAACGGACGTCACCGCGCGCTAGCTGATGCAGATTTAATTTGGCAATTCTGGCAAAAACTTCCAACACAAATCGCTGATGAAACATTACAAAGCACGCTAACTTCACTGCTACAAACACCATCTCTACCCGCACATCTTGATCAACATGCTTTAGACGATTGTCCTGATACACCAGGGGTCTATTATTTTTACGGTGAAAACAAAATTCCACTCTATGTAGGTAAGAGTGTGCAATTACGTAAGCGTGTGTTGTCACATTTTTCTGCGGACCATAAGTTTTATAAAGAAATGCGCTTATCTCAACAAGTACATCACATTGAATGGCGTGAGACTGCAGGCGAAATTGGTGCGTTGCTGTTAGAAGCGCAAGCTATCAAAGCATTACAACCTATACATAATCAACAGTTACGCCAAAAAAGAAGTTTATGTGCTTGGCAGTTGCAGTCTGATTCTGCACCTAGATTAGTGATGGCTAGAGATGAAGATTTTGGACGAGCACAAAACTTATGTGGATTATTTAGCTCTAAAAGAAAAGCAGAAAATGTATTGCGTGAACTCGCTGAAACACATCAATTATGTTTAGCGATGCTAGGACTAGAATCGAGATCAACTAATATCCATCCTTGTTTTGCCATGCAATTACATCGATGTAAAGGCGCTTGCGTAGGCAAAGAACCCAGCGCTTTACATCATGCAAGACTAGAAGCTGCGTTATCGAGTTTACGCATCGAGACGTGGCCATATGGTGGCGCAGTGGGATTGATAGAAAAAGGCACCAACGAAAAAACAGACATACATGTCGTGAATAATTGGTGTTACTTAGGTACCGCTCAGACTGAAGATGCGGTCTGGTCTTTATTAGAAAATTCACCCAACCATCCTGCCTTTGACCTCGACACTTACAAAATTCTTACTAAAGCATTAAGTCGTCGTCAGCTTAGCGTTCGTAAGTTGTCCAGTTAGATTTACATCTACCGTTCTAAATCATAGAGATTTGATAATTTCTTAGTCTTAAGCGTTAATCGAACGCTTTCTCACCTGAAAATTTCTTACCCAAAGCGAAATTAGCACGCTATGATCATTAGGCATGCGTCTGTATTTTCGTGCCTAGACTCACTCTGTTGACTCAATGGTTCTAATTTATAGATGAATGTATGAAGGCCTTGCGTGTGATTTTGATCATGCTCAATTTCAGTCTTATCGGCCTCACTAGAATGTGGCGCTTCGCAATTGTTAAAAATGTTTTACAACGATTCCGCAAAAAAGCGGAACACATACGGAGCACATATGGAAGAAGTCGTTATAGTCGCAGCAGGTAGAACTGCCGTAGGCAAATTTAGTGGTTCACTAGCAAAACACTCTGCAGCCGATCTCGGTGCACATGTCATCAAAGGATTGGTCTCACAAGCTGGGTTTGATCCTCAACTCATAAATGAAGTCATCTTAGGTCAAGTCTTGACTGCAGGTTGCGGTCAAAATCCAGCACGACAAGCTGTTATTAAAGCAGGTCTATCGAATGCTATTCCTGCTTTTACACTCAATAAAGTATGTGGCAGCGGATTAAAAGCTACGCATCTCGCTGCACAAGCGATAGCGTGCGGTGATGCAGAAATCATTATCGCTGGTGGTCAAGAAAATATGAGTGCTTCACCGCATGTGTTGAATCATTCACGCGAAGGTTTTCGTATGGGTGATGCTAAGTTAGTCGACACCATGATTACAGATGGACTATGGGATGCATATAACCACTATCACATGGGCGTGACTGCAGAGAATGTCGCGAAAAAATTTCATATCTCTCGCACAGAGCAAGATGAGTTTGCTGCTGCCTCACAAAACAAAGCTACAGCTGCTCAGCAACAAGGTAAATTTAAAAGTGAAATTCTGCCATTAGAGATCAAAGATAAAAAAGGCAGTGTGATTTTTGATAGCGATGAATATATTAAAGCAGGTACCACAGCAGAAGCTTTATCAGCCTTACGTCCAGCGTTTGATAAAGAAGGCACTGTCACAGCAGGCAATGCATCTGGCATTAATGATGGTGCTGCAGCAGTCATCATGATGTCTGCTAGCAAAGCAAAACAACTAGGATTAACACCACTAGTAAAAATCAAAGCCTATGCTTCTTCCGGTTTAGATCCTGCCATTATGGGCATGGGTCCCGTATCAGCAAGTCAGCTATGTTTGAAAAAAGCAGGATGGACGCACAAGGATTTAGATTTAATGGAAATTAATGAAGCCTTTGCTGCTCAAGCGATTGCAGTCAATAAAGAAATGGGTTGGGATACCTCGAAAATCAATGTCAACGGTGGTGCGATTGCAATTGGACATCCTATCGGTGCTTCAGGCTGCCGCATTCTAGTCACCTTGATTCATGAATTAATTCGACGCGATGGTAAACGCGGTTTAGCCAGTTTATGTATAGGGGGCGGTATGGGAGTAGCGCTTGCTATTGAACGTTAATACCAAAGTCAGTCGGTAAGTTGCAGTAATCAATTATAAATAAATAAAAGGAGCCAACATGAGCAGAGTCACGTTAGTCACAGGTGGAATGGGCGGATTAGGGGAAGCCATCTGCATCAAAATGGCTAAGATGGGCTATCAAGTAGCAACCACTTATTCACCTGGAAATACCAAAGTAGCGACATGGTTAGCAGATATGAAGAGTAAGGGTTATGAATTCCGTGCTTATCCCTGTGATGTCACCAACCTTGAATCTGCTCAAGCTTGTATAGACCAAATCACCAAAGAAATGGGTCCAGTTGATGTGTTGGTGAATAACGCCGGCATTACACGTGACATGACATTCAAGAAGATGGATAAAACAAATTGGGATGCTGTGATTAGCACCAATCTCGATTCAGTCTTTAATATGACGAAACCTGTTTGTGATGGCATGACAGATCGTGGTTGGGGACGTGTGATTAACATCTCCTCTATCAATGGACAAAAAGGTGCCTTCGGACAGACTAACTATTCCGCTGCTAAAGCGGGCATGCACGGTTTTAGTAAGGCCTTAGCATTAGAGGTCGCGAAAAAAGGTGTGACTGTGAACACGATTTCACCAGGCTACATAGGCACACAAATGGTGCTCGCAATTCCTGAAGAAGTCTTGGATTCAAAAATCATTCCGCAAATACCTATGGGTCGTTTAGGTAAGCCTGAAGAAGTCGCAGGACTCGTAGCTTATCTCGCTTCTGATGAAGCTGCATTTCTAACTGGTGCCAACATTGCTATCAATGGCGGTCAACACATGCAGTAGTAATACTTGAATATTCAATTCAACAAAGACGAGGCAGATGCAAGATTCTGGTAGAATCGCGCTCTTGCCTCGGTGGTGGAACTGGTAGACGCGCCGGACTCAAAATCCGGTTCCGAAAGGAGTGACGGTTCGATTCCGTCCCGAGGCACCATTTTTTCAGCTTCTGTTTAGCTTCAGTGCAGCTTCTTCTCTGAAAATAAAACGCTTAAGACTTCTTATCAGTCTCTTCGTTTTTCTCTTCTTCCTTTTCTTCATTTGCCTCAGCACTAGCTGCATCAGCGGCTTGCTCTTCACCTACACTCTCTGATGGCGTCTCTGATGATGCAGCTGCATCGCCTGTTGCATCTCCTGCTTCTGCTGTTTCTGTCGTCGCTGCTGCGGCCGCAGGTGCTGCTGCCTCTGCAGTTGATGTTTTTGCAGGTTCAGGCTTTTTAATTTTCTTGATTTTCTTAGGCCGCATGGCGCTTTGTTTTTGCGCTACCACCACAATCACCAGCATGCCAGCAATACTAAACATGACGATTAATGGCAATGGTAATAACTCCACCACACCTAGCAGTGCTAGCACCACCACCATCGATAAAGGTAGTAAAGCTAACTCCACCATAAACACAAACGGAACCACAAAGCCTAAAAGTAAAAATAAAACACTAATCCACTGCAAAATAAAATCATCGAGTAAAAAAGCGTACATACCTATACTCATAAACAGCAAGCCTATGGGGAAGCGTACCCACCAATGCGCCCAAAATGCTTTGCTATCAATGTGAGGATCGAACAATCTTTGTTCTTCCAACGCTTCAGGCGTCCATTCCCAACGCTTACGTCTAAACATTTGCGTGGCAATCGCTGTCACCCAGAATAAAAATCCATACATCCAAAAACACAAAATTGCTAGCCAAGTTAATTTACCCTGATGCGGATCGATAGCTAAAGCAGTATGTACTGCTAACGGTGTACCCAATGTAATAGCAGTGGGCAAACCGACTCCCTCCATTCTTTCTTCTCTGGTTACGGGTATCCAATCGCCATTCACGCCGGGAATTTTTTTCATAGAGATGCTATCGAATGATGTTGCGTTTTTTTAGTTCTTTCAAAGCGATAAAAATTAGGAACGCGATGACACACAGCAGTCCCACTATTTCAGTCAGCTCTAGATTATTAATCACCCATCCAGTTACATATAACAAGCCTACTCCAGTGGCTACTAAGAGCATGAGTATTAAAGGCTCATGCCAAGTCCAAATGGTTATAAGGGTAAAGACGGCAATACCGACTAACCATGAACCCGGTAATTTCATTTTATGGATCACTAAGACCCAATAAATTAGAGGTATGAGAGCAAAGGCTAATGGAAATCGAATCAAAGGATGATTCGTCCATTTCCACTCTAACTCTTGCTCCATGCTAGATACTGGGCGCGATAACTTGGGTTCAAACACAAGATCATCATTACTCCAGCTACTCTTTTTAGTACGATTTTTATAAAGTATTAAAAGTAAAACTATGGCTAAGCCTAACCATAGAAATTTTCTGAGCGAGATAAAAAGATTGTCATCCCAGAAAAAAAATACCGCACCAGCAAGTAAAGCAACCACCACCAACCAAGGCGCTATAGAGAATAGCCAACCTCTTTGCTGATCTTTATTTTGTTGCCAAGCGTTTTTTTGTCGAAACCACATAGTCGTTTAATTCTTAAGCACAGGCTTTTTTACGTATCGCACACCAACAATCTGATCAGTGACTGCCAAGCTATTTATAAAAAGCTAGGGATTGTTACTGGCTGACTTTCCAACAAGCTATTCTAGCAGCTCAGCCTGATTTTCTTGCTTTTGAGATATTTTTTATTTCCTCAGTCCCTCGCTCTTAAGCCATTTGCATGATCAGGACTCTAGGATTATTTTTGTCATTAACTGACGAAAATTGTCAGACTATGACAATAATTGAATGTCGAATATTTAGCACTCTGAATGAATCAGAATGGTCTTCACTTTTAATGGTTCAAGTGCTTTGCTAATTTGCATCAACATCCTGTCAACCTTTTCAGCTAATTAGCTCGACTTGACAGAGTTTAAGGCGAGTAATGAATTTTTAAATTCTTGTTTCACACGCAACGATCTCGCTGCCCAGAAAATTCAGCTCTTTTTTTAGTTTGGTTTTAGCTTGGCATGAAGATTGCCATTTCGCCCTGATCCGCAACACCGTGGATCAATCTAAATCAAACTTTCTTAGACAGGAATATGAGATGAATTTATCTTATCGATATCGACAAACGCGCCAACAGCAAGGTGGCTTTACTTTAATCGAACTTATGATCGTAGTTGCGATTATCGGTATCTTGGCAGCAGTTGGTATACCTGCCTATCAAGACTATACGGTTCGAACAAAAGCACAAGAGGGACCTAGTCTCGCTGCTTCTGCAAAGACAGCCATAGGTATCGCCTGTAGCGCTTCAGAATTACAAGACGCAACGAATACTAAGTTAGGTTTACCCGCTACTATTTCTGGTAAATATGTTTCATCTATCACCGCAGTTGGAAATGCAGCTGGCGATACTGGCACAGTGACGATTACCTTCGGTGCTGCCGAACCTAAGCTCAATACCAAAACGATTATCTACACTGGGACCTGCACACCAAGTGGTTTGCAATGGTCAGTTGGCGGAAGCATAGATGATAAGTACTTCAAGAAAGATGCTGCAGCAGCTTCTAGTGGATCAACTGGTGGTACACCTGCAACGGGTAAATAATTTTATTTCTAATAGTCAATTCATGATCTTGGTATTAAACCAAGCCATGTAATAAAAAAAGGGGAGCATCAGCTCCCCTTTTTTTACCGAGACTCAAAAAACTTACAGCATTTCTTTGAGTAGTCTTCCCATCTCAGACGGATTGCGTGTAACTTTAATTCCGCATGCATCCATGATTTCTAATTTAGCTTCTGCTGTATCAGCACCACCAGAGATCAATGCTCCTGCATGCCCCATACGCTTACCTGGAGGTGCAGTTACACCAGCGATGAAACCTACGACAGGTTTTTTCATATTGTCTTTAATCCAGTAAGAAGCATTTGCTTCATCTGGACCACCAATTTCACCAATCATAATCACTGCATCGGTATCGGGATCATCATTAAACATTTTCATGATATCGATATGCTTCAATCCATTGATAGGATCGCCACCAATACCAACAGCAGAAGATTGACCTAAACCCAACGCAGTAAGTTGACCGACTGCTTCATAGGTAAGTGTGCCGGAACGTGACACAACACCGATACGACCTTTTTTATGTATGTGGCCAGGCATGATGCCTATTTTGATTTCATCCGGTGTGATGAGACCTGGGCAATTAGGACCGAGTAGCAAAGTTTTGCTACCTGCTTTTGCCATCTTGTCTTTTAATGCCAGCATGTCACGCACAGGTATACCTTCGGTAATACAAATCGCTAAATCTAGTTCAGCTTCAACTGCTTCCCAAATTGCATCTGCAGCACCTGCTGGTGGTACATAAATCACTGAAACATTCGCGCCTGTTTTTGCTTTTGCTTCTTTAACATTTGCAAAGATAGGTATGCCTTCAAAATCTTCACCCGCTTTTTTCGGATTCACACCCGCTACAAAACAGTTTTGTCCATTTGCATATTCTCTACACATACGTGTATGAAATTGACCTGTCTTGCCGGTTATGCCTTGGGTTACGACTTTGGTATTTTTATTGATAAGAATCGACATGTTGAGTCCTTGTACGCTTAGTTCGAGTTGGCAGCAGCGACAACTTTTTTCGCTGCTTCAGCCATG
>JAIXOW010000086.1 GCA_027486615.1 Oxalobacteraceae bacterium | reverse complement strand
CGCGTTTCTGTTTGACGAGGCTGCCGTCAACGAGAGCAACGACAACGACGACGACGACGACGACGACGAGGAGGTCGAGGAGGATGCTGACGATGAACAGCAGCAGCACGAGAGAGGAATGAGTGAGAGCGAATTTGATTCAGATTCAGAGTCTGATCGTGAAGACGAAGACGCTGGAGGAGGAGACCTCTCCGAGCAACTCGTGAGACAGACGGAAAGACGCGAGAACGAGCTGTCCGTGGCACGTTCGGATCACTCCTATTCTTGCGTCAGAGAGTTTGGCGGTGCGAGCTACTCGAACAACAGAACTTTGAAGCAGATGAGTTCGCGAGAGTGGAGAAAGAAGGCCAAGTATCGCTACTCTTTCTTGTACGCGATATCCGCGAGCGGCGTTACGAAGAAAATTAAAAATTGCATTCCAAAGGCGGTGGCCATACTCTCCAATTCGAAAACCATCATACTCGGTCACGTCAACGTCATGCTCGAGTGTCTCGATCCCGCGCTCGCCGAACTCTGCTACATGGACACCGACAGTTGTCTGTTCAGCTTCACCCACGCCAACTTGGAGGACAATCTCTTGGACGAGAAGAGAGAGACGTGGCGGAGCGCCAACATTCTGGCCGACGAGGCCGGTCCCGAGAGCTGTCACGGAAAGCTCAAGCTCGAGGGAACCTTTCGCGTGGGCTTCTTCAAGGCTCTGAAAATATACAGACTTTTTTCCACGCGAGATTTCGACGCCGAGTTTGCGACCAAGACTTGCTACACTCGCTGCAAGGGCGTCAATCGAAACATTGCAAAAATTATTCCCAACGCCGTCTTCGACAGGGGGTCTGTCGACAAAACCGTGGTGCACAGGTCCTGTCTGAGGCCCTCGCGCACCGGAGAGATGCTCATTGCCCACGAGTGTCGAAGTTTAGCTGCTCCCTTTAATCTGAAACGATATGTCACCCCCGACGGCCTCCACTCATTTCCCGTCTCTTATGTTGCAGACGAAGATGGAGGAGGAGATGATGAAGAAGACGACGACGACGGTCGAGGACAAAGTCGATCCGGCGACGGAGAAGCTCGAGAAATACTTTAGGCAAAAGATGGACAAGGACGGCGTCGTTTTGACCGCGGGACAGCTCTTTCAATATTCGAAACTCAAAAAACTTGGCCTGTCAAAGCAGAAAATATACGCATTTCTACAACGACAGTCTGTTGTCGGTCAATTTTTGCAAGCTCGAAAAACAAAAGAGTATCAATCCATGTCCGTTATTCGACCGGGGGTTTATCACATCGATTTTGCCGAATTTAGAAAAGAGTGGGCCGGCTCGAACAAGGGCTGCACGGGTTTTTTGGTGGCTGTTGAAAATTTTACCAACAAGTTGTTTGCTCTTCCTTGTCGCGGCAAGGGAACCGAGCAGTGGCTCAACGCCATCACCGCGTTCGTCGAAAAAACGCGCGACATTCGAACAATTTTTTCTGACCGAGATACGGTTGCCACGAGTCTCAGCTTCAGAGACAGGCTCAGAGAGAAGTACGGTTTTGCGTGGTACTTTTTGAAAAAGGGTCACAAGGCTTTTCTGGCCGAACGGTACATCGGTTTTCTCAAGACAAAGTTGAGCCAAATTTTGGAGCACAAAAAGCAAAAGCGATGGATCGAATTTCTCGCCGCCATCTGCTCGGAGTACAATCAGTCAAAAATTGAGGGCACGAGTTATCGTCGACAGGCAGTCAACAGGCACAACTTCAGCCACTTTTTGAGTCAGCTTTTGAAGACGTCCGAACCCGAGCTCACCTTCAACAGCTTCAAGGCCGGTCCGTTTCAAAACCGCGAGTGGAACAGGCGAATTTTCAAGTACGACTTGGGCGACAGGGTGCTTTTGGCACGTCGTGCCACTTGGGACGATCAGTCTGAGAAGCAAAAGATTTTTACCAAAACTAGTGTGGAGGGAGGCTACGGAAAGAGAGTGTTTACTGTCGGCGGTCGCCAGTTGCGCGCCAGCAAGATGCACAAGAGCTACGTGCAGGTGTACAGCTTGAGCGAGCTCGGTCCGTCGCTTCATTTTTACTCCAACGAACTAAAGCCGGCTCCTCTTCATTTCTAGATGCACCTCCAACTCACAGGTCGTCTCGAACCGGGGGAGACTTACGCGCAGATCGACTTGGATGCGGCAAATATTTTACCCAGGGGGGGTCCCTTTGTCTCTCTCGAACTCGTCAACATCATCATCTGCAAGCAAGAGGATCACGATCACTTTGAACCGGTCAAGAAGGCCGACTATCCCGAAGATCCGAACGGATACGAAGAAACGATAACCGTAAGACGACCTCGACCGCAGCCTCTCGTCTTTAGACGACGAACCGCCATTCACGTTCCCAATTTGGAGCCTCCCAGGCAGCCCGAAGATGAACCACCGCCACAACGAGAGCGTCGTGATGTGGGTGACGACAACGACGACGGAGAAGAAGAAGCTGAGGAAGAAGAAGAACTGGGCGAACTCGAGCTGAAATACGCGGCCGTCTTTAAAGAGTCCATGTTCGAATTTGTCATCGAACAGTTTCCTGATCTGTCTCTCGAAAGTTTGGTGACAAACGTGCTTCAGACGAAGCACTCTCCGGCGGTCCAAAATCACTTTCAGCGACTCTTGCACCACCCGCCCACCTACGATCTGATCGATCCGCTGACCGCAGAGGAGATCAAGCAGCGAAAAAAAAGAGTGCAAATTAAATTGCCGCCTAGAACGCGACTGATGTGCCAAGATCCGCAATTTTTTGTCTACCTCGGTCTCCTGGAGTCGGCCACCGAATTGACCGAACCCCACGGGTTCTACGCTCTCGTCAACGACACCATGACCACTACCAAAACTTTCACAAGTACTGTGTCGCTGTCCACCGCTCTCAAGTACAGTTTTTACGATCGCAACAAACAGCCGGCCGACAAATTCGCCCTCATTTTTCAACGACTGAACCCTCTGGTCGTGTCCACTGTCTCGTTGCCAAATTTTTGCGACAAAAATCCGGTGGCCACAGCTCGACTCTTCCAGATGATCCTCAACTGCGTCATGGAGGCCCTCGATCTTCCCGACGCGTGTCTTAGAGCCTTCCTGCTGGACGACGGCCTCACCATCGAGCTCGACAAGCCAGCTTATCTGCTAAATCGCGACGACTCTCAAGACAACTTTCAGGTCTCCGTCAAATTTGGCACGACGCTCGCAAAGCTTCTCGGAGTCCCCGAAGACTTCGTCATTTGGAAGTTGTCGCCGAGAACCGCTTACCAAGCCAAGCTGGAAAAGAACGAGCTGCCGGAAGACGCCGGCACCTGCGACACCGTTCTCGACGGCATCAAGGACGAATTTTTAAATCAAAAAAGCAGTCACCCAACTGTGCAAACTTGGAAAAGGTATTACGACGATCGAAAGGCCGCCGGCGCAGCAGCTCGTCCTCCTCCTCCTGATGATGACGACGGCAACGTCGACCCATTCGACGTCGGCGGCGACGAATTTGAGTTTGACATTGGAGGTCGACGCGTTGATCAGGGCGACAACGACGACGGCTTTGAGCTCGTGCAAATTCCAAACCCGCGTCCTCGACCTCCTGCCTCTTTTGACGTGGCCAACAGTCGTCGAAAGCACGTGTGCACGATGCCCGACGTCTTTCCTGAATACTTTACCCTCGTGGTCAGAGAAGGAGAGCCCCTAGACCACCTGACGGCCTCCCGCGGTCTCTGCTCTGTCCTCGGACTTGTTCGAAAATTGCAGCCAAATATTGTTCCAAACAATTGCGTCGTTAGAAATGTACAGTCGCTCAAATCTCTCTCCATCGAATTTGTCGATGAATCGCTAAACACAATAAAGGTGGCCCCCAAGTCTCCCGCAGTTTGGATTAAGCTAGATCTAAAGTGTCGATCCTCCACAGCAGCTGCCGCAGCCCCTGGAGGTATGCAGTACTAAAATACATTTTTTTTCTCTCTTCTCTCTCGCAGTGTTGGTGCTTAAGTACGACAAAAAATCGAACGACAGCGACTCGTCTGAAGGCACTTCATCCACATCCTCGTCGACAACCTCGGTTCGCGGTCGCCAAGAAGAGAACGCAGAGGGTCATAAGAAGAAGAAGAACGCAGGAGGGGCAGCAGCAGCAGCAGCGGAAGAATCTCTACCCATCTATCACGACTTCATGCCTGCGGAAGAGGAGATCGATCTCGAGGGCAAATTTGAAAAGTTGCTAGAAAAAGCTCTGGCAAAGAAGAGCGCGTCTTTGTCCTCGTCGATCGAAGCATCCGGATCGGAAGTAAAAAATCGCAAGAAAAAATCGCGGAAGAGGTCTGCTTCGTCGTCTTCCTTGTCCTCCTCTTCATCGGTTGCGCCGGCTTCGTCGGCGTCGTCCAAAGCTGGGTCACCGGAACCGCCTTCAAAAAAGAGCCGCGAGAGTGACATGAGCAAGAAAAGAAGCGGTGAAAAAGAGGTTGAAAAAACTAAGAAGAGCAAGAAGACTTCCTCTTCTTCCTCCACGACCGCCAAAACAACTGGCGGCTTCACCAAGGCCCAGCTGAAAACGCTGAACTCGCTAAAAAAGACTGTGTCTGATCTGCAAAAGAAATTGGAGAAGACTCTTGAAGGACACTAACAACAACAATTATGGCAGGCAAAAGAAAAAGCACTGATGGTGACAAGGACAGTGGGGGTGTAAAAAAAAAACCAAGAAAAAAATTGAGTGAGGAAGACGACTCGCCGTCGGGACGGTCGATGAGCAAGATGAAGAAGATCGACGGCACCCTCATCCAGACGAGCAAGAAGGACGCCGAAGACACTGTCCACTTGCCAGGCTTCAATTTGGCCGGTCGACCTGAGGCTTTGAAAACCAAAGATGGGGGCATCAAGAAGAGCGAGATCAAAACTACGGGACCCTATCACACCGGCAACGTCAACACAGAGTCCTACTGGCACTTTGTGGTGAGGTCGAACAAGAACGAGTGGATACGCTTCAATCCAGACTCCATCTCCGTTGTCGTCTACGGCACCATGGACAATCCAAAGTACGTGGAGGGCAGCGCCGATCCACTGAAAAAGACCCCCACTGTGGCACTCCAAGCCGGCATCGGAGCACCCCGCATGTTTCTCGATCCCTCGGTCATGGGCACGAGCTTCGTGCACAGAGTCGACGTGAGCATCAACAACGTTCCGGTTCCCACCAATTCCGCAATCGGCGGCCTCCTCCTTCACTACGTTCGGTGTGCTCGAGTGTTCAATCACCAAGCTCGCGATTGTTTTGTCACCAACAAGGATGTCACGCTTATGGGCGAAGACGAGGCCGAAAAAACAAGAGGATCACTTTCAGCCGCCATGAAAAAGGCCACCAGCGCATTCGACTATTTCGATCCCTTCGCCACCAAAGGAGCTCGAGTGCCGGTCTACCTGGATGGCCAATTTCCGTTCGACCGTCGAAACGCAACCCTCGAATCTATCGATCGACAGAAAGAACAAAATTTGTTTTTTCCGCCGGACACGACCGTCGAGATAAAGTTGCACCTCTACAGGGGGAAGCAGGAGGCCATCTTTCATCACCAGCTCACGCTTCCAGACTACTTCAATCCTGATAAGGCCGAGGTCGACGCGCCGAATGCCGACATACAGATCACGTTTCAAGATGTCACTCTCGAATACGAGTCTGTGGAATTGAAGGCAGCAGAACACGTCAAGGCCATGAAGCAATACATGGAGGGCGGTCTAGGCCTCTACGACTACGACATTGTGAGGGGTCAGCACCAAGCCATGGAGACGGGACAGTCGACCACTCAATCTATTTTTCAGATTGCCGAATATTGTCGACTCATTTACATCATCTACATTCCCGACTGGGCCACCTTTCCCATGGAGCGCACCAGAAAGCCTCTATCGGCAATGACGCGCTACCCGACCGGCTGCACCGGGATCACCCTCAGCTTTGCCGGCGAGTCGCACCTGATCACTCGAAAATTTGAAAACTTGGGGGTTCCGAGCACCAACAACGAGATATCGAAAAAGATATTGTTCGGCAACATGAGAGATAATCGCATGCTAAACTTTGGTTTTGAAAGAATGTTCTCGCGCTTGGAGGACGAGTACAGTCTCAATCAAGGCTTCGTGCTCGACGTCAAGCACCTGATGTCCGACAAGACCGAGATGCTGACCATCCAGCACGAATTTGCCACCTCGACCTCTCCGCCCAAGCAACAAGTCGTCTGCATCTCGGTTCACCCCAACGGAAGAGCCACCTGTCGTTCCGGCAACTCTCAATTTGAGTGGATCTGGTCTTTCGCAACCGCAAGCTAAAAAATCTATTTTTTGTTTATCTCTCGCAGCCGATGGCGGAGGCCGGCACTCCCGAAGAACTTGCGCGACTCGCGGTCGACAGTCTTCGACAAGTTCGAAGGCCTTCACAACAACAACAGTCGGCAGCCAACATGAGTCGTCGTCGGTTCATCTGCGTGCAGACCAACTCTATCATCGTGGCCGTTCTCACCCTCCTGACCGTCGGAGCTGTCACCCTGTCTCGCATTACGGACTTTAAAGAATTTCTATTTTCATTTATTTCGGAAATACTATCTTCAGAAAAAAATCACACAACCTTTCCTAAAAATTTATCGCTATCTTTGTAATCATTTTTTGTATTGTGTACGTGCGCGCATTGTGTTTGAGGAGAGAGAAAAAGACGTCCAAAAATAAAGTAAATCTACCACCAAGCTCCTTCGATTTTTTCATTTTTTTCCCCCAAAAATAACCGAGGGGATACTTCACACGCACAATATCGGGACCGAAACGGGAATTTTTTGGCAGGACGGGGGAACATTGGGGGAGCTCGAAACTAGCTACTCTTTTAAGGACAGACGGCTGATATTCTTGTGTGTCGTACTGTGTTGTCCGACTGATTTGACTACGTTAGAACCGTATAGTAGTTACCGCAAGTTCCTTCGGGTTCACTAACCTTGAAATCTTTCGCGTTTTTTAGTCAGGAGGTCAGAACAGTTGGGGAAGGGTAAAACTCATCTATGCGTATTTTTTCAGTGACGTCACGAATGATGATGACGACGGAGACTTTAACGCCGCCGCCTTCTCCCTCGCAACAACGACACCACGAAGTCGTTGGCGCCACCGTGTCTGGTCCGTCGCCGCGGGGTGAAGAAAAACCGACACGATACGTCGAGATTGGTTCTCGGATCCGTCGAAAGGAGAGAGGGAACCTTCGCTCTTCTAGCTGTCATTGCGTTCTGCTCTAGACGTTAATTAATTTTTTACAGTGGCGTGTCAGAAATGCGTAAAATATAATTGACATGTTTTTTGTGCTCACTCACCCACGGGATCAATCTTGTTTTAGCCTCGAGCCAAACAAAAGTAATTTACGTTTCGTGCTTCGCGCACATTAAAAAAGCAGTTTAGATGAATGATCCGCTGACACGAACGAGATGGAGGCATTTAAAAAAAACCGTTGCCTATGCGCGAGTGTGGGAAAAAAAGCCAAGAGAACTTAATTAAGATCTTTTTCTCAGCATACTTAAAAAAATATGAGGGATGACCAAAAAACTTTTCTTTTGCCTTGTTTTTTTTAAATTCACATATTAAGTTGGGTGAAATTAAGTGTAGATACCTAATTTTTAGAGATTGTAAGCGGTTAGTAGTAAGCAACTAAAAAATAAGATCTTTTATGGCTTTATTGTAAGTTGTAGACTAGTTACTTGTATCATAGACCCTTGTTTTTCATAGGATAGGGGGATTTTGACAAAAAGAAATTCCCCCCACATTCTTACGCGATAGCGATCGTGAATGATATTGAATCGAATTGAATCGAATTGAATCGAATCGAATTGAATTGAATTGAATTGAATTGAATTGAATTGGTTTGATTGAACTAAAATTTTAGACTCCTTTCATTTGTTTCATAGCTTCACATATG
>JAIXOW010000336.1 GCA_027486615.1 Oxalobacteraceae bacterium | reverse complement strand
GACCCCCCCGATTGACCCATCTTCAACCTTGTCGGAGACAGGTTCAGCCGCTTCTGAACCTCCCTCAGGGGAGGCGCCGGACGGCCTGCGCGGTTGGTGGAGACATCGATGACAGAGACGGGCCAGAGGTTGCCGGAAACGGTGGCAAAGCAACCCCGCCCCGGTCAGGATAGTCAGACCACCGATGGCTGCGAGAACCATGATCAGAAGCAAGACTGAAGATGTATATGGGTTTTGCGCCATAAAATGATCTGTGTCGAGGTCGGCCCACAATCGATCCCCCAGAAAGGGGCAGACATGGAGGCCATACAGCTCCTGGCCATCTACGAGATTGTAAGTGCAAAGTGACTCCATGAAAGAAATAGGGAGGGTCACATAATGGGTGGCCTCCGTGATGCAGTTCTCCTCTGATTGAAGGCAAGCTAGATGCCCCTGCATCTCCCGTACTACCTGCACCATCTTTACTGTGCGTTGATCGAAAGTGCGCTTGTGTGCAGCAGTTAACGCCTCCAAACCAGTAACTTTCCTCTTCAGGTCGTCAATCTCCCTCAACTGGTCACGTAGGTCGTTCCCAGCTTGGGTAAGGTTCTGTTGACAATGAGCGTTGGAGATGGTCAAGTTGCCAAGAACCGAAGACTGGACCAGGAACTTTTCCCTGAAGTCATTCAGTGAAGTATTTTTTGACGACAGGGCCCTCTCACATAACATCATCTTAGTTCGGCTGACTGGTGCAGGTGTAACATCAAGCTTCGGAGTTTTCCCCACTTCGGTGTAGAAGACAATGTTGTCTAAGCAGTCGGAGTAGTTTTTGGCCAAGGCTGAAAGTTCGACCTTAAGACGTTTAACCTCAGATCTGGCTTCTGAAACATTAATAAAGAAAATTCTTAAGAGACTTTTTAATGAACCAATTTAGGTTACAGACAAGTAACCGATTCCGACCTTTTTACATCATCCAAAATTGAAACTTTTAAACCTTAAAATTCTTTGCTTTGAACCCCCCCCAAAATAGTTAGATGTATGAAAATACCACCCCCGAAATCAGAATATCGTTGTTAATAAATTTAATGGTTATACCTGTTTCACTCTGCTTGGCGACCTTCAGCGTTTCATGACAAAACTCACTGAGCGACAGGTTTCCCTTACACTCTACCAGATCGTTAGTGCAATTGTCGTATGTGGCGTTCATGTCGGTGATGGTGACGTTGAACAAATCTGCTCTTCGGGTGAGACTCTCAATCTTGATAGAGCAGTTACGAACTTCGCCGGCCAAGTTGTCTCGTTCAACCTTATAACGATCCCGAACAGACCAGGTGATATTCAATTCCTCCCGCAGCCTCTGTGCCTCCGATTTCCAAGTTATCCGTTCACCTTGCGCTCCTCCCTTTGACAAGTCAGTGAAGGTTAGCGATTCCGTACACTTCTCCAGAGCAATAGGACAGACGGAGTCGATAAGGGGTGCGGGACAAACCGGACATATACAGTCAGGGCATGAAGGGCATTCTTCTGGCGTCTGAGTGGTTACCTCCGGACAGTAGCAAGAAGTAGACAATGTTGTCAACTCCGTAGCCGCGGTAGGGCAGAGGCAAGGCTCGGGCTCCGGGCATGGGACCGGACTCCTCTTGGGGCAAGGGCCCGCGTTCTTGATAGGGCAGTCCCTGAAGATGAGCCGCTTCAAGGTCTCCACGGTCACGTATTTAGGATCTCCGGGCACGCACTCATCCTCCAGCAGACACGTCTCCATAATGCGATAACAATCCAGGCAATCGGCGCCGGACTGATATGGCACCAGGGTTGCCACCAACAAGATAGGGACGAATAACTTGAAATGCTGGAAGTAACGATAGATAAAAACTTATTTAGCAAATGGTCGACGTAACAGAAATAACCAAATTATTCGCAGAAGTGAATTTAACCTTCTCTCCTATTAATATTCTTTACAACTCCTACAAACCTGTAAATCTAATATTCAAAAAGAAAAATAATATACAATTATTATATTAACTCTTAATTTTTCCCTTAAATTCACGAAAATTAACTCACCCATTATTTCTGTATTCGATCAATTGTTAGTTAAATCTGACGCGTAAACAAATAATTAGGAATCTATGCGCAATTCATAATCTTACCATAGCGTTCAAATTGTCGGCGTTCGAATAAGTTGTGAATAGAACTTAAAATAAAAGTTTGGATTAAAACTTTTGGGAATGACTGAATAATAACTTAAGAAAATTTATTCTTTCAGATTAATCTAAACTTTTTTCTTTCAGCTAAAAAAGAGTGACCTAGAGCCTTAAAGACTTAAGCTTAAACTGATCACTCTCGTACAATTTAGGTGAACAGCTAGACTAGTTTAAACTGCTCTCTCAGCTTAAAATGCTGACTCAAAAGTAGACAAATACCTATTTAAGCATGTTAAGGATTGTCCTACTTTTTCAGCCAAAAAATATGAATCAGGAATTTCTCCAATTTCTCTCACCCGCATTACGATCTAGACGACGTTAAAAAGTTGTCACCTAATCATATCGATGTCCCATAAACCCCATTGTAAATATTAACTTATTAGACGCATATTTATTCATGATATAAATTCCCAGTCAATCTAGAATGCTACCTAAACTGAATAACTTTTAGTCCCAAAATGAATAATGAATGCCAAATTAATGAATGTTATACCCCTCTCTGTCTGAAGAAATATAGTAAAATAGCATGATTATTTTTATTGAAGACATTAGAGCACCAAATTCATTTGTTACACGTAATTTTGCATGAATATTAAAAG
>JAIXOW010000103.1 GCA_027486615.1 Oxalobacteraceae bacterium | reverse complement strand
GATTGGTCAGAAAATCGGTGCGGGTCCAGTGCGTGTGATTCATGATCCTGAAGAGATGGAACGTGTACAACCTGGTGATGTACTCGTTGCCGACATGACTGATCCTAACTGGGAACCTGTCATGAAACGTGCTTCAGCGATTGTCACCAACCGTGGTGGTCGTACTTGTCACGCCGCGATTACTGCGCGTGAATTAGGTGTGCCTGCTGTGGTGGGTTGTGGTGATGCGACTGAGGTGTTAAAAGATGGCACGCTCGTTACTGTTTCATGTGCTGAAGGTGATGAAGGCAAAATCTATGATGGTTTGATAGAGACCGAAATCACTGAAGTCGCACAAGGTAGCTTACCTAAGCTGCCATTGAAGATCATGATGAATGTTGGTAATCCTCAGCTTGCATTTGATTTTCAGGCGATACCAAATGACGGCGTAGGTTTAGCGCGTTTGGAATTCATCATCAACAATAACATCGGTGTGCATCCTAAAGCGATTTTAGATTATCCGAATGTCGATGCAGATCTGAAAAAAGCGGTTGAGTCCGTCGCACGTGGTCATGCATCTCCCAAAGCGTTTTACGTTGATAAACTGGCTGAAGGTATCGCAACGATTGCCGCTGCATTCTGGCCTAAACCTGTCATCGTTCGTTTGTCCGACTTCAAATCCAATGAATACAAAAAACTCATAGGCGGTTCACGCTATGAACCGGATGAAGAAAATCCTATGTTGGGTTTCCGTGGTGCTGCTCGCTATCTCTCAGCAGATTTCGCTGAATCGTTTGAGATGGAATGTCTGGCCATGAAACGAGTTCGTAACGACATGGGTCTTACCAATGTAGAAATCATGGTGCCCTTCGTTCGTACCTTAGGTCAGGCTGAGAAGGTCGTAAATTTGCTAGGCAAATACGGCTTGAAGCGCGGTGAGAATGGTCTGCGCCTCATCATGATGTGTGAAGTGCCTTCTAACGCTATCTTGGCTGAACAATTCCTCGAGCATTTTGATGGCTTCTCGATCGGCTCTAACGACTTAACTCAGCTCACCTTGGGTCTGGATCGTGATTCGGGTATGGAGTTGTTAGCGGCGGATTTTGATGAACGTGATCCGGCTGTAGGTGTGTTACTGTCACAAGCCATTGCTGCTTGCCTGAAACAAGGCAAATACATAGGCATTTGTGGACAAGGGCCATCTGACCATCCAGATTTTGCTGATTGGCTGATGAAAGAGGGCATTGCCTCGATTTCACTTAACCCCGATTCAGTCGTGGACACTTGGCAAAAACTAGCTACGAAAATTTAATTTTTTATCTTGAAATTGTTGACTTGAGGAAATTATTCTATACACTACGGTCAACGGCTTGAGATAACAAGCAACAATAGGTAGTAAAGAAGTATTCAACCCCCGCAGCTGCGAAGCTTTGGGGGTTTTTGTTTTTTGGTGAGGGAAGTTGCAGATTTCTTCAGTGAAAACAACAGCTTAGCTTAAGATCTAACGGCGGTTTTGCTTCATGACCGAGGCAATTTCGCGTTGCGTGTCACGTATGCGTTCTGTATCGCGCTTGTCATGTTGTTTCTTACCTTTGGCGAGACCGATTTCGCATTTGATGCGTCCGCGCTGATAATGAAAATTCAGCGGCACCAGCGTGTAGCCAGCACGTTCCACTTTCCCTATGAGTTTTTTGATCTCTTCCCCGCGCAACAGCAGTTTGCGTGTGCGCACAGGATCGGGGCTGATGTGGGTAGAGGCAGTTGGTAAGGCGCTGATATGCGCGCCAAATAAAAACACTTCGCCATTTCTAACAATGACATAGGCTTCTTTGATTTGCCCACGACCGGCACGCAGGGATTTCACTTCCCAACCTTCGAGCACCATGCCTGCTTCAAACCGTTCTTCTATGAAGTAGTCGTGAAAGGCTTTTTTATTATCGATGATGCTCATGAAAGAAAACGGTGGCGTGCTGTGAAATTGCGGGCAACCCTAAGAATAGACTAGGTTGCAAGTGGCTGTCGGTTAAAATCAAGACTACGTATTCTATCAAACCACATCATGGCTGTTGTGCAAAAAACCGTACTGTTAGCTTTTAGTGCCGAGCAAATGTTTGCTTTGGTCGAAAAGGTCGAGGATTATCCGGCTTTTTTACCTTGGTGTGGCGGAGTGGAAGTGAAACAACGCAGCCCTGAAAAATTAGTCGCTACGATTTCTATCGCTTATCACGGCATTAAACAAAGCTTCACTACTGAAAATCAGAATACAGCCCCTAGGCATATGCAAATGAAGCTAGTTGAAGGACCATTTAGTCAGTTGGACGGACAATGGCATTTCAAGCCACTGCGCGATGATGCTTGCAAAGTGGAGTTTGAATTGCATTATGAATTCTCTAGCAAAGTTTTAGAGAAGTTGATTGGCCCCGTATTCACTATTATTGCTAACAGTTTTGTGGAATCGTTTTGCAAACGCGCCGAGGAAGTCTATGGCAAATGAGCTAAGACCATCGACGATTCAGGTACAGGTTTGTTATGCCTTAACTGACACGGTTTATCTGCAAGATGTGAGCGTACCTGCTGCAAGCGCAATACAAGACGCAATCTTAGCGAGTGGCGTTTTGCAGCAGTATCCGGAGATTGAACTGGCTACCGCACGCGTTGGAATTTTCGGTAAATTAAAAGCGCTCGATAGCGTGCTGCAGCATGGTGACAGAGTAGAAATTTATCGCCCACTTCAAGCAGAACCTATGGAGTCCAGACGCCGTCGTGCAGCGCACAAAACTGGGCGCAAAGACTGAGTGTTTTGGGCTTGGGCGGGTGATTTCTGTATAATTCGCTTTTGCGCCTATAGGAATTGCTATGCGTCTCATTCAAAAAGCACTCACCTTCGATGATGTGCTGCTCGTGCCGGCCTATTCAGCCATTCTGCCCAGAGATACCTCGCTACACACACGTCTGACCCGCAATATTTCACTGTCTATTCCGTTGGTCTCAGCGGCGATGGATACCGTGACTGAAGCTAGACTGGCGATTGCCATTGCACAGGAAGGCGGCATAGGCATTATTCATAAAAACCTGACGGCTAAAGAGCAAGCGCGTCAAGTTTCACAGGTGAAGCGTTTTGAAGCAGGCGTCGTGCGCGATCCTATTACCATTCCACCGACCATGAAAGTGCGTGATGTAATTGCACTCTCTCATCAACATGGTATTAGTGGCTTTCCAGTTGTAGAAGGTAAGACAGTGGTTGGCATCATTACCAATCGTGATTTGCGCTTTGAAGAAGAGCTAGATGCAGAAGTGCGTGTAAAAATGACGCCTCGCGATAAACTGGTATTTGTGAAAGATGGCGCAGACCCCACTGAAGCGAAACGATTAATGAACAAACATCGCTTAGAGCGTGTGTTAGTTGTGAATGATGCATTTGAATTGCGTGGTCTCATTACTGTAAAAGATATTACTAAATCCACCGAGCATCCCAATGCTTGTAAAGATGATCAAGGTAAGTTGCGCGTGGGTGCTGCAGTGGGTGTGGGTCCTGATAATGATGAACGTGTTGAACTGTTAGTTGCTGCTGGTGTGGATGTCATCATCGTTGACACTGCGCATGGTCATTCCAAAGGTGTGTTGGATCGTGTGGAGTGGGTTAAGCGTCGCTTCCCGCATGTCGATGTAGTAGGCGGTAACGTTGCTACTGCTGCTGCAGCCAAGGCGCTTGCAGATCACGGTGCGGATGGTGTCAAAGTTGGTATAGGTCCTGGTTCAATTTGTACGACACGTATCGTGGCAGGTGTAGGTGTGCCACAAATCACAGCCATTGCAAATGTTTCTAAAGCTTTAGAAGGAACAGGCATACCGTGTATCGCAGATGGTGGCATACGTTTTTCTGGTGACATCTCTAAAGCACTCGCAGCAGGCGCTTCCACTGTCATGATGGGAAGTATGTTTGCAGGTACAGAAGAGGCGCCCGGTGAAGTGATTTTATTTCAAGGCCGTAGTTATAAATCCTATCGTGGTATGGGTAGCTTGGGTGCGATGGCTGACGGATCAGCTGATCGCTATTTCCAAGAATCTTCTAACAACACAGATAAATACGTACCCGAAGGTATAGAAGGTCGCGTTCCTTATAAAGGTAGTGTGCTCGCAATTCTGTATCAATTGGTTGGCGGTGTACGTTCTTCTATGGGTTATTGCGGTTGTTCTACCATTGAAGAGTTACGTCAAAAAGCAGAGTTTGTAGAAATCACTTCTGCAGGTATGCGTGAATCACATGTACATGATGTGCAAATCACTAAAGAAGCACCGAATTATCGGGCTGATTAATCATTAATAAAGTCATGACACAGGCGGCAGCAATGCCGCCTGAATTTTTTTAAGAGTCTCAACATGCATTCAAAAATTCTCATTCTTGATTTCGGTTCTCAAGTCACACAACTCATCGCACGACGTGTGCGGGAAGCGGGTGTGTTTTCTGAAGTCCATCCTTATGATGTGAGTGATGATTTCATTCGTAACAGTGGTGCTGCCGGTATTATTTTGTCAGGTGGTCCTAGCTCTGTGACTGAAGGTGATACACCACGTGCACCTCAAGCTGTGTTTGAAATTGGTGTACCAGTGCTCGGTATTTGCTATGGCATGCAAACCATGGCTGCGCAATTAGGTGGCAAGGTTGAGAACGGTAAGGTGCGTGAGTTTGGTTATGCAGAAGTACGTGCAAGAGGTCATACCGCACTCTTGAATGGTATTAGTGATTTTGTGACTGCTGAAGGTCATGGCATGCTCAAAGTGTGGATGAGCCATGGTGACAAAGTCATCGATATGCCTAATGGGTTTAAATTAATGGCATCCACCCCAAGCTGTCCTGTAGCAGGTATGGCGGATGAAGAACGAAAACTCTATGCAGTGCAGTTTCATCCTGAAGTTACACATACAATACAAGGCACTGCAATCTTAGATCGGTTTGTGCATGAAATCTGTGGTTGTAAAGCAGATTGGAATATGCCTGACTATGTCACCGAAGCGATTACTGCGATACGTGAACAAGTCGGACAAGATCAAGTTATTTTAGGATTATCAGGCGGTGTAGATAGTAGCGTCGCTGCAGCACTTATACATCGTGCAATTGGTGATCAACTCACCTGCGTATTTGTAGACCATGGCTTATTGCGTTTGGATGAAGGCAAGATGGTCATGGATATGTTTGCTAAAAATCTCGGTGTGAAAGTCATTCATGTCGATGCGACTGCACAGTTCATGGGTAAGTTAGCGGGTGTGAGTGATCCTGAAGCAAAACGCAAAATCATAGGGCGCGAGTTCGTAGAAGTCTTTCAAGTTGAAGCAGGCAAGCTCAGCAATGCAAAGTGGTTAGCGCAAGGCACGATTTATCCGGATGTGATTGAGAGTGCAGGTAAGGGCAAGAAGGGCGCGCATACCATTAAGAGTCATCACAATGTTGGTGGTCTGCCAGAAACACTCAACTTGAAATTACTAGAGCCATTGCGTGATCTCTTTAAAGATGAAGTACGCAAACTCGGTGTAGCACTTGGACTTCCACATGACATGGTGTATAGACATCCTTTCCCAGGTCCAGGCTTAGG
>JAIXOW010000374.1 GCA_027486615.1 Oxalobacteraceae bacterium | reverse complement strand
GTATTGTAGTATAGTGGTTAGTATACTACTAGTGAATTGAATGAATTCTCATAAACTATTGAATTCATTATGTATTTTGGTGCTGATGAGACGAATCGAACGTCCGACCTACTGATTACGAATCAGTTGCTCTACCAACTGAGCTACATCAGCAACGGGCGCCATTTTAGCAAAAACAGAAGTTATCTAGAATTATGCAGTTGGTAAGTGGTTTTCCTATCTTAAGAAATACAAATTTTATTTCTCTATGCCTTTAGTCACTATCTCATCAAGCACACTGTTTAAGCGTTTGCGTACCTGATCTAAATCTTCTTCAGAAAAATCAGCTTCTTCCAATACATCAATGAGTAAATCCGTCGATGCCTTGAACGAAGCTTTGGTGACACCTGCAGGTAAATGCCACTCATGCAGTTCATCATTAGTGAAATGCACACTGGGCTTACCAAGCGCGAAAGAAATATATTCGACATGATGATTAATAATTTTTTCAGCGGTAATTTCAGAAAAATAGCGCCGCAAATGGGGTCGGCGTATTAAGCGCGCATGAAATTCTTTCACGACTTCCGTCAGCATGGGCACGCCGCCGTATTTATCAAAAAGTGTCATTTTAAAAACTATTTAAATCTGGTTTATTTCTGGATCCGGGGGGTTTCGCGAATTCGGATTAGCAAAGGCAAGAATCAATTTCTGATTCAAGCTAGCTCGATCGCTCTACAAAACAAGACGGCTGCTTATATAAATTGTGGGTTTAGCTTAAACCGCACCGTATTATCGCTGAGTCTGGGTTTTGATGTGAAGTATTGCTGCACTGCGTTTGTTTTGATCAAAAAAACACGCCATTAAGAACTGCCTAATTTCACTGATGAGGAATAAACCTACTATTTATTTTTCTTCTGCAATTTGCGCAGATTTTTTTCTTGCATATCAAGCAGCTGATTAGTACTCGCAGAGATGGAGGCCATTTGAGAAACACGCGCCTTCATTTCGTCCGACATTTCCCAAAGAGTTGATTTATCAACCGTAAAATCCAAATCTTGGTCAGCAGGATTGGGAGCGGCTGCCAATTCAGGAACGACTGCTTCTTCAACTGGGGCTTGCTCCACAACTGGAGCAGCCGGTTCTGGCGCGGCTGTAGGTTTAGGTGTTGACTTTTTTGCATGAGTGCGCGCAGCCTCACCTTCTTCTAAGTGACCATCTCCACGAAATACCTGTGATTCTTCTTCTGCCATGTCTCTCTCCGTTTATTTAATTCCGGCTAATATTTTTGACTACGACTTACGATTTCAAATTGCTAACAACCTAAATTCCTACTGAGTTCCTTTGGTGGTTGATTCAATCTTCTATCATTGAGATCGGCACTCATAGACAATTCATGAGTCAAAATGATTATAGCGTTAACGACTATGTGCAAAAAAATTAAAGAGATAAGGCAATGACAACACTTAATAATTAAAGTTGTTCGGTGTGATAGCGCGTCACAAGCTCAACTTCATTTTTTGAACCTAAGAACACAGGCACACGCTGATGTAAGGCATGTGGCTGAATATCCAGTATGCGTCTTTTACCATCTGTCGCTGCACCGCCAGCTTGTTCCACTATCATCGCCATAGGATTGGCTTCATACATCAATCGCAGTTTGCCGGGCTTGCTAGGGTCACGTACATCGGCTGGGTAAATAAAAATACCACCGCGGGTCAATATGCGATGTACATCAGCCACCATGGACGCTACCCAACGCATATTGAAATCTCTTCCACGCGGTCCTGCCTTACCTGCTTGAAGTTCTTCAAAATAGCGTTGCATAGGCGGATACCAATGACGTGCATTCGAAGCATTGATTGCAAACTCACTAGTTTCTTCAGGAATTTTTACATCTCTCTGCGTCATGACCCACGAACCCATTTCACGATCTAATGTGAAACAGTGGACACCATTTCCAGTTGAGAGTACTAGCATAGTTTGTGGACCATAGACTGCATAGCCTGCTGCCACTTGCATGGTGCCTGGTTGCATAAAATCTTGTTCAGTCGGTGTAACCATGCCTTCTGGCGCTTTTAATACAGAAAAAATCGTACCGATAGAAACATTGACTTCAATGTTAGATGAGCCATCGAGTGGATCAAACAACAACATGTATTCACCCATGGGATAGCGATTCGGAATCGGATGTATACCTTCCATTTCTTCCGAAGCCATCGCTGCTAAATGACCACCCCACTCATTGGCTTGTAATAAAATTTCGTTCGAGATGATGTCTAATTTCTTTTGTATCTCGCCTTGCACATTCTCACTGCTTGCTGAGCCCAATACATCACCTAGCGCGCCTTTACCGACTGAATGACTAATGGTTTTACAAGCACGCGCAACAACCTCAATCAGCAAACGCAATTCAGCAGGAATAGAATTATGCAAGCGTTGTGCTTCAATTAAATGCTGAGTTAGGCTGATACGTTTCATTATTATTCCAAACTGTGTATTGTTAAATGAGATTTTAATTAGTGAGAGAGTGATTTATTAATCACTTCAGCCACGTCTTTAGAAAGATTTTTGCTGCGTGAGACTTGCTCTAATGCGGCTTGCATCGCTGCTTGTAACTGCGGCGTATATTTACGCCATCTATCCATAGTTCTAGCTAGACGTGCCGCCACCTGAGGATTAATCGCATTTAATGCAATCACTTGTTCAGCCCAATAAGCATAACCACTACCATCTACAGCATGGAAAGAAAGTGGATTGCTATTGCAGAATGCAAAAATCAAACTGCGTGCGCGATTTGGATTTTTTAAAGTGAATGCCGGATGCTTCATCAATGAACGCAATGCTTTGATATCCGTTGTGGGCGATGCTGCTTGTAAGCTAAACCATTTATCAATCACCAATGGCTCTTCTTTAAATTCAACATAAAACTGCTTTAAAGCTTGTGATGCATGCGATGAACCATGATGCACCATCGTGCTTAATGCCGCCATCCTATCTGTCATGTTCCCTGCCTGTTGCAAGTGATGATGCAAGAGTTTAGAGATGTCATGATTATCTAACTCAGCCAAATACGACAGCGCACAATTACGTAATGCACGACGACCAGAGGAAACAGGATCAGGTCTATAAATACCTTCAACTTGATTATTACGATAGGCCTGTATAAATTCATCTCTCAAGGCATGTGCAATTTTTTTCTTCATTACACGACGAGCATAATGAATACAATGCGGATCAATGACGGACACATATTCTGCCAACATACCTTCTGATGGCAAGGTCAGCGCCAATTCTTTAAATGCAGGCTCTAGCGTTGTATCGTTTATTAATTTACGTAAAGCGTCGAAATACAATTGATCTTGATCTGTCGACTCATAACTCAGATCAGGTCCAACAGCTTGTTGATTAATTAGCGTCAGTAAACGGCGTGTTGCTAAACGCTGCCCTGCTTCCCAACGATTAAATGCGTCACTGTCATGTGCCAATAAAAAAGCGAGTTCTTCATCACGATAATCAAATTCCAGATTGATTGGTGCTGAAAAATTTCTCAGCAGTGAAGGTACTGGTTTTTTTGTAATTCCTGTAAAGACGAATTCTTGACTCGCTTCTTTTAATTCCAAAACAAGAGTATCAGTAGGTACAGAAAAATTATATTCGCCATCTAATTTAAGCGGTATGTCACCACCATGCTCATCCAACAAACCAACCGCAAAGGGAATTAAAAAAGGTTTTTTATTTACTTGATCTGGCGTAGGCGCACAAAACTGTTCTAGTTTAAGTGTGTAAGTTGCTGCGGCCGCATCGTAATCCGCAGTTGCTTTAACGCGTGGCGTACCTGCTTGGCTATACCAATTTTCAAATTGCGTCAGATCGCGAATATTTGCATCTGCCATCGCTGCACGAAAATCATCACAGGTAACTGCTTGTCCATCATGCCTTGCAAAATAAAGATCCAAGCCACGTTTAAAACCTGCTTTACCTAACAGCGTCTGCAGCATACGTACAACTTCTGCACCTTTTTCATAAATAGTGACAGTATAAAAATTATTAATCTCTACATATGAATCAGGTCGTACAGGATGCGCCATCGGTCCTGAATCTTCAGCAAATTGTGCCAATCGTAATAAGCGTACGTCTTCAATACGCTTAACTGCACGACCACTGGTTGTGCCTATCATGTCAGCTGAAAATTCCTGATCACGAAAAACAGTTAAGCCTTCTTTTAATGAAAGCTGAAACCAATCTCTACAAGTAACACGGTTACCCGTCCAGTTATGAAAATATTCATGTCCCACTACGGATTCAATATTGGCGTAATCGGTATCGGTTGCGATGTTAGGATTTGCCAATACGTATTTGGTGTTAAAAATATTCAGGCCTTTATTTTCCATTGCGCCCATATTGAAATCGCCGACTGCAACTATCATGAAGCGATCAAGATCTAATTCCAAACCGAATCTATCTTCATCCCAATAAATACTCTTGACTAGAGAATTCATGGCATGTGATGTTTTATCTAAATTGCCAGGCTCTACCCACACTTGTAATAACACTTCGCGACCGGATTTCAGTCGCAATGTTTTTTCTTCACAAACGAGTTTGCCTGCAACGAGAGCAAATAAATAAGAAGGTTTTTTAAAGGGATCATCCCACAACGCGTAATGACGACCATCACCTAGATCACCTTCTTCAATCAGATTGCCATTGGATAGCAATACAGGATATTGTTTTTTATTAGCACGCAACATCACGCGATATTTCGCCATCACATCAGGACGATCGGGGAAGAAGGTGATTTTTCTAAAACCCTCTGCTTCACATTGGGTAAAAAAACTACCATTGGAAACATATAAACCCATGAGCGAAGTATTGGCTTTGGGGTTAAGTAATGTTTCGATCTCTATCACGACTTCATCCGGTGCATCAGCAATAATTAATTGATGACCTTGGTGGCGATAGTGACGCTTACTCAGCGTTTTACCGTTCATGCGGATTACAACTAATTCAATTTCTTCACCAACTAACACTAACTCACGTGCGGCGCTATCTTTATTGCGGCGCAAGACGCTACGCGCTGCAACACGCGTTGCCTTAGGATCGAGATCAAAACCTAAATCAACTTTTTCCACCCAAAAGGACGGGGCAACATAATCAAGACGGTGAATAGCTGGAGCAATATCTGTGCGCATGAATAAAAATGGTTGAATTGTAAGAAGGGACAATCATTAAGCCTAGTGATCTAAAACCTAAGATTTGAGTTCATCGTAATAATACAAAATCTTTGCCTGCAACCCGCATTCTACCAAGTTGCCTATTCAGGGTAAGATAAGAAAAATAAAGTATTTTTTAAGAGAGGGTTTATGCGAGCGACCTATTTTTTCATTCTTGCGTTGTCAACTTTGTTGGTTGGTTGTGCTAGCACCATTACCAGTGAAGTCACGGCTTTTCATGAATGGAGTGGATCGACTCAACAAACCTACCGTTTTGAGGCTACGCCTCTACAGGCAAATGATCTTGAATATCGTAGCTATCAAAATTTGCTGAAAACAGGATTAATGCGAGTCGGATTACAAGAAGCGACTGAAAATGACGCTTATCTCAACATCAAATTTTCCGCAAAGATTACACCTCGTGATGTACGCGTCATCGAAACCGTATTAGTTGACTCTTGGTATGGCACACCTTGGTATGGCCCTGGCTTCGGTTATCCCTATTGGAGTGGCTGGTCTGGCTATGGCCATCCTCTTTACGGACGAAATTTTGCAAGCATGCCAGTGCCACGCGATGTGGAAAGACGGTATACGGTTTTTCAACGCGAGCTAAAAATCAGTATGGTGAATGCTAAGAGTGGATTGGCTGTTTATGAGGTGACTGTGCGCAGTGATGGAGCTGAAAGCAATCTGGCAAAACTCATGCCTTATTTAGTTGAAAGTGCTTTACAAGATTTTCCTGGCAAGAGCGGAACGCCACGCGTTATCACTCTGCCAGTGAAAAAATAAATCAAGATAAATAAGCTTCAGAGACTATCGTTACTATGCCTATGATGACTACGGCAATGATGAGCACGATTAATAGCTTGCCGAAATGCGGTCCATCACTACCTCCCGATGGTTGCTCATCAGGATGTTGCATAGGATTGTCGGCAGACTCTAGATGATCACTAGGGTGATCTTTTTGCTGATCGCTCACGTTCTCTTTCTTGACTAATGTTAAGGAAGCAAAATCGTAGAACCAGTCGTTTTACGTGATTCCAAATCAATGTGCGCTTGCTGTGCATCTTTCAATGCATAGCGCTGATTGATTTCGATTTTGACTTTGCCACTACCCACCATTTCAAATAATTCAGCAGCCATTGCATCAAGATCAGAGCGTTTTGCTGAGTAATGAAACAAGCTAGGACGCGTGACAAATAATGAGCCACGTGAAGCAAGTTCATTCAATGAAAACGGTGGCACTGGACCGGAAGCAGAACCAAAGCTCACTAAAGTACCTAAGGGTGAAAGACAATCGAGTGAACCAATGAAGGTGTCGTTACCAATAGAGTCATATACGACTGGTACGCCTTTGCCTTCTGTGATTTCTTTAACGCGCTCAACAAAATTTTCTTTGTTGTAGTTAATCACATGGGTACAACCATGTGCTTTCGCTAGTTTCGCTTTTTCTTCTGAACCTACAGTACCTATCATATTGACACCGAGTGCACGCGCCCATTGACAAGCGATTAAGCCCACCCCACCAGCAGCAGCATGAAACAAAATCGTTTCTCCACCTTTTAATGGGAAGGTACGACGGAATAAATATTGCACAGTTAAGCCTTGCAACATCATAGCTGCCGCTGTTTCAAAACTAATGAAATCAGGCAGCTTGACCAAACCTTCTGCAGGCATCACACGTAAATCTGCATAGGCACCGGGTGGGCGCGCAGCATAGGCAACACGATCGCCGGCTTTAACATGCGTTACACCGGCACCCACTGCTTCCACCACACCGGCACCTTCCATACCCAGCCCTGCTGGTAGGGGCTGAGGGTACAAGCCAGTACGGAAATACACATCGATGTAATTAAGGCCAATTGCATGCTGACGCACTCTGGCCTGACCCGCACCTGGTTCGCCGACTTCTACGTCGACAT
>JAIXOW010000040.1 GCA_027486615.1 Oxalobacteraceae bacterium | reverse complement strand
TCTTTTTATATTTAAAAATTTGTATCCCTTTATTGAAAAAAAAAGTAAAGAAAAAATTACGTTTTTCGTTCCGGCGTATGCTTCGTTCCAAGCGTCGACAAGTTTTTGAGCCATTTTTGCAACTTTTTTCTTTGTGTGTTCCCTGTGGTCCAAGAAAAAGGACAGGGCTGTGGGGATGTCGATGATGATCTTGGATTCGGGATGCCAGGGGGAGCTCCAGTCTATCAAGTGTAGGAGAAAGAAATATCCTCCCAGGGCGTAAATTTTTCTGTAATAGTAAAAAAATGTATTTACACAAGCAGCTTTTTTACCCTTTCTTTGAGAATAAAAAATGAAATAAAAAATGATGGCTTACTCATATTTTCTTCTGAGCGACATTTCCGAGGTCCCTCCGTTCTTTGCAGTTCCGTCCAAAGTGTAATTTCTGTTTCCCGCTTTGAGCAAGAATTTACACTTTGACGCCGTTTTTATTTCTAACGGCATCATCCAAGTGGTGTCCACCTTGTAGATTTTTTCTTCGTCCTCCGAGTCGGACTTGCTGCTTCCCCACTGAACTTGGGCTTTTTTGGAGGCCATGATGATGACTTTAAAAAATGTTTTTTTACGATACGGACAAAAAAAATTTTCGAGATGCGTTTGAATCGAGAGACTCAACCCGAGTGTGTGGGGAAAGAGAAGCAGCCTTGTCAGGAGAGAAGCGAAGCTTATTCGCGTCGGTCGTATTTTCCCTCTCCTCCTCCTATTACTCACGCACCCTCTCTCGTTGTCGCGCAAAAGAGAGACAGAAAAAACTAGACTGGATAATATATACGCGCAAAGAGAAAGATATGTAAGAACGAAAAATTACACACATTTTTTGGATAATTATAAACTCATTATCGCAACTGCGACAATTACTGCGTCTACAGCAACGACGACGACTACAAAGAAAACGTCAACGACTACGATTGCGGAAGCACCGACTACGACTAGATAAAGTAAGTGAGGGGTATTTTTTCAGGTAGGCAAGCTGGCAGGCAGGCAAGAGAGTTTTTTGATGGGAGAGGTAAAATTTATTTCTTTTTTTTTAATTTGCGTTAATTTTTCGAAATGGAAAGAGGCACTCTTAGATCGGGAGAGAGATTTGCAGCTCGAAATTTAGCCTACTACAGCAGCGAAAAAGTTTTGCTGGATCACCATCAAAGATTGTTGGCCGAAGAGCCAGCCATTACTACGAGGGCAACGAGGATTGCCGGTCTCAATTTTGGCAGTCTTTTGCAAACTACCGTTCGATTTCGGTTCGATTCGACCATCATCAGGCCAACGCTTAGAAGAGTTTTCTTTGATCTCTTTCGCGAGCACACTCTCAGCGGAGACTCTGGCTTTGAAGTTGTGGTTACGTTCAACGCGATTCTAACTAATCAAAGTGACCAAAGCAGACCAACTTTTTCCGTTTTTTACGGTCACGATCACAGGGCAGGCAACATTTCTGGAGCCGCTCCCGAGCTCAAGTACGGAACAACTACTGTGGTAAGACTTCTTTCGGACGTTGACAACATTCCCACGGAATTTGAATCCGAGACTCTGCTTCGTCAGCACAGGAGAGCCTTTGAATCGTCGGCGGTGAGCATTCACAAATTCATCAACATTGTTTATCTCATTTATCGATATGTCGACGTTGCGTCCACTGTCAGCAACAGGGGGAGAGGAGGAGGAGGAAGAAGAGAGAAATCAGATTCATCGAGCAGACCAAGCTTGGACTCGCAAAGGACGTGATCTGACAGAAAACGGAAAAATTTGTCTCTCAAAGGCCCTCCTTTCAAGCTGCGATCCCGCTCGAACAGGTCAAGAAGTTTACGCCGAATATTTCTTTCCCTTCACCCTTGTCGACGAAGATTCCAATCTCTCGTGTCTAAAGGCTCGACCAAATCAGGAAAGAAAAATAAGAAATACAATGTACAATCTCAAAGAACCGTCCAAAGATCCGGCGTATTTTAATTTTACATCGCACACCGATCTCAATCGTCTAGCCAAGGCCATCAAGAAAGACATTGTGGTGTATTACGCTCACGACGACGGATTTAAAATTTTTGAAATATATCACGACTTTCGCGGGTTCAGTCAGAAGTGTCCTCCTCCAGCGGCCGGAGAAGACGGCCTTTCCATGGCACCTCATTCGATACGACACCGCTCCAAAAAAATATTTTCGGCTCCTTGCCTTTACTACGTTTTGACGGTGAAGCGGAAGCTGTACAAATTCGAGCAAAGTCTCGACAGAGTCTTCATGGCCGAAACTTACTTCTTTGCCAAGCCGGAAACGAGTCAGTTCATGTGGTGGAAAGAAGATTACGGTGGAATGCTGTCCAGAACTTTGGGCCTGCCTGCTCCTGAATTTCCCATTCCCACTCTTTTGGATTTGGCCTTTTCCGTTGATCGCCTTTACGAACTTTGGAAGGTCAAAATTATTTTGGTCACTTTTTGCAAGAGCAATTTTAACCAAAAGGAAGTGAGAAACTTTAGTCGACGGCTGCAGCCTAGATTTTCCTATTTTTTTAATTTGGGAATTGTGGCTCCGCCAGGATCTCGCTCTGTCTCCGAACTCGACTTGGACGGCATCGAGCTTGCCGTTTGCTTTTACGGACAACGTTACGCCTGTATCCTGCAAGACGAATTTCGTCGGGAGGTGATTAACCAGTACAAGTCGAGTTCCAGGAGGGACAAGCCTTCCGGCAACAACTTTGCTTCCATCCCCATCGTCAGTCTGGAAGAAAGACGATTGGCTCTCGCAAAGTTGGACGCAGAAAAAAAAGCCAGAAAGAGAAAATTGAGGGGAGCCGAAAAGCCAGCGTACAAGAGAGTAAAAGTTTGCGACTGCTCCACTTGTCGTTCCGACGCTTTCGACCTCAACATGAATGTCGATGGTCCGGAAAGACTTTGCTCTTATTATCTCGACGTTTCCGATCTCCTTCAACTTTTGGGAGCCGACACCGAGACCAACTTGGTCGCCGTGGAGGAGCTGTGCAAACTTTCTGTCGCAGCCATGGACATTGAATCCATGACTCTCAGCGTCAACTTGGAGCCGCCCGTTCGAGAAGGAGGAGGATTGAATTACAGCGTCGTTGATGGGGCCCGGCTAGAAGGTCACTTTAAAAAAGTACAAAAACCAATCATGATTGCTCACTTGGACGAATTGGATCTCGGCTGCGTTAAAGTTTTTCAGGCCTCCTCCGATGCCGAAGAATCGATTTACCAAATGATGAGAGATTACTGGGCCCACGTACAGGAGTTGCGAAATCGCGCTAAAAGAGAAAAATTAAAAATTGCCGAACCCCTTCTCGCTCTCATTGCCGACTACAAAAATGCCCACTTTGAAGTCTACTCTCGGTGGGTCGATCAGCAGCGACTGACTAATCCGGTCTTTGAGTCAGACATGACCGGCATCACCAAGGCCTGGATGTCTTCTTTTCCCGGACAGCTGGAGAGGAGGCTGCTCAAGCTCATCACCGAATACACCGTTTTCAGCTTTTACGGGTAAGACACTCAACCAACAAAAAAATCAATTATCTTTTCAATTCTTTAAGAAGAGAGAAAAAAAACTTTTTTATCTAAATAATTTTTCTTTACAGTTCCGGCTACGACCACGTACTCTTGGAGAGTTATCTGGTCCCCTATCTCTTTGAAAAAGGTTACGGGCCCAAAATGGAAAAGAGGGGAAACAAGGTCTCCAACATAAAGACGCGAAACGGCACTTCGTTTCGCGACATCACCAAGCTGCTGGCTCCGTCAACCAACTTGCGAAATTTCGGCAGGCTTTTCAATTTGGAGCAAGCCAAGGCCCACTTTCCCTTTGGAATCTTAACGTCCGTTGGCGTTTTGAATTTGCCGTCCCTTCCTTCCGACCCCGACAGCTGGAAGTCTGATCTGACCGGCGGAGACAAGATAACTCGAGAGCAGATTTCCGAGGCCCAGCAGCTCTTTGACAGCGCCGGCTGTCGCAATCTCGGCGACTATCTCAGGGCCTACCTCAAATTGGACGTGGTCATCTTGTACAAGGCAACCCAAGAGTGGAGAAAAACGCTAAAGACCTACGTCGGAATCGACTTTGTCGAAACCGGCAAATACACCATCTCCAGTTTGAGCAATCTGGCCGGTCTCAAGTCTTCGGCCTCGCAGCAGCACGTTGGCACCTTCTTTCCCAACAACAGCCAAGTCTATCGTCTCCTTCGCAACGGAATGAGAGGGTGAGAGACTAGGCTAATTTTTGCGGATTCATTATTATCCATCACCACAAAGCCAACAACACAATTTTTTTTCTCACACAGCGGACTCTGCACCATCCTCAGGAGCGAAGCCGGCGGTCAGGACGAGGCCATCGCCCGCGGCTGCGAGGACGATCCGGCCTATCGAAACAACGCTCACCTCGTCGACGACGGCGATCTCTCCAATCACGTGGGTTACTACGACGCCGCCGC
>JAIXOW010000178.1 GCA_027486615.1 Oxalobacteraceae bacterium | reverse complement strand
CTAAAACAGGTGAGGGTATTGATACCTTGCTAGAAAACGTTTTACTGCAAGCAGAAGTATTAGAACTCAAAGCGCCAGTTGAGACACCTGCTAAAGGTTTAGTGATTGAAGCTAAATTGGATAAAGGTCGTGGTCCTGTTGCCACCATCATGGTGCAGTCAGGTACTTTGCGTCGTGGTGATGTGGTGTTAGCAGGTTCAGCGTATGGTCGTGTACGTGCTATGTTAGATGAAAATGGCAAAGCAATCACCGAAGCAGGTCCTTCTATTCCAGTTGAAATTCAAGGTCTGACTGAAGTGCCAGGTGCTGGTGAAGAAGCAATGGTGCTCAGTGATGAACGTAAAGCACGTGAAATTGCTCTCTTTAGACAAGGCAAATATCGCGATGTTAAGTTAGCTAAACAGCAGGCAGCTAAACTTGAAAATATGTTTGAACAGATGACAGAAGGCGAAGTGAAGAACTTGGCGCTGATCATCAAAGCTGATGTACAAGGTTCACAAGAAGCATTGGTTTCATCGATGCAGAAACTATCGACTTCCGAAGTGCGCGTACAAATCGTACATGCTGCAGTAGGTGGTATTAGTGAATCAGACGTCAATCTTGCCGTCGCATCGAAAGCCGTCATCATAGGCTTTAATACACGTGCAGATGCATCAGCACGTAAGTTAGCTGAATCGAATGGCATTGATATTCGTTACTACAACATCATTTACGATGCGATTGATGAAATCAAAGCAGCGATGTCTGGCATGTTGTCACCTGAGAAGCGTGAACAAGCATTGGGTCTGGTTGAAATACGTCAGGTCTTTATGGTCAGCAAAGTCGGTGCCATTGCTGGTTGCTATGTACTAGAAGGTCAAGTCAAGCGTGGCGCATCTGTGCGTCTATTGCGTGACAATGTTGTACTTTGGACTGGTGAGCTAGATTCACTAAAACGTTTCAAAGACGATGTAAAAGAAGTGAAATCAGGATTTGAGTGCGGACTGTCACTGAAGAATTTCAATGACATTAAAGAAGGCGATCAACTCGAAGTCTTTGAAGTACAGGAAATTGCTCGTACTTTGTAAATCGCTAGCATGCAGTAGCGCGACGGTTGCGCTCTGCATGTTGGTTGATTCTTCTGCGCGTGTTCACGCTGTTGAACTTATTCAGTAATACATACATCCCACGGGATACCATCATTCATCATGTCTAAACATAGTAAAGCTATGCCGGCTAGAGGTCAGCGTGTTGCGGATCAAATCCAACGCGACTTGGCTGAGCTCATTGCGATGGAAGTGAAAGATCCGCGTGTAGGTATGGTGACGTTGACGGAAGTGCAACTCACACCAGATTACGCGCATGCCAAGGTTTTTTTTACGACCTTAGTTGATGGTGAAGAGGCAGTAAAAAATACCTTGCTAGGTTTATCAAAAGCAGCAGGATTTTTACGAGCACAGCTCGGTAAACGTGTCACGATTCATACACTGCCTGAGCTACATTTTGTGTATGACAATTCCACCTCGCGTGGTTCTGCACTATCGAAATTAATTGATGAAGCAAATGCAACACGCGCTAAAGATGCGGATGATGCTTCCTCCTCTTAATGCAGCTTAGGCAAATTCATGCCTTCAGTCCATCAGAAAAAAAAACGTATCCCAGTACATGGCGTACTGCTCTTAGATAAAGCACGCGATATATCTAGTAATGATGCATTAGTCGCTGTAAAGCGTCTGTTAAATGCAGAAAAAGCAGGGCACACTGGTACCCTCGATCCGTTTGCGACTGGTTTACTTCCTTTATGTTTTGGTGAAGCGACTAAATTTGCGCAAGACTTACTCGATGCCGATAAAACCTATGAAGCGCTGTTGCATTTAGGTGTAACCACCACCAGTGCTGATAGCGAAGGTGAAGTGCTAGAGCGTCAACCTGTTGATATACAGCGCGAACAAATAGAAGCATTGCTGCCGCAATTTACAGGTGAACAAACTCAAATCCCACCTATGTATTCAGCGCTTAAGCGCGATGGCAAACCTTTGTATGAATATGCGCGCGCAGGTATTACGTTAGAAAGAGAAGCACGTGCCATCACGATTCATGCCTTAAGCATTCTCGACTATCAGTCTCCGTTTTTACGTTTACACGTCAGTTGTAGCAAAGGGACTTACATTCGTACATTGGGTGAAGACATAGGACGCGCATTGGGTTGTGGTGCGCATTTATCAGAGTTACGCAGAATTGCAGTAGCAAATTTGCAAGTGAGTGACGCGATTACTCATGCTGCACTCTGTGAAGAGGCTGAAAATAATAGGCAACAACACCTAAAACCCGTGGATGCCTTAATTACAAACTGCCCAAAAATAATATTAAATGAACAACTCGCCACCAGATTTATGCATGGCCAAAGGCTAGCACTTGGTAAGGAAGGGGTAGCTCTTCCTGTCGAACAAGGCCGAGTCAGGGTGTATGGCGCGGGCGCACAGTTATTGGGTACAGGGCAGATAAAGGAATTCGCTGTCTTAGCTCCCGAACGATTAGTAAATCTTTTCCCAAGTCTTTGAAAATTCTAGACTTTTTCATTTCCGAGCAAAGCTGTCATGCTACAATCTCGGGTTTTCCAAATCACGTTTAGCTGGATCTGCTCACTATGTCATATACACCTCGCGCACTAAGAAATATCGCCATCATCGCTCACGTTGACCATGGCAAAACCACTTTGGTTGATCAATTGCTCAAACAATCCGGAACTTTCCGTGAAAACCAGCAAGTTGATAACCGCGTTATGGATTCCAATGACTTGGAAAAAGAACGTGGCATTACAATTCTCGCGAAAAACTGCGCGGTCGAATACAAAGGCACGCACATCAATATCGTTGATACCCCAGGCCATGCTGACTTTGGTGGTGAAGTAGAGCGTGTATTGTCTATGGTTGATTCCGTGTTGTTGCTGGTCGATGCAGTTGAAGGCCCTATGCCTCAGACCCGCTTCGTTACACGTAAAGCACTCGCACTCGGTTTAAAGCCTATCGTAGTAGTAAATAAAATTGATCGTCCTGGTTCACGTCCTGATTGGGTCGTGAATGCAACTTTCGAATTATTTGATAAGTTGGGTGCTACAGAAGAACAATTAGATTTCCCTGTTGTGTATGCCTCAGCATTGAATGGCTACGCAAGTCTTGATTCCGAAACACGCGATGGCAATATGGATCCTTTGTTTGATGCAGTCCTCAAACATGTACCAGTACGTGATGATGATTTAGAAGGCCCACTGCAATTACAAATTTCATCACTCGATTACTCTACTTATGTAGGTAAGATCGGTATCGGTCGTATCAGTCGTGGTCGTATCAAGCCTATGCAAGATGTTGTGTTCATGAATGGCCCTGATTCCACACCAGTCAAAGCACGTATCAATCAAGTACTGAACTTTAAAGGTTTGGATCGTGTATTAGTCGATCAAGCAATTGCAGGTGATATCGTACTGATTAATGGTATTGAAGATATCGGCATTGGTAGCACAATATGCTCACCTGATAAGCCAGAAGCATTACCTATGCTCACAGTGGATGAGCCAACCTTGACCATGAATTTCATGGTGAACACTTCTCCACTCGCAGGTCGTGAAGGAAAATTTGTCACTAGCCGTCAATTGCGTGAACGTTTAGAGCGTGAATTAAAAGCTAACGTGGCTTTACGTGTAATGCCTACTGATGATGACACCATCTTTGAAGTGTCTGGTCGTGGTGAATTACATCTCACGATTTTGTTAGAAAACATGCGTCGTGAAGGTTATGAATTAGCTGTGTCACGTCCACGTGTTGTTTACAAAATGGTCGATGGTGTACGTCATGAACCATTTGAAAATTTAACCGTTGATGTAGAAGAAGCACATCAAGGCGGTGTGATGGAAGAATTAGGTCGCCGTCGTGGTGATCTGCAAGATATGCAACCAGATGGTAAAGGTCGTGTGCGTTTGGAATATCGTATCCCTGCACGTGGACTGATTGGTTTCCAAGGTGAGTTCATGACTTTAACTCGTGGTACTGGTTTAATGAGTCATGTGTTTGATGCTTATGGTCCAGTGGATGCAAGTAAAGGTGAATTAGCCGGTCGTCGTAATGGTGTATTGATTTCCCAAGATGATGGCGCTGCGGTTGCGTATGCACTCTGGAAATTACAAGATCGTGGCCGTATGTTTGTCAGCCACAATGACCCATTATACGAAGGCATGATCATCGGTATACATTCACGTGACAATGATTTAGTTGTGAACCCAATTAAAGGTAAACAGCTGACCAACGTACGTTCTTCAGGAACAGATGAAGCAGTGCGTCTGGTGCCACCAATTCAAATGTCATTGGAATATGCAGTGGAATTTATTGAAGATGATGAATTGGTAGAGATCACACCAAAGAGCATACGTTTACGTAAGCGTTATTTAAAAGAACATGAACGTAAAAAAGCATCACGCGAAGCTGCGTAATTGTTTTAACTATTGATAAAAACGCCTGAGTTTACGCAGGCGTTTTTTATTTTTTGGATGATTAATTTTTCGGACGATTACGCTATGCTAATCGTCCCTACGAGGTATGTAGTAAGTGAGTGTAGGTAGGAATAGCGCAGCGTATTCGTACGAAAAAAATACTTATCTATGAAAAAATCACAATCAATCTAAGGTACGCAACACATCGGCTATTGAAGCAAATAGCATATCAATTTGTTCTTCATTGATGATTAACGGAGGTGATAATGCAATGATGTCGCCTGTTGTACGGATCAACACATTTTTCTGCCAAAAACATTGTGTAAAAACTTCATATGCACGAGCAATCGGTTTGCCAGGTCTGGGTTCTAATTCTATCCCGCAAATTAAACCTAGATTACGTATGTCTTTTACATGCGGTAATCTACGTAACTTATGTGCAGCTGTTTCAAAATAAGGTGCTAACTTTGTAGCGCGCTCAAATAATTTTTCGTCTTTGTAGACTGATAATGATGCTATCGCTGCTGCACAAGCTAAAGGATGCGCACTATAGGTATAGCCATGATAAAACTCTATGCTGTCAGCTGGTGCTGCTTGCATAAAGGTGTCATAGATCTCTTGCTTAGCAATCACTGCGCCCATTGGAACACTGGCATTGGTTAAACCTTTAGCGCAGCAAATCATGTCAGGCTTGATAGAAAAATAATCCGCAGCGAAAGCAGTTCCTAATCGACCAAAACCTGTAATGACTTCATCAAAGATCAATAAAATGCCATACTTGTCACAGACAGCACGTAATTTTTCTAGATAACCTTTGGGTGGAAGAATGACACCAGCTGAGCCTTGAACAGGTTCAATGATTAATGCAGCAATGGTTGTGGGATCATGTAAAGCGAGAAGACGCTGTTCAAATTCATCAGCAAGTGCAGCGCCATGTTCTGGTAGTCCATGTGAAAAAGCATTTTTAGAAATATCTAATGGATGACGCAAGTGATCCACGCCAGGCAATGTAGGACCAAAATGTTTGCGATTACCTGCAATGCCACCGACCGCAATACCTCCAAAGCCTACGCCATGGTAACCACGTTCCCGTCCTATTAATCGTGTGCGTAAGCTGTCACCACGCATGCGATGATAAGCCAGCGCCATCTTCAGGGCGGTGTCCACTGCTTCAGAACCACTATTGCAAAAAAATACACGATTTAATCCATCCGGTGCCATCGCAGCGAGATCTTCAGCCGCTTTAAAAGCCAGCGGATGACTCATTTGAAATGGTGGCGCAAAATCTAAGCTAGCAGCTTGTTTGCTAATTGCTTCGGTAATGCGAGGATGAGCATGCCCTGCATTCACGCACCATAAGCCTGCGGTGCCGTCTAGAATTTGACGCCCATCGGTGCTGGTGTAATACATTCCTTTTGCGTGTTCAACTAGCCGTGGCTGTGCTTTAAATTGGCGATTGGCCGTAAAAGGCATCCAAAAATAATCGGTATTGATAGTCATAGTCATCACTGGATAAGACAATATTTCATACTGTACTGCAAAATGGCTGCAGATCTCACAGCCGGTACAATACGGCCATCTATATCAATATTTCAAGCTGTGAGCGCACTTAATAAATCACTATCATCACGCCGATTATCCGTCGCACCCATGATGGACTGGACTGATAGACATTGTCGTTTGTTTCACCGTCAAATCACACGACACACTTGGTTGTATACCGAAATGGTGACGACCGGTGCTTTACTATTTGGGAATGTCCCGCGCCATCTTGATTACAGCGATGAAGAGCATCCTATCGCTTTACAGTTAGGTGGCAGTGATCCAGCGGATCTGGCTGCCAGCGCCAAGCTGGGTGAGCAATGGGGCTATGATGAAATCAATCTCAATTGTGGCTGTCCTTCTGAGCGAGTACAAAAAGGTGCGTTTGGTGCATGTCTTATGGCTGAGCCTAAACTCGTTGCTGATTGTGTGAAGGCGATGTGTGATGCAGTGAGCATTGATGTCACAGTTAAACATCGCATTGGTATAGATGCCATTACATCCTATGATTTTGTCAGAGATTTTGTCGGGACAGTAGCAGTTGCTGGATCAAAAACCTTTATCGTTCATGCACGCAATGCCATCCTAAAAGGACTCTCACCCAAAGAAAATCGTGAGATACCGCCATTACGCTATGAGATTGTGTATCAACTCAAACGTGATTTTCCAGATTTAGAAATTATTATCAATGGTGGTATCACAACCCAACAAGAAATTGATCAACATTTACTGCATGTAGATGGTGTGATGTTGGGACGAGAGGCGTATCACAATCCTTATCTGATGGCAGATTTTGATGCACGCTACTATGGTGATGAAACAGAAATAAAAACACGTCAGCAAATCATTCATGCCATGTTGCCTTACATAACAGCACAGCTAAAAAATGAAGTAAGAATTAATAACATCACGCGTCATATGCTAGGGTTAATGACAGGCATGCCTGGTGCACGTGCTTATCGACGTCAACTATCAGACGCAAAACAACTCGCTTTACATGGTCCTGCTGTTTTAGAGCAGGCTATCACTGCCATGCAAGCTTAATCTGCCTGCATTTCTACTCATCTCTCTTTTATCATTCCCCATACTTTATGGTTGATTGAGATAGCAATCTTAATCACATATGTCACTGACCTACATGCTTCATTATTGATGAAGAAATAAGCTATCCAAAACAATGCGCAACTAAGTCACTGTTTTATTGTCAAGATTGAAGTACAGATGCGGATGTAATGTTGTGAACATCCTGCAAAGAATTTATTCCTTTGATAAAGAGTAAATTTATATGAACTGAGCATTTTATATTTCCTAGTCTGCGTTAGTTTCATCATATTCAACATGAATCAAAGAGGAGAACGCATCATGACAAACGTGAATTTAGGCGCTATGCCTGCATCATCAGGAAATAATCGTATTCACAAAGAAGGAGCAACGCGCCGTATTCTTGTCCCCACATTACGATGGGGCGCTATTCTAGCCGGCGTAGCAGCAGGACTATCAACACAGCTCTTATTAGCTATGTTGGGATTAGCGAGTGGACTATCGTTAACACAGTTATCTGAAGGAGTTGCACCAGGGTCGGGTACTTTACTATGGTCTGTTTTAAGCTTACTCATCGCTGCCGTTGTCGGCTCTTATGTTGCGGGTCGAGTCTCAGGTTTAAGTCGTAAAACAGATGGGATATTACATGGTCTAGTGACATGGTCAGTGAGTACATTACTTTTTGTGTTGATGGCAACCTCACTAGGCGGCACACTCATATCAGGTATTTTTTATGATGTTGGTCAGGGTACTGCAACTTCTAATCAAGTCACTTCATCAATAGGTTTTGTCGGTATGCTAAATCGACAAATTGGATCTAATCTCACTCCACAAGATTTTCGTGTCTTACAAGATGACATACTCACCGGTAAGCGCGATACAGCAATCAGCTTACTCACAACGCGTTCAGGTTTAAGAACCGATAAAGCAGCAGCCATTGTGGATCAAGCACTGATCTTATCTGGTCAATCCTTGTTAGCTTCATCAGAAGCGCGTGCCAATGCAGAGCAATCGATTAAGTCTGCTAGTTTAGTGGCGTGGTCAGTATTTTTAGCGACAGCCTTATCATTGATTGCGAGTATTTTTGGTGGACTGTTTGGAGCAACCACGGCAACTAGAGTCACTTGGGAAGATAACAGTGCCATCGTTAAGCCTGCTTTTTAATTTAGGATTGCATCTATATTGGTAGATGCAATAAGTACATATTACTGCTTAGTTGTTCTTTCTGAAAAAAGCTGCCATGGTGATTCTATGGCAGCTTATATTATTAAATTCTGGTGTAGTGAACTAGCGAATATGATCGTGCCATTGTTGGACTGTGGTGAAAATAGAATAATCACTAAGAGCTATGCCATAAAAAATAAAAAGTTATTAGCTAATGCTGTCTATGTATTTCAAAAAAATTCATTACCTTTGTGTTCAAGACAGAATCAAAAAATCAGCACGTCACATGCAACTCAAAGCTATGTAATGCTTTTCGCAATGGTCATATCAATCCTTATGCTTATCAATCGATTGAGCAAGAATTAAGAGATTTTTGTGTGGAAGATTTTCAGAATACTAGAACTTCTTAAATTCTAGCTAGCTTACGATTTAAAAAGGTTTTTACTAATGAGTCGACCTAGCCATCGAGTTAAATGCTGGTGGTCTGGATTTTTTAGAATATGTGTGCCAATACGAAAAATACGATATAGGCCATTTTTTAATTTGATGAAATGATTAGTGTGATTAGTCTGTGAATCTCTATCTGTTCGTGTAGCTTTATTTTTCTTAATCACATAAATTAGGAGTCCTGTTGCTGCTATTAAAATTAATGCATGATCATCTATGAATCTCAAAGTTATACTTTTTGGGAAATTCGGTATACCGAAGCAATGTCGAATATCGTTGGATCTTTGTTCTTTTTTCGTATCGCCAGTAAGAATGTTTTTATAACTTGCACGACTTAATCTTATCTTAGTCAAAATAGCTAAACGATTTTGTTCTAATGAACCATTCATAATGCTTGCCTTAAGATGATTGTATCTTCTTTCATTTCTTGACTTAAGGAGCTTAGGCCAATCAATTTTTCTGCATGACGACGAGCAAAATTAATACTGATTACAGCACCTATGGCATAGAGCGCAACTACACCCCAAGCAGCGAGTGTGCGATGGGGTGTGTCCCAAAAACTAGTCAATATTGCGACGCCAAAAAACAATAACATGAAAAATAAAAAAATTGCAGCGGCAGAATACGATAGAGCTTGCATCATTAACCCGCGTCCTTGCAGCTGCAATTCAATGCGCGCTAGTGATAAATAATCACTGAGTCTGTCCATCACCATGAATGAAATCTGTTTCGATTTATGTAGAGACGACAGCATAGGCAAATTTCCTAGTGAATGTGAAATACAGGACGGTTAGCCTCTGCGCAGTAAAGCACCTAGAGCAAGTCCAACGACTGCAGCGAGTAAAACTGACTGCACGGGACGTTTTTGTACATAGTCCGATGCTTGTTCCACACCTTCATGGACTTGTTGATTGGTATCACTTGCAAATTCTTTCATCGCTGATTTTGCACTATTGAAGCGTGAAATAATTTTTTCACGTGCTTCTCTACCTTCTTTTTCAGAGATGGAAGAAGTACGTGTCATCAAGGCATCTAAATCACTTTTTAAATTTGATAATTCATCGCGCAAACGGAATCCTCCTTTTTGATGCTTGTGTTGTTCATATTCAGCACCAATATTGTTTGTATCGGAAATGCTTGCTTGCGTTTGTCCCATTTCTATCTCCTCGGTGTGTGATCGTTAATCATGCTGGATCTGACTGATTGGACATTGTCATGCGTCGTTGATTCATCTTTTACTTAGGGCTATCCTTGCGATTGACCAAGCTTTATGGGAATGGGCAATTCACTCCAAGATTAAATTGTGCGCATTGTGAAAGGTAAAGAGAGAAGAGAAGAAGCTAAGGGATAGTGGCAGAGCGAGTCCTGCGTGCTAACATTGAAAGTTGAAAAATATTTGCCAACTGAGTCATTACATAAATGCTATTTTTAAAGGGGAGATCAAATTGAAGACGAAGATAAAAATCCTGTCATTAGCGGTAGCAGCAGCTTTTTGTGCAGGTCACACTGCAACTGTTCAGGCACAAATCAGCAATGACACTGTAAAAATTGGATTTATTACCGATATGTCAGGTGTGTATGCTGATGTGGATGGGCCTGCAGGTGCTGAAGCGATCAAAATGGCGATTGCTGATTTTGGTGGCACTTTAAATGGTAAAAAAATTGAATTTATATCAGCTGACCATCAAAACAAAGCGGATATCGCGTCGAGCAAAGCGCGTGAGTGGTTTGATCAGCAAGGCGTAGATATGATTATTGGTGGATCTAACTCTGCAACCAACTTAGCGATGGCTAAAGTTGCAGCAGAAAAGAAAAAACCATTTATTTCAGTTGGCGCTGCAACAGCTAGATTAACGAATGAAGAATGTACGCCATATACGATTCATTATGCTTATGACACCGTCGCGCTAGCGCGTGGAACAAGTGGTGCGTTAGTCAAGCAAGGTAGTAAAGACTGGTTCTTTTTAACCGCTGACTATGTGTTTGGTATGTCGCTAGAAAAAGATGCTTCTGATGTCGTTAAAGCTAGTGGTGGTCGCGTGTTAGGTTCAGTGAGACATCCACTTGCAGCCTCTGACTTTTCTTCATTCTTATTGCAAGCGCAAAATTCAAAAGCACAAGTATTGGGTTTAGCGAATGCTGGTGGTGATACTGTTAATTCAATTAAGGCAGCGAGTGAATTTGGTATCAACAAAAAAATGAAATTAGCGGGCATGCTGATGTTTGTGAACGATGTGCACGCACTCACACTTGAATTAACTCAAGGTATGTATCTGACTGATGGTTGGTATTGGGATGCAAATGCAGAGACACGTGCTTGGTCTAAGAAATTTATGGCTAAAGCAAAGAAAGCACCTTCTATGCTGCATGCAGGTGATTATTCAGCTGCCACGTTTTATCTCAATGCAGTAAAAGCAAGTGGTACGGATGATGGCGATAAAGTCATGGCTAAGATGAAAGCAACGAAGGTAAATGACTTCTTTGCTAAAAATGGTGTAGTTCGTCCTGATGGCCGTATGGTTCACGACATGTATCTCATGCAAGTGAAGACGCCTGCTGAATCTAAATATGAATGGGATTACTATAAATTAGTACAAACTATACCTGGCGACCAAGCTTATATGACAAAAGCAGAATCAAAATGTGAGTTGTGGAAATAATAAAGTAATCCCTTGTCATGCCGCTGAATTAAGCCACGGCAACATAATAAAAACCCCCACCTTACCCCAGCTGGGGGATTTTATTTGCCGATGGAAATTATTTTCTCGTTATATTTAATAATTTTAAATTCCCTTACGGAAATAAAGAAATAAAAATTCGCTAGACATTGGGCGCTCAAATTCGTTTTCTCTTTTGTTTACGCCATTTTCCAGCATCAATTCCTTACAGAAATCATTGCTAATGATTATTTAGTTTCTCTGTGGCAAGTTGATATTTGCTGGCAATCTTCCATAATAGCAACCACTAAAACCGATAAAAGAACATCTGTTCGGAAACTTATTTCCAAGCAGGCATATATCCTATGAAAGATACGCAAGATACCGCGCTGTTAAAACACCTGCATGAAGACAGGATGATGATGATCGTCTGGATCTTTGCCTGTATGTTGATAGTTTCCGCATTATTTGGCGTGACATTTATAAAAATTAATGCGGATAGAACACAGCAATTAATTGCAGTAGAGCAGCAAACTCAGGCTCGCACCGCTTCTTACTTGGAACAGGTAACGCAAACAGTGGGTCAGGTTGATCAGCTTTCAAGGGTTATTAAATATCAATGGGAAAGAAAAGCAGACGTATTAGATCTAGAGGAGCAATACAAAAAAGGAATTTATCAAACTACGATTTTCCCCGTCGTGATTGATGCAGAAGGAATGGTCGCGGCAGGTAATCGGGTTTTGAAAAAAGGCCATTACATGGGTGATCTAGATTTTTTCGCCGCCGCTAAAGAAAAAAATTCAGATGAATTATTGATTTGTCCTGGAATAGGACGTGGTTTATTAGAAGGTCGTCCAGTGATTCGCTTTGCAAGAAGAATTGTGAATGCAAAAGGACAATTTGATGGGGTAGTTTTAATTGCAATTGAAGCTAACTTATTAGCAACCTTCCATGATGTATCGCTGATTGGTGAGGGTGATTTCATTTCAGTGCGTTTAGATAATGGGCCTGTTTTATCTAGTAAAAATAAAGATGGTGATTTAAGTTTAGGTTTTTATAATTTTGCTCCAACCTTCGTCGCTAATAATGGCGTCATGTTAGAGGAAGGTGATAAGTTTATTGATTACGGCGAACGTATCATTGCATGGCAAAAAATTCCAGAATTCTCATTGATTGTGATTGCTGCGACTAGCAAAAAAAATGCATTACTAGCCTATGAGGAAACAGGGAAAACATATATTCAGATTGCATCTATAGTTGGATTTTTAGTAGTTATTTTCGGTATTGCGAGTTGGATGATTCGCAATCGTAATGTTGCACATCGTCGTAGTAAAGAGAAAGTTCGTGAGACTTTTAGACTTGCTGTGGATAGTGCACGTGAAGCTTTTTTTATGGTGCGGCCTAATTTTGGTGATGCTGGTGAATTAGCTGGTTTGATCATTAAAGACTGTAATGAGCGTGCAGCTGAAATTCTAGGTATTTCTCAGTCTCTTCTAGTTGGCGCAAATTTCAATGATATTTATCCAGCAAACGTCGCCAAAAAATTACGACTCTTTTTTGACCGAGCACTAAAAGAAGGATTTGCTGAAGAAGAATTTCAAGTCTTGCCAGGTAAAGTGCATGCGTCAGGCTGGTTTTTAAGAAGAGCAGTGAGTTCTGGGAGCGATGTTGCTGTCACATTGCGTGATATTTCAGAGTCTAAGCAACAAGCTCAAATGCTAGAGAACATGGCACGTACCGATGCATTAACAGGATTGTCAAATCGGTATTGGCTAAATGATTATCTACCTTCTGCAATTCAGCGTTCAAAATTAATTCAAAAACGCTTGGCATTGTTTTACTTAGATTTAGATAATTTTAAAGATATCAATGATTCCTTAGGTCATAAAGCAGGAGACGAAATTTTATGTTCTGTTGCTGATGCTTTGCGATCAGTATTAAATAAAAATGATCAAGTGGCTCGATTAGGTGGTGATGAATTTATTCTCATCATTGAAAATCTTGAAAGCGAACAGCAAGCTGAGGAGTATGCAATAAAAATTGGCAATGCAATTCGACGAGTAAAAACCAGTTTACCTAAAAAAATATTTTCAATGGATGTTTCCATAGGTGTCGCAATTTATCCAGACCACGGACAAGAGATGGATAGCTTGGTGCAATCTGCTGATATCGCCATGTATGTCGCTAAGTCAGAAAAGAAAGGCACTTTTAGAATTTACAAAGAATTATTTGGTCAAAATATTCGCGAGCGTGTGAATGCTGAGTATGAGTTACGACAAGCTATAGAGCTGGATCAGTTAGTCGTGTTTTATCAACCGCGTGCTGATACAGTCACAGGAAAATTCTGTGGCATGGAAGCTTTGGTACGTTGGCAGCATCCAGAGCGCGGACTAGTGCCACCTAATTTATTTATTCCTGTTGCTGAGCAATCAGGATTAATCATTCAGCTTGGTGAAATCGTCATAGAAAAAACGTGTAAACAAATTGCAGAGTGGCGTGAGGCTGGTCTTAGTGCGCATTCTGTTTCAGTGAATGTTTCTGCACTTCAGTTAAAAGATAAAAACTTAAGGCATTTTCTAGTGGATTGTATGCAGCGTCATGGACTCACACCTTGTATGCTTTCAATAGAATTAACTGAATCGACCATGTTGGATGAAGAAGGTGTTGCTTCTAGCGAGTTAAAGCGTTTACGTGAATTAGGTTTCCATTTATTGATTGATGATTTTGGTACGGGTCAGTCATCCTTATCTAAACTACAAAGCTTGGAAATTGATTTAATCAAAATTGACCAATCCTTTGTGGTTAATCTTGGAGAGGATGTACAAAGCAAGGCGCTTTGTAGTGCGGTCGTCTCAATTGGTCGAGCACTCAACATCAAAGTTGTAGCGGAAGGCGTGGAGACACCCGAGCAGCTACGTATTTTGCGCCAGCTTGGCTGTGATGAAGTGCAGGGCTATTTGATTTCTAAGCCGGTTCCAGCCCATCAAATTCCAGAACTTATGCAAAGAGCTAGCTTATTTGAACCGATAGCTTTAATAGCCTGACAAAGCGCATAGTCAGCTTCAAGGTGTAACTGCTTCACATGAGAGCTAATTTGCTTTGTTTTAGTTGTGGAGCTATTGAGATAGCCTGCTAGACAGGCTGCAAGATGGGGTGACCGATGGGGTTCGAACCCACGACAACAGGAATCACAATCCTGGACTCTACCAACTGAGCTACGGCCACCACTGAGGAGATTTTCTATTTTGGCCGAAACCAAAACAATCCGAGATTATACAAAAGTTCGAGAGCCAGTGGCAAATTGCTTCATGTCCCGCTACTGACGGGGTATTTCAGGTGGGTGCCACACTGACTTCACTTACTTCCGGCGCTAAACCTAATAAAACTTTAAATGCAGATCTGAGCGAGGAGTGACTTCCAGTCGTAAAAGCGGTCAAGGGCGCTTGTTTGTTTGCTATTGGATGATAAAGATGCGATTTCTCTAGTAGTCTTTGTAAATGCCTTGCAACCGCAGCGCCGGTATCGATAATGCTGACTTCTTTTTGCAAACTTTTTATAACAGTTTCAATCTGTTCCAACACAAACGGATAATGCGTACAACCCAACACCAGTGTGTCAGCACCTTGTGTGATCAAGGGTTCTACATAACGCCGCACCAGACTCACAGTTTGAATGGACGCTAATTCACCTTTTTCAATTTGATCGGCTAACCCTACACAAGCTTGCTGAAGAAAACGCACATCTCCAGATGCTGCTTGTTGTTCATGAAGGGCATGGAACTTATCACTCGCCAGTGTGCGCTCTGTTGCTAACACACCGACGATCTTGGATTTTGTTAGAGCTACAGCTGGTTTTAAGCCAGGCTCCACACCAACCACGTTCAGTGATGGATATTTTTCACGTAAGGCAGCAATCGCAGCAGCGGTTGCGGTATTACAAGCTACCACGATTGCTTTGCAGTTTTGCTGTAATAAGAAATCTGCTATCGATAAAGCACGTTCAACGATAACAGCTTCAGGTTTTTCACCGTAGGGCGCAAAACCTGAATCAGCAAAATAGAGTAAGGGTTCATGAGGTAACAGCGCATGAATATGTCGCAGTATTGATAAGCCACCTACACCCGAATCAAAAATACCAATCGGTGAGTTTGCATCATATTCAGGTTGTGCCAAATGCATGACTGTCTTAGATGGTCTTCACCGGTATCGTACTCACGCTAGAAGCAATCCGTGCTTTCCATTCTTCTGGACCAGTGTTGTGTACTGAAATACCCTGCGCATCAACTGCCACCGTGACAGGCATGTCGGTGACATCGAATTCATAAATCGCTTCCATACCTAAATCAGCAAAGCCTACAACCTTTGCACTCTTAATCGCTTTAGACACTAAATAAGCGGCACCACCCACTGCCATTAAATAAGCAGAGCGATGATTTTTAATTGACTCAATCGCAATTGGTCCACGTTCAGCTTTACCCACCATGGCGATTAAACCGGTTTTCTCTAACATCATGTCAGTGAATTTATCCATACGTGTTGCGGTTGTTGGACCTGCAGGTCCAACTACTTCATCACGCACTGGATCAACAGGTCCAACGTAATAAATCACACGATTTGTGAAGTCAACAGGCAAGCTTTCGCCTCTTGCTAGCATGTCTTGTATGCGCTTATGCGCTGCATCGCGACCGGTGAGCATCTTGCCATTTAAAAGTAAGGTTTGACCAGGCTTCCAAGAAGCGACTTCTTCACGTGTTAGTTTGTTTAAGTCTATGCGCTTTGATTTTTCAGTATCAGGCATCCAACGCACATCCGGCCACTCAGATAAAGCAGGTGGATCGATATAAGCTGGGCCAGATCCATCTAAAACAAAATGTGCATGACGAGTTGCTGCGCAATTCGGAATCATGGCAACTGGTTTAGAAGCAGCATGCGTGGGATGCATATTGATCTTTACATCTAATACCGTAGTCAAGCCACCTAAACCTTGTGCACCTATACCTAGTGCATTGACCTTTTGATAGAGCTCGATACGTAGTTCTTCAGTTTTATTTTGTGGACCGCGAGCGATCAATTCAGTCATGTCTATATCTTCCATCAATGACTGTTTTGCCATGAGCATAGCGCGCTCTGCAGTACCACCTATACCTATACCTAACATGCCAGGTGGGCACCAACCTGCACCCATAGTAGGAACTGTTTTTAAAACCCAATCAACCACGGAGTCTGAAGGATTGAGCATAATGAATTTTGATTTATTTTCAGAGCCACCACCTTTTGCTGCGACTTGTATATCAACAGTATTACCAGGCACCAGTTCCATGTGTACGACTGCAGGCGTGTTGTCTTTGGTATTTTTTCTTTCAAACAGTGGGTCAGCAACAATTGATGCGCGCAGCTTATTATCGGGATTGTTATAAGCTTGACGCACGCCTTCATTAATGGCGTCTGTAATCGAACCACTAAAACCTTCAAAGCGTACATCCATACCTATTTTTAAAAACACATTCACGATGCCTGTGTCTTGACAAATCGGACGCTTACCTTCAGCGCACATGCGCGAATTGGTAAGAATTTGCGCGATCGCATCTTTAGCAGCAGGGCTTTGTTCTAATTCATAAGCACGTGCTAGGTGGCGTATGTAATCAAGCGGATGGTAATAACTGATGTATTGAAGTGCAGCAGCTACAGATTCAATTAAATCGTTTTGTTTAATAATAGTCATAGAATGAAGATAAAGCAGTAATCAAAAAAAATGGAGCTTGCAGGTGTAACGTTTACTTACTGTGCTGTGTACTCGCTACAATTTTTTCTGTGTAAGCGATAGCAAGTGCTGAAATTAAAAAAACCATATGAATACCACTTTGCGCTATCAGTGTTTTTGCATCATAAGCATGCGCATTGATAAAGGTTTTGAGTAAGTGAATCGAAGAGATGCCAATAATAGCTGTAGCTAGTTTGACTTTAAGAACGGAAGCATTCACATGCGACAACCACTCTGGTTGATCAGGATGCTGTTCAAGGTGCATACGCGAAATGAAGGTTTCATATCCACCGACAATCACCATAATTAGTAGATTAGAAATCATCACCACATCAATTAAACCCAGCACTACAAGAAT
>JAIXOW010000028.1 GCA_027486615.1 Oxalobacteraceae bacterium | reverse complement strand
TTTTTGCAGAAAATGTCAAACGATGTTAGATATGTATTACTTAAACTTTACATATCTAACTCAATTAATGACATTGAAAATGTCTTTAATCAAACAAAACATAATTATTCACCATTTCAATGTGAAAAAATGGAAGAGGCACTTATTGAAGCTCGATCTTTGTTGGCTGAGATAAACTTAAACAATGTTCAATCCGAAGAGGCTTTTTTGACTTTCGGACAAAGATTTCATACTATTTTTGACAATCTCAACCAATACTAAAAGGTTATTGGACTTCTTAAATTTTCAATTGGACTTCTTAAACTTAAATTTCCATTTCAATTATGAATTATGTTTTTTAGCTAAAACGGCGATTCTAATTCCAAATATATTCCTATTCCAACTCCAACTGTTTATGTTTATGTTATTTTTTTTACTTTTACATGTACATGATGCTAAAGCTAAGCAAAGGGAAAGAATGCTAGAATGCTAAGTCTAAGTTATGGAAATGGATAATGATAATACATATATACATATTTTTCTTTTTAGATAACAAACAGAACAGATAATCAATATAATATGGATATGGAAGAATGGAGACTTTGTGTTTTCGATTTTGAAACATACGGAAAGATTTGGACAGAAGAATTTATACCGGCTAATAATATTACGAACGTGTTTTCTCATCATGAAATTATCACCATCAACGCGCTGATCCTCAAAATCAAATGTTTTATACGAAACAAAAACCAGAGTCAACAACCTGAAACATTGTATGAGCTACATAAGATGATCCATGACCTCAAGATCTTACTTACAATACTTGCTGTGAAATATTGTTCTACATTATTCTTAAGATTCTTGGCAATACTTAAAATTCTTAAATTTTCAATTACGTTTTTAGCTGATATCCTTTTATTTTATTTTTTTTGAGGTTATTCATGCTGGTGACTCTAATTCCGAATATATTTCTATTTGGACTAAGAAAAAATAAAAATAATTTCTCATATTTATTTTTATGCTTTGTTTTCTTTATTTAAATGTAAGTATATGATTTTTAGTAAAAGAAGTAGAAAAAATTTATTTTTTGAAAAGTGAAAAATAAAACAGATTATTGAGTTTAGTATGGATAACTGCAACAAATATGATAACACATTTTCTCAATTTCTTCTGACGCGAATAACACCATCTTCACAAGTTCATGAAGTGATTGGTATTGGTCTTTCTGAGACATGATATTTATAAGTCTTAACCTGGAATCTTCATATCTCATCCTTATCCTCATCGCAACTTGATCCGTTCTGTGTCTGCAAAAAAAGATTTTTCACAAAAAAATATAATGGATATCGATAATGCACAATTTTAAAGATAAAATTTACAAATTATCATTATCAATATCAAATTAAGATTAAGATTCTATACCTTTCGCATATATTGTCAATAGCGTTTGACGCAAATGACATAATCTTCAAAAGTTCGCGAAGTGATTGATCTTTCTGAGCCATGATATTATTAAATCTTATCCTGTAATCTTCATTGTTCATGTTCATCTTCATCCTCATTACCAACTTGATTCAACCTATAACAGCAAAAAAATTTGCAACATGAAGAAATTCTTGTTCTTGCACTTGCAAGGAAAAAGAATTTGTTTCTGTGAAACTGAAACAATCACAATTCAATCCATACCTTGCACTCTAACTCTAAAAATTGAAAAAAGAAAAATTATCATTATCATTAATTATCTATTTTCATCCCGTCCTCCTTTTCTTTTAGAAAATTTGAATTTGTCTTATCTTCTATCTATTATCCTGCGATTACTTGGTTAAATTTTAATATTTTGAGTTTGAGTAGAAATAGAAATATCTGTATATTCTTCTGCTCTTGCTTCTGATTCTAATTCTAATGATGAAAGATTTTCACAAAAATCATAAAATTTATTTTTATTCTATCTTTACAAGGAGATATAACGCAAAAATTTTTGAACTGATAGATAGAGATAGTGAAATATTCACGCTCTCGCACGCCCACAATTTTTACATTCTCATCACGTGTCACGTGTATCTTAGCGTTATTGAAAAAATTTTCACTTACAGATACGAATTATCCCATGAGAGTCTGAGCCAGCCAGTGTGATTGTTTGACCGCACCGCATCCACATCTAATCCGCATGTACAAGACAGGGACAAGTGGCAACTTCAAAAAGCTTGCGTTAATAATATAATGACAACGACGCTCCTGCTCATCCCTCCCCTCCAAAAATATCAGAGAGCTATTGCTATTGTGTGAAAATAGTAGAATTATCTAACGGTAATTCTCATTCTATTTTCATTTCTTACTATTCGCCTGATGAGAAAAGTATAAAGAAAAGATTATTCAAATTCAACAAAACATTCAAGATTAAAATTAAAAGCTAGTGATAGTTTTAATTCAGGGTGTATTTCACACACATTTTTACTCTGTCATTTTTCTGAATTTCATAACATTCTATTTTGATGATTTAGAAAAACCTTAAAAGTTAAATGCAAACTTAGAAATAAGTTGAAGTTCAGCAAAATAAAAAATGTGTTTTTTTTACCGATCCTACTGCTTAAATTGTGAGAAGATTGGAACTAGAAAATATGTTGAACAACGCGAATGTGGATGTGAAAACAAAAGAAAGTGTCGGAAAGAATTTCTCGAACTCGAAGACAAGGACAAGCTTGAATATGCTTATTATGAATATTGTATCAAGTGCTGCATAAAACTTAAACGTAATATTGAGTTTAATATATTTCCATGCTATTATTCCTGGAATTATTGATTTATATTGATAATAATAAAAATATAAATAACATCACATCACACAGTCTATTCTATTCTCTTCACTATTAAGTTTTGTGAGTGTGAGCGTTTGTCTTTGTCTTATGAAGAAAAAATATGATGTAGAAATAGAAATTTTATACTTTTACTCAAAACTTAAAAGTAATCCGAATCCCGAATCCGTATTTGTATGTATGTAGTTTTCTAATTTCAAATATAG
>JAIXOW010000389.1 GCA_027486615.1 Oxalobacteraceae bacterium | reverse complement strand
CATAAAAGTGAAAATTTTCAGGGAAGTCTTCAAAAAAAGTATTATGTTATGTTTTAAGATTTATTTGATAGTTCTCCTTGAAAGATTTTAGAATTTTATTTCAAGTTAGTGGAAGTGGAAAAGGAAAAGAGTAAGTAAAATTCACGATTAAAAAGTCAAGGGAAGATTTTTCTCTTCATATAAGTTAGTGTTAGTATCCGGCTACAGCTAAAAAAACCTGAACCTGAAAAGATCACAACTATGACTAGGAATTACAACAGCAATAGAAATCTATCTTTTGAAAAAATTTCATTGTGATGATGTGTCTGAATAACAAATACTGCATATGATATGGATATGAACATGCGTGATGAGTATGAGTGTTAACGTTAACGTTAACGTTAACGTTACTGTGTTTTTCTCCTGAAATTGCTATCTCTCATTCACATGGCTAGCGCAATGCAAGAACGTTCGGAAGAACATAGAATAGGATAGGTCAGGCGGATATGAACAGAGGGAGTGCGCTGCTTGATGATGCTCATGGGAAGAATTGGCGTGCGAAAACTCAGAATCAAGTTCAAAAAGATTAGGAGAGCACACTAGCTAGCACTAGCTCGAACGTGAAACACGATAGTAGGTTTATGATCATGCTTCAAAAACATCCTCGAGATTGTTCCGTGTTCTTCAAAATATCATGAACATGATCGGATTTGGATGATTATCTCATGGGGAGCAAGAACATGTTGAAGTATAAGTATAAGAATAAGAAAAATAGAAAATAAACTGTTTTTTTGAAAGAAGAAATAAGTTAAGGTTGTTTGTTATGAGCATTAACAAATGATGTTAAAAAATAAGGAAGAAAAACAGAATCAGAATCAGAAAATTCTAAAGTTTTTGTTTAATGAAAATTATGAAGAAGTATTACTGTGGTATAATTATTTTATCTGTAATTCACCATCAGATTCGGATAGCAAAATAACTTTCTATTCTGTCAAAAATTTCTTAACAATGCTATTTATTGTTACTCATAATAATAAACAGTTTTGTAGAAAACCGTTTAAAAATATAATGTACGGTAGAGAACACGAATGTTTTCGTCATTTTAAGTGTTACTTTGGATCTCAATATTATGTTTCTAATATCAGTATTTTGAAAGAATGGATTAAACGATATACATCTCCAGATGCAAGTGAAAGTGAAAGTTCAAAAGATTTACCGTTTACAGAAGAACTTATTTTTGTGCTTTTTAATTTTTTTGCTGTCCACGGAAAATGTTTGAAGAAATAGATTGCAAAATCTGTTTATAGATAGTTTAACTTTAACTTTAACCCTTCCAATGAGATGAGTAATTGACTGTCATGACAACATACGACCACGCCCTGTCTTGCACCTGTGCCTGTGTAAGGATAAGGATAAGTTTGGATTGGGGTCGAGAAGAAATATTGCGACTATCGTGAGAAGTTTGAGTTTATGTCTATGTCAAGAAAAATCTTAGTCTTAATCTTATTCTTCTTTTTTTCCTGAATTTTCTCATCACCATCATCACCCTCACCCTCACCTAACCACTTATTTCTTCAACTTCAACACGGATAGGGATAAGTTTCTTTTCTGAATCTGAATTTTGTCATCCTCATCCTCATCACCAGCACCAGACCAGCACCAGCACCAGTTATTTCTTATTTCTTCAACACTTCAACATTCCAAACACTACATCAAGTAGATATCAATATCATCAGAAATTTTTCAAAAGGTGGTGTTAAAACAAAAGCAAATGTTTGACTTGACATCCATAGTCTTAATATTTCTTTTTTCTTGCCTGGTCTGGGGGATGAGGATGAGAAGATACTGAAATTGAATAATGAGATTACGGATCGTTCAAATAAAACACTTCGTTTCTAGCGCTCAGTCTAATTTTCACACACAGTTTTTTCACTAGGTGACACTAATCAAAAATGTTTTCTTTCTAAATAGAAGTTTTATATCGTCAAAAAGACAATGCAAATATGTTATAAATAACATGAAAAACAACGTTTTAAATTATGCAAAAAGTCAAGAGGAAGAAAATAGAAAAATAAATGAAATCAGAAAAGATGAAAATCAAATTTATGTAAACCATACTGAGTCATAAACAAATTCAAATTCAAATTCAAATATTAGCATCACCGTATGATTTCAAACTAGTCAATTAAACGTTTTATAAACCTAGAAGTGGTAAAAGTAAAAAAAAATTTTCAACTAAATTATCTGAAAGTGGAAGATTTTCACTTTTAGGGTATTGGAATTGTAAGTTATGACAAAGGATGGGGATTGTGTATGAACTGAAACCTTTTTTGTCTCATTTTAGGTTTTGAAAATTTTCACTCTCACTTTTAGTTTAAACGAAAACTTAGTGAAAAAATTTTTCACTATCAGATAATTTCGTCGGATTTGAAAATGAAAATTGTTTACTTTTTACTTACTTTTTTGAAGACAGGGGTCTATCACTTGAGAGAAAAATCGAAATAATAACATCATTCTAAAATTATCAAATAATTTGAAATTTGTTTTATTTGGAGTGTCAAATCATTTTTAGATTTTGAAAATTTTTTCACTTTCAAAAAAACGAAAATTTAGTGAAAAATTTTCCGGAATTCTCACTTTTAGGTTTTGGAAATTTTCCCTTTCAAGAAAATAACGCGAAAACTTAGAGAAAAATTTTTCACTTTCAAGATAATTGTCGATGGATTTTCGGATTTGAAAACAATAATAATAATAATAATAAAATAACAACAACTGAGAGAAAAAACTTGAAATAAATAATAACATCATTCTAAATTTATCAAATAATTTGTTTTATTTTTATTTTCACTTCTCACTTTTAGGTTTTGGAAATTTTTCCCTT
>JAIXOW010000054.1 GCA_027486615.1 Oxalobacteraceae bacterium | reverse complement strand
CAGCCTGCCTGATCAAAATTCTCTTTAAATAGTGTAGCGAGTTGTTCTTCGAGTTGATGATGCGCTAGTGAATGACCACTAATGAGATGGGAAGCACCACTGCCCGCCCCATAAAGATCTGCACCTTCTTTTAAAGCAGTAATGATGTCTAGATGGGATGCAAGGCCTAAATAGTCATTACTACAAAAAGCAAGTATTTGCCGTCCATCGACTTGCATCACTGGCGCACAAGGTGTTTCTGTGACACGACGCTGACGACGTAATTGTTTTTTATCTAAATCAGTCAGTTGTTGCTGTAAATTTTTTAACAATGAAAAATCAGATGTCATGCAAGTCTTTATTGTTTATTCAATTAGCGTAGTGCGTAAGAAGAGATTATGAATGATCACTTAACCAAGAAGGTTTACGTTTATTTAGAAATGCCTGCACACCTTCACGTCCTTGTTCTGATGCGCGACTATTTGCTATACGTTGAACGGTGTCAGCAATTAAGTTTGGATTAATCTCTTTTCCAGCGACAGCGCGTAAAAGTTGTTTAGCATCTGCAATCGCGTGCGGGCTACAAGTTAATAAAGTTTGTTCCATAGTCTGGACGGTATGATCTAGCTGATCTGCTTCTGCAATTTCATGCACTAGACCGATCGCTTTCGCTTGATCCGCACTAAAACGCTCAGCGGTTAAAAAATAACGATGTGCCGCTCTTTCACCCATGGCTCGTACTACATAAGGAGAGATGGTTGCTGGAATCAATCCCAACCTCACTTCAGATAAACAAAATTCAACCGAGTGTTGTGTAATCGCGATATCACAAGCGGCCACTAAACCCATACCACCTGCATAGCAATCACCTTGTATACGAGCGATGGTCGGTTTAGAACAACGATAAATTGTATGCATCATCTCAGCCAATGCGGCTGCATCGGTGAGATTTTCTGCCTCACTATAGGCAGACATTTTTTTCATCCAATTTAAATCTGCACCTGCACAAAATGCAGTACCTTTTGCTGCTAGCACTACCACTCTGACCTGCTCATCTTCTTGTAACGCATTAAACACCTGCGTCATTTCTGCAATCATGATTTCATTAAATGCATTACGCACGTCAGGACGATTCAACCACACTGTGGCGATTGCTCCGTTTTTAACACATTCAATCGTCTGATAATTCACAACAACTCTCCTTAGTGACTCTGACAACTAGCTTGCAATGTTAGTCTCTCAGGATACTGGCATTTTAGGTTTGATAAGATCATGTGGGTTATCTAGTCGCACTCTTTTACGATCTGTTTCTACTACTGTTAATGGCGCTACTTCTTCCATACCTTGCAAACAACGGATAGCGAGTTGTTGATATTCTTTAGTGCCACGTGATTTCCATGTTATTTCTTCGTCTGACAAAGTTCTGGTGACACGCGCTGGTGAACCCATGACTAAACTTTTCGGTGGAATGATCATGCCTGTTTTTACAAAGGACATCGCTGCGACTATGGATGATTCACCAATCACCACACCATCCATCACCACTGAATTCATACCTACTAAAGCATTGCGACCGACTCGAGCACCATGTATCACTGCACCATGACCTATGTGACCATCAACTTCAATCACAGTGTCACTACCAGGGAAGCCATGTACCACACAGGTGTCTTGTAAGTTAGAGCCGGTTTCCATGATGAGACGACCGAAGTCACCCCGCAAACAAGCAGCAGGCCCTACATAACAACTAGGCCCGATAATGACATCACCAATTAAAACCGCTGTGGGATGCACATAGGCAGTGGGATCGATAACTGGTGTAACACCATCTATTGCATACACTTTCGCCATGAGCTTTCCTAATTTATTGTCGCGGCAAGATAACGATCTTGCCTGTGACTTTGCGCGATGCCATGTCGATTAATGCTTGTGGTGTATCTGCTAATGCATAGCGTGCTGAGATATGCGGTTTAATCTTACCCTCTGCTAACCAGCGCATGAGTTCTTGCATCGCCGCGAGGTTATGTGCCGGTTCACGCCGCGCAAAATCACCCCAGAACACACCCACTAAAGAAGCACCTTTGAGTAAAGGTAAATTCAATGGCAGCTTAGGTATTTCACCATTCGCAAAACCAATGACTAAATAACGACCACGCCATGCAATCGATCGAAATGCAGGTTCAGTGTAACTACCACCGACTGGGTCATACACCACATCAGGACCTTTGCCATGAGTGGCGGCTTTAATCGCTTCACGTAAATCTTCAGTGCTGTAGTTAATCAAAACATCCGCACCATGCTCTTTACAAATCGCGAGCTTCTCTGCGGTGGAGGCTGCTGCAATCACACGTGCACCTAGAGCTTTACCTATTTCGATAGCTGCTAAGCCTACACCTCCTGCTGCACCTAATACCAACATGGTTTCACCAGCTTTTAATTGTGCTCTATCGACAACCGCATGATGTGAAGTGCCATAAGTGAGTGTGATCGCAGCTGCGGTATCGAAATCCATTCCTGCTGCCATAGGCAACACTGCATCAGCAGTAACTTTGACTTGCTGCGCAAATGCACCTTGGGGCACAAACGCAAACACTTTATCACCCACTTTATATTGAGTTACACCTGTACCAACTGCATGCACAGTACCAGCGAGTTCATTACCCGGTGTAAAAGGCAATTCAGGTTTAAATTGATATTTGTTTTGAATAATCAGTACATCAGGAAAATTCACACCAGCTGCCATGATGTCGATAACGATCTCACCTGCTGCTGGTACTAAATCAGCTTGTTCTTCAATGACGAGTGTTTCAGGCAGACCCCATGCTTTACAGACTATGGCTTTCATACATCTCCTATATTTATTCTTTAGTTATATGTAAAAATTACAAAAATTTAGGTGCACGTTTTTCTGTAAAGGCACGTACACCTTCTTGTCCATCTGCGCTTTCACCTGAAGCCAACATAAAACTTTTTTCCATCTCTAAATGCTGCTCTATTGTGTTGTGTGATGCTTCTCGTATCAGCATCTTTATACGACCTTGCGCCAGTGATGGACCACGCGATAAATGCACAGCTAATTTTTTAGCGGCTTCTGCTAATTCAGCATCAGGATGCACTGCATCCACTAAACCTAATTGCAAACACTCGGCAGCTGAGATAGCACGATTGGTTAAATAAATTTCTTTTGCACGAGCGGCACCTGCACGTTGTGTGACAAACCATGAACCACCTGCATCTGGTGTTAAACCTATGGCTGAATAACCACCACGCAGCTTCATGGATTCAGCAGCTAACACTAAATCTGCACACAATGCCATGCCTATACCGCCACCTCCAACTGCACCATTGACTGCACTCACAATCGGAAATGAAGATTCACGCAGCACTGCAATCGCTGTATGTATAGGTGCGATTAATTCTTCTAACACTGCATGCAATGAACGCGTAGGATCTTGCATCGCTGTGATGTCACCACCTGCACAAAACTGTTTGCCATTCGCGGTAATGAGTAAAGCGCGCACTTTAGGATTAGCAGCGATTTCACCTACTGCATGTGCAAATGCCATTGCCATAGGCAAGTCCAACACATTCGCCCGTGCAGGATTATTTAGAGTAATGATGGCAAGCGATTCTTCTATCTCTAACAAAAGAGGGGATGACATAGCACGACACTCCGGAAAAGTTAGCTGTTGAGCCAGCTGATAAACATAAGATAGCAGGGACAAATCTGAGAACAGTCCCATTTTAACAAGGCATGACGCACTTATTCCTAAGAGTGAAAATTTAGAATTTTTACGAGCTAATGAGTTGGGCTAAAAGTTAAGATAGGCCGCTGTAAGCTCAGGACACCCTGTTATGCAATGTCCCAGAAAAAATATCCCCGACAACTTAATGTTGCCGGGGATTTTTAGGATGATATCAATTCAATAATATTGATTGATTACTTCTTGAAGAATGCTGCGACTTCTTTTGCGTCTAATGTGCCGTCTTTGTCGGTGTCAAGCTTATCAAAGGCTTTGGCTAAGCCCTTGTGTTTCACTTCACTCTTATCAACAGTACCGTCATTATCTTTGTCACCCATCATGATTTTATGTGCATCGATTTCAGCTTGATCAATAGTGCCGTCTTTGTCTGTGTCGATAATATCGAAATGATTAGACAACATAGGAAATGCTTTCGCTTCCATTTTGTCTAAATGACCATCTTTATCCTTGTCGCCCTTTTTGACTTCACTGGCAACAGCCGCACCAGCTAACAAAAATAAGGCTGAAAAAGTAATTATTACTTTAGAAAATTTCATTGCTTATCCCCTCAGTTAAAAAAATGCTGCGTCGCAACTTGAATTATATAAGGGTTTAAAAAATTTTTCTTAGTGATGCGGAATGTATCGCAGAGCTAAATTTTAATTATCAATAAGTTAATAAAAATAAGCTTCAGTAAACTATTTAAAACGAATTTAGCTAAATTTTACATAGAGGAGAAAATTGGAAAATGCATATGAATCAACAGACTCTCTAAAAGAAAGGGAGGAGAAGCAAGTAAAAAAATACTGAATACGGATTTCTTTATTTCCTTTAATAAAGTCCGTTAAAAAACAAAATTTAGTTGATAAGGAAATAAAATTTTTGAAGTTTGATATTTACGTACTTATCAACATCACTATTTAATCGATAAAAAAAGCTGGCACGTTTATTAAATTTTGCATTGCACAAGTAATTATTTTCATCTCACTCTGTTTTTAAGAAAGATTTGAAAAGAAATAGCGCGAAGGCTTGTGATTTTTTTTTTAGTTCAGGTATTATTTGTATTGCCATAAAGCATTTTAGTTGGCTTATTTAAATGCTTTGGGCTTGATTGTCGGTTTGAACAAATGGGGTAGGTAAACCGTTTGGCATCACCTCGAAGTGTGTATGTGTATTTTAAGTTTGTAATAACCTAAAACAAATCAGGAGAAACAATGAATAAAACCTTTACTGTGAAAGCGCTGCGTGGTGGTGTTGCAACCATGTTCGCAGTTGCAGGCTTACTGTCAGTGGGCACTGCTTCTGCAATGGCTGTTAAGGCAGACAATTTCCAACAGGCAGAGTCACCATGGGATATGGCCTTCCTCAAGGATGGCACAATGTTTTTCACCGAGAAGTGCAAAGGTCTGTCAGTAAGAACACCTAACGGCGACGTGAAAAAATTGTTAGGCGTAGGTGGATCAAGTGGATTCGCTAAGGTTAAGGACGATCTGTTCTGTGATGGTCAAGCAGGCGTTCAGGGTGTAGCGGTTGATCCAGACTTCGATTCAAACCGTTATGTTTATCTCTACTCCAGCTCACGTGGTGCAAACCGTACTTACGGTGGTTACAACAACATCTTGATGCGCATGAAAGTGGGTTCTTCGTTGGCTGACGTTTCCGACATCGTTGAAATCATCAACGACTTCGGCTACAAACCAAAGAAATCTAACCACCCATTCGGCGGCCCTGGCGCGCATAACGGTGGTCGTGTACGTTTCGGTCCTGACGGCTTCATCTATGTCGCGATCGGTGACAACCACAGTGGCGAAGGCCCACAAAGCCCAACACAACTGCGCGGCAAGATTCTGCGTGTAGATCGTGATGGTAAAGCTGCACCTGGTAACAAACCACCAGCAGGTTTCGATTCACGTGTTTTCACATACGGACATCGTAACCCACAAGGTATCGCCTTCCGTCCTGGTACAGGTGAAGTGTTCGTGTCAGAGAATGGCCCATGGCACAGCGATGAAGTTACCAAGCTAGAAAACGGTGGTAACGGTGGTTGGGATCCACGTGATAACGTTAACGGTCGTCCTGCTTGTCCAGATGGCTATTGCGGCTATTCACCAAACCAAATGGGCGCAACACCTCCAAAAGAGCGTGCAGCATTCATGCCTATGACTGACTTGAAGGCTTATCCTAACGCGATGAAACCAGCATGGAACAACAATGGTTTGTCACAAGGTATGTGCGGTAGCGTATTCTTGGTTGGTAAGCAGTGGAAAGAGTGGGAAGGTCGTTTAGCAGTAGGTTACGCTGGTATCGGTATCCACGGCACACCAACTGGTAACCGTATCGACATCCTCGATATCTCCAAAGATGGCAAATCAGCTAAGCGTGAAGAATTGCTCTGGCCAACATTTGCAGGTCGTTTCCGTCACGTTTCTCTCGACCATCAGGGCAACCTGTATGTGGCCGATGAAGCTAGCGGCATGATCTACAAAGTATCACCACAATAAGTAAGCATCACCTTGAAACGCGCTGCCAATTGGCAGTGCGTTTTTTTTAGCTCAATTTTTACTTAACCAAAATTTGAAAGACACATCATGAGAGTCGCTATCTCACTACTTTTGCTTATGAGCTTTGCAGTCTCAGCAAAAGCTGCCGACGCAGACACGGATCAACTCAAAACTCAACTTATGCGTAACAACTGTATGGCTTGCCATATGATTGATAAGCGTAAATACGGCCCTAACATGGTTGAAATCGCACAAAAATATGCGAATGAAACTGGCATGGCTGAAAAGTTAGCTAAGAAAATAAAAGCGGGCGGAACAGGCGTGTGGGGAGAAGACATCATGCCACCACAACAACTATCTGAAGCAGATGCATTAACTATTGCAAAGCTCATACTTTCTTTGAAATAAAAATCGCTGTGTGTAGCATCGGCCTATTTATTAGGCCGTTTTTTTATAGATGACATAAGCAGCGTTTCTAGCCACAAACGCATTACGCTCGCCATTAGACGCAAAAGTAATCTTGATCGATGCAGTAATTTACTCATCTTGATGGTTTCTTAAGAATTCGATTTCCTTATTCTTAGCATCCCTATTATTAGCACTAGAAGTTAAATTGAATACACTTAGCTTCCATATGCTGCACTCTTCCTACCAGTCTGTGAATAAAAAATCTAAACGTGCATTGATCAACGAACAGGAAAAATTCAATGAATAATTTTTTAAAAATTTTCTACTTTCTCTTGGCGTTGACTTTTCAAACAAATGCACTAGCCAATTCAGTAAAAATGAAATATACCTGTACGACTGAGAGCACGCTAGATTTAATGACTGAAACTCGGTCACCAAATTCTGAAATAAAATTGATTGATGTTGAAATCATTGATGCTTCTAAAGTATTGATTACTTTAAATAAAAGTCAAAAATTTTCTGGAAAAACCTCTGACTCTGAACTAGTTGGTGAAGATATTTCACCGTCTGCAGTGATGCAGAAAAAAGAAAAATTTATAATCAATAAAAACACCTTACGCTTTGAACACCATAATGCGTTTGATAATCCTATGGGAAACTTTGCAGTGATCCACACTGGACAATGCGTAGCAAAGTAATAGCCAAACCTAGCAATGTTGTCAGGCTTTCCGCTCAGTATATTTATTAGACGACAAAGAATAAAATTATAAAAATTGAATGAGTAAAAAAATGCCGCAATAAATTGCGGCATTCAAAAACCACTTCCAAAAATTGAGAATTAAGACTCATCACTCAAGCTAGGTAACGTTGGCGGAGACCAATTGATTACAAGCTCTTATTCTATAGAGTTGGCATAACTTGTATATAGTAAGAATTCACAAGCTGCTTAATGCTATTTACACAATTAAGGCGGACTTTGTATCAACTGATGACGCAAAGCATACTGATTAAATTCTATGTGTGAATGCAATGCCATTTTTTTTCTTATGGTAGTTTGATAATTAAATACCGTACGCGGACTCATATTTAATTTAGAGCAAATTAAATCTACCGACTCACCCGCTGACAAAAGTAAAAACACTTCATATTCACGCGGCAGCAAATTATCATGCGGATGACTATTATTTTGTAAATCGACTAATGCCGCAGCCACGCCCTCTTCTATCGGTGTGCCACCACGCCAGACATCGTAAATCGCCTGCACGATTAATTCAGGATTCATGCTCTTGGTGAGATAACCAGACGCACCAATTTTTAATACCTGATTCGCAGTGGAAGCATTCTCATGCATAGTAAAAACCAGAACTTTTTGCTTGGGAAAACGATTCATGATTTTGCGCAGTGTTTCAAACCCACCCTGACCTGGCATGGATAAATCGAGAATCACCACATCCACCTGAATTTGTTTTATTAACTCATAAGCTTCTTCGCCAGACGATGCCTCGGCAATCACACGCATCTCAGGATTTAATTCAATAAAGCGCTTATAACCAGCCCGTACCACAGCATGGTCATCTACTAGCATTACCCGAATAATGGAAT
>JAIXOW010000357.1 GCA_027486615.1 Oxalobacteraceae bacterium | reverse complement strand
TGTCTTTCTATTGATCACAATATACATCAAACTATGATAAAACTCTGATTGAGTTAGTATAATTGATTTGTATATAATTTGAAGTTAAAAAAGTACAATAATTACTGATCGAAAGAGTTAAAACTGATTTGATAAAAGCAATACAAGAAAATTATTTCTTTCTAGATTTAGGTCCAGGTTTAGTGTTAGGTGCAGGTCCAGGTGCAGGTTTAGGGTCAGGCAGTTCTGAGAGCCGAATAACGCGAGGGCCTTGCTGTTCTTGGCTTTGGCCTTGCTGGTCTTGGCTAGGCTGGGTTGTGGGAGGCTGGGTTGTGGGAGGCCGGGTATTCTTGTACCTCAACGAGGTGATGAACTGTCCTCGTAGCTCAATGGGCAACTGCATGTATTGACGGATGAGAGTCGTCAACCACAGAACTTTGTAGTGTTTCATTGTTGAAGTATCTCTGGCCTTCTTGAGTCCATTCCACAAAGTGTTGTAGACGACCGCTGTAAGAATAGTACATTATATTTAATACTTAATTTCAATGTTAAGTGCCATTATTTTTTGATGACTTATTTAAAAGTTTTTCTGAGAATTAGTCGCTACTCAAAGGCAACAAATAAATATGATAAGAAATGTAAAGAAAGTAATAGAAACGTGAATATTTACTAATCAAATGCAACAAAGTACTTTGAAATGAAAAAAAGGTAATAGGTATTAAACCTGGAATTTTGCCCATCCTATATGCAAAGAAAGCGGGCAACATGTCGTCTTGGTCCCTGGGATCCAGTTCCACTATTCCAGTGAAGATGGACTCGGCCATGAAGAACGGGATGCTGTTCATCAAAGCCAGTTCTGCAGCTGAGAGTTTTGGAGGATCCCTTGCTTGATAGTTGATTGGAAGCTCAATTACAAATGTGTCCTAAAGAAAGCAAAGTAACCGCTTAGTATTGTAATTAACCCGTATACAGTATAATTAAATTATAATTAAACACACTTCACTCTTGTATATAAGTATAAATGTACAAATAGTATTAATTACTTCAACAGGATCTGCAGGTTCGTAGATCACCATTTCCAATTCCTCCATTTCCACCTATAAAATAAGGAAACCTTGTTTAAGTTATCACTTTATTGCTCGAAGTCTTAACACATAGTTTACAGTATCATATAACATATAATGTCATAGTTAAATAGACCTTTAAGGGAAAGGAAGAAAGTTATAACTTTAGAAGTCAAATTTGAATTAGTCATAAATTGCAAGTGAGTGTGACGTCAAATTTGAATAAGTCATGGGAAAGGGTCTTTCAATTGCAATTAAGTTTGACGTTGCAAGTTAGAAAAGAGTGAGGCATAAATAGGAATGTACTTAAAAGAGATCGTCGTCATTTGAATTAGGAAACATTGAATCAAGAGATTCAAATGGGTCGTCGTAGATTTGTTGAGAAAGAACGGGAGAAAGAACATTAGTAAAGTCAGGACAGGTCGTGCTCGAGTCTACACCTGTCAGATTGTTGCTTAGAGCAACATTAGTAAACTCTTCAGGACAGGTCGTGCTCGAGTCTACACCTGTCAGATTGTTGCTTAGAGCAACAAATCTGTCAAAACTAGAGTCTTGAATGGCATTGTATGTGCTAACATCAACTTGTACGACTGGCACGGTAAGGTTGACAATGTCCTCCCCATTCACATGTGAGACAGAGAAAGTGTCCCCTTTCGCCGTATCGAACGGCCAATTGTCTGGGAAGTCTAGCAAATTAAAATTGCCAAGTTCAGTGTTCTGTACCTCCAAATATTGGGCAGGATCGATATCGGCAGGTGGGTCAGCATTAGGAGCCTGGGGGGCGGAGGTATCTGAAAGAGAGATACCAAAGAAGGGGATGAGAATTGAAATTCGATTACTTAAAGTACCAAGATTGCGTTTGAAATAACATGTTGCAGTAATTAAATAGCAAATGATAGGGTACTGACGCCGTATAAGAAACAAATTTGCGTTTGATATAAGGACAGTAATTAAATTGCAAATGAAAGGGTAATTTTTGAGGGCGTTTAAATAACTGCGTTAGTAATAATATTATAAAGTAATTAAATTGCACACGAAAGGGTAAGTAAGTAAGTAAGTAAGTAAGTAAGTAACCCTATTGCGTTATAAAGAATAGTGTTCAATTTTTTTGCAAAAAAGCATGGTATCCGAAAGTAGTATTAATATTATAAATTTATTACCTTGCATTGGACCTTTTGAGGTCGACTGGACGGGCTCATTCGAGGTAGCTGTTGGACCTTTTGAAGTGGAAGGCACTGGCTCATTCGAAGCTGCTGGCATAGGAGGGGGCCCTTGAGAGGTCGATGGAGTCTCGAAATCCTTAAGGATTTTCCTCATGGCCTCGGCGAACAATTCCTCTTCGGTCCTTCCAGCTGTAAGAGTTTAATTATCATGATGAAATAATATGGTATAGTAATTACATTGCAAATGAAAGGGTAATTACTGACGCCGTCTAAGTAACTAATTTGCTTTTGAAATGACATGGTACTTATATAGCAAACGAAAGGGTAATTACTGACGCCGTCTAAGTAAGTAATTTGCTTTTGAAAAGACATGGTACTTATATAGCAAACGAAAGGGAAATTACTGACGCCTCTTAAGTAACCAGTGTATGTACATTAAAGTTTGAGAAGAACTGTTACCTGACAAACTCTCATTCTTGACAGTTTGTGCCACTTTCTCCATATTTTGAATAGCATTCTTCATCTTATTTAAGCTGGTGTTTTGTTTGTCATCTTCAGGTGACTTTGCAGCTTCAGGTGACTTTGGCTTTTCGGAATCTGAAAAGTATTGTGTACAATGAAGCAACAAGTGATTGCAATAAGTGGTATGTAATTAAGTTTGTAACGTACTTGAGAAAAACTAAAGACGAAGAAAAATTACCAGATGGCACTGTGCTTGGAACAGGTGACACAACCACATCAAATTTCATGTGAATAAGGTCATCAACGGAAGCAAAAATGCTTGTCTGTGCACCTGGAACAAATATGACATTGTTCAAATAAGGTTCACAAGCACACGTTATCCATTAAGTAAAGAATGTTTATTGTATGTATAAAAATAACACTTCTTATAAATTGCAGAGGAGTAAGTATATTTTAGAAGTATTAATTCTTTTTGGCAATGATTATTGAAATGACCGGGTGAGAATACTAATCGTTAGCAAGTACGTAAAAACAAATTACCTTTTCCATCTTCCTCTGGATCCTTTTGTTCTGGCATGGCCTCCGGTTCTGGTACGGCCTCCGGTTCTGGCATGGCCTCCGGTTCTGGCATGGCCTCCGGTTCTGGCATGGCCTCCGGTTCTGGCATGGCCTCCGGTTCTGGCATGGCCTCCGGTTCTGGCATGGCT
>JAIXOW010000141.1 GCA_027486615.1 Oxalobacteraceae bacterium | reverse complement strand
TTTTTTTTTTTTTTTTTTTCCTGCTTTTTCAGGTAAGCAAGTTCAGCAAGCAAATCCATGTCCGTGACTATGCAATCAACAGGAATTAAAGGGGCATTGAACCACCCCAAATACTCACTCCCATAATTCATGCTAACGGAATTGCTAGAAATATACTTTTGGGTTTTGGGATTGTCGTAAACCTTTTTAACCTCAGCAGGGGCAATATCATAAAAATACTTTTTAACCCTATCCGTTATTTGAGTCGTGTAATCCACTAACGCCGAGTCATCTAAAACTGCTCTGACAAACGCTTGCTTGATTGAATTGTTTAATCTCATTTCTAATTTCTCCTAAAAATAGCACGGGAATATCCCCGTGTTTGTATTATACACAATTACTGTTTTGTTGCAACACCTTTTTCTTTTACCCCACAAATGCAAAGAATCACACTCTCGGCATTTGGGTCAAATCTAAACTTTTCAGATAATTCTACCCACTCATGGGGAAAGTCTTCAGGGGCTATTCGCAACCACGCCCCGTCGGGTAAAACCTTATACCCACTCTTTTCAACTGCTCTTTTAGTTAGCATTTTCAACCTCCATTTTTGTTAACCACGCTGGGGTAAAAAGCATTGAATGCTCTGCCCGATAAGGCATCATCAATCCAGCAAAATAGTCTGGCTTACCAATATCAACTAACGCTGTGCCTGTGCCATTGTGTCCAATAGTAGGCATGGGGTTTTTCATGCCCAATGCTTTGCCAACCTTTGTGAACCTTGCAATAAAGTCAGGATTAAATTGTGCAATTTCGCCTGATATTTTGCCCGTAGGGAATACTCGCATGTAATCAGGAAATGTGCCATCAATCCCGCTAAACCCAACATTGTCAATTACATATTTATCACCTTCTTTTGACAAGGTATGATGCAACGCTTTCTTGTTTAGCTTTTCAATTACCTCATGGGGAACAATCACACGGAATGGCTCACCTTCGTCACCATTCTTATTGCTTTGTTGATACACGCCCAACAAATGCCCGTCAGTCGCAACAGCACGAATTAGTTTGTTGTCCACCTCCAGCAACACCCCATTCAGGTAATAACGAATATCTTTCTTGGCAGAAAGAATAGACATAGCATTCAGAACACCACCATCAAAATATATATTTCTCATTTCTACACTCCTAAAAAAGGTCAACCAATTTGACCCATATTTGTATAATACACATTTATTCTAGGCTGTCAAGTATCCACCATAAAATAATAAATCCCAGCAAAACTAAAAATATCATGTTGCCCCCACAGGTGAAATCCAAAACCCGTTAAGGCATTTTGTCCCATCATCTTCCAGCATGTCGTTAACGGAATTGTATAACCCAACATATTCATCTGAAATGCAAACTACTTTCCCATTGGATAGAGTCAAGACATCAACCATACAGTTTCCACCTGTGCCATAGGTTTCTTCTTTTGTAATGTAAATCATATTGTCCCCACAGTCGCACCAGCATACTTTGTGGCAAAAATTTCATGTCGGGCATTATGTATCAAATCAAATGCACCTTCTTCCCATGAAGTAGATTCATACATGCCAATCCACCCGTCGTAAATTTCTTCCCCGTCCCTGTGTGCCTGAACATGAACAGACACATAACCCCAATCATCACAGATATAACCCTCAAAATACTTTATTTCACGCTTTACTGCATCAAGGGCTTTACGCTGTAAATCTGCTTTGCCTGTTTTGCAATTTTCATAATCCTTACGGGCTCTTTTCAAGGCTTCTGCAAAATTGTAGTAATAGTTTTCACGCCCATAGCTACGCACCTGAACATTCCCATTTCCAGCATTCTCTGCATAGCGTTGCATAGGCTTGATTGTGCCAAACCCTTCGCACCAATCCCACGGGGCTTCAGAACAATGGTCAGGAACAACCTCCAAAGTAATAGAACAGTTTTTTGGTAAATCAGGGTAAATAATTTCCACGGGCTTACCATAGTAGTAATGGCTGGTATCCAAACACAAGTCAGCATACTTCTTCTGCACACGCAACAACGCCAAAACACCCTTCGCTGATATGTCAGGTGAGGCCTTCCGGATTTTCATATATTCAGCAAACATTCTCATTTCTCCTTATTCAAAGTCTTTAGACACAAACACATTGTTTTTACGCAACAGGGCAATAGCATGGTCATTCAGACTCATCACCCCGTCGTACTCTACTAACGACCTACTGCCAACCTTATCAAACTCAAACCACAAACCAATACACTCAAACCTATCAATACTAGGTATATCCCATTCAATAAAACCTGTATTGTCTTTGTTGTAATAAAGTTCTAGGGTAGATTCATGCTCACCTAGCTTTCTTTCGCCCCATGAACCTTCCAAAACCAATGGGGAAGTAACAGTCATCGTATCAATAAGTTCAGACATCTTTGTACTCCTCCTCTTCTTCTTCGTAAATAAAATAGGGTACGTCCATATACTCACCCTCAAAAGGTACTGCCGTTACAAAATAATTAATACGATTAACAAGGTGATACCCACTACTGATATACAGATTGCCGTCGTCACCATCAATCAACGTCCAAATGCACCTTGGGTCTTGTGCTCTAACAAAATCTAAATCCTTACCATATGTTTCAAACTTATCGGTGACTGCGTTCATATCAATGTGGTTATCCATTGGCTGATACTTCAAGCACCATGCGTTAAATTCATCTTCCCAATCCATACTATTTCTCCTTTCTTAGATTAACTGCCTGCAACACTACTTCTTTGCCCCAATCCGCCATTTCGGTATCAGGGTTTATAGGACACGCAACAACAGAGAAAATACCTGTTTCGTGGTAGTCACAAATATTTATCTCATAGTCTGCAAACTTGTAAAACCAATCATTCTCTTTAAGAATCTCCTGCTTGTACTTGGAAAGCAAAAACGGAATACGCTCCCGTACAGGCAACGTTTCTATATCAACAACTTTCATACTATTTCTCCTTTCTAAAGGTGCTCAATTCTGTAGAGCACGGGATTAGTATAATACTAATTAAAACTATGTCAACAACTTTTTTCTAATTTCTGACCAATCAACAGAAGAAGCTAAGTATCGTAGTAAAAACGGAGCATCTATACCCCGTTCAAAAACCTCGATCGCTCTCCTTCCTTCATATAGTGACAGATAATTTAAAGGTCCACCTAGCAGTTTATGTTGCACCAAAATGAACACAGGCGCTCCCATTTTGGAGTGTTTGATTAAAAAGGAAATTTGGTGCGGGCTGAGATTTACCTTCTTTCCTTTTTGCACCACCTTGAGCTCCATCATCACAAATAACCCTTCAGGGTCTAGGGCTATTAACATATCAGGGATACCTAATCCCGTCCTAGATTCAAGCCTTGTTATGTGACTCTTTGGCAGGTTCTGCTGTACTTTCTTCCCCAGCAGACTCTCCGGTTTCGTCGTCATCTTCTATTTCCATTTCAAAAGGGGGTTCTTGTTCGTTGACAACAGACATTTCTACAGTCTTAGAATCAACATCCAAGATAGGTTGGGGCGTTCCACCATAAATCTTTCTAAGTTCATTTAGTTTGCGTTCTACCTCTTCTTTGCTCATAGAATCAATCGACCCGTGCCTAATCTCTTTGCGATCTACATAAATCGTACCCAAGGCCTGACCCCTGCGATACTCGGCCTGAACAGCAGCACCATATGCTCCCGCTTCCAAGGCCTTATCCCGAATCAACTGCAAATCCCGCATATGGCGATCAAAGTTTGTTCCATACTTGGAATTTAGTTCTGCCCGATAAGATTGGATAGCAGATACCACATGTGGGCTCAGGGCAGGGTTTGTAAGTTTCCACGCCATCGCTGAGGCGCTCTTCTCGTTATATCCAGCACGAATCGCTGCTTCTTTCATGGTAACGTGCCCGTCGCCCGACACGAGCTCCTGGACAAACTTCCATTCCTTACCTTTTACAGTTTTGCGTTGCTTACGCAAAGGGGCTACTTCAGTCGCTAATCTCTTAGCTGTCTTGTTTACCCGAATTGGTGCAACATTCCAAACGTCTTTCTTTCCCACCTGCTTCTCCAAAAAATGGTTCCTATAGTCTTTTTTTTGATAGGAGTGAGTTTTTTAAATTCAAAATTTTAGCCTCACGGTCCCCCCAGAGAAATTACGTTACTGTATTTTGGTGTAATGGTAACGTAAGCCTCCAAACGCTTACTGGTATTGACTTATTACGGCATTACGTCTATTACGTCTATTTTCACAAAAAAAATATTTTTTTTCATCATGCCCGTAAAAAAGTCTATATACCCCCGTTTTTTGCCTATTTTTTAAGCAACTCATGTATATCCATACAGTAATTGCCTATTTTTTAAGCAAATCGCTCAGTGAGCCGTGGTCCGTGATCCAACCCCCTCCAACAAGTCAAAACCATCCTCCAAGTACTCAATCACATCCTCTTTACAAACCACCGGACCAACAAACAAACTCTTAATCTTTGGCACGTGGTCCATGAAAGGCGCTCCATAATACTCGTAACTCACCCCTCGGTCATCCGTCAAAACAATCACCTGAATGCTAGGAATACTTTCATCAGGCATTTTTTCAACTTTAAAGTCCTTTTCCATCATTTTTAACCTCGACTTCGGCTTCTGTTTCAATCCATACATGCGCACCACACGATAAAGGCTTGTCAGGGGCATAAACCACCCTGCTAGGGCCGTGGATCACGACATCATGGGCATAGGTATTACTTTTATACGTTTTCACCGTTAAAACGGGTTCTGTGACCCCGTTCTTCCGATTGGACTTAATCACATGCTGGTTAACGTGAATAATAGTTTTCAAGAGCTTGCTCTCGGACCAAACAAATCAGGTCTGTTCTGTTTTTTATCCAAACCCTCTCTTTTTTCAATTTCCGAGAGCTTTTTAGCTATTTTCTCAGCAAACATGTCAAATAACTGCTCATTTTTGCCAATATTAGGGGTTTCTGGGCGCTCCCGCTTGGACGGGCTTACCTTCCTGCGTAAACGCTGGGCGTGGGCAATGAGAAGCGCTTGGCGCTGCTCTAAGGTGGTCAGTTTATCCCGTAGGTCATGGCCTGCCATAAGGCGGTCGCCCCGCTCTATGGAAAAGTTAACGAGGTCCTTTATCTTTTTTTCTGCCCATTCATTTGGCGCAGGGGGTTCCGGGTGCTGAGTGCTCATGGCTAAATTCCTTTATGTAATGGTCAAGCTTTATTGCTTCGTACTGCAGTTCGCTATAGTCGTCTACCTGTTTAGCCAAAAGCGACAGTTTCTTGGCTTGGATTAATAACTTACAGGTGTTGCATTGAAAGTCGTCCATGGTTTTTAGCGATATATAGTCTTTTAACGTTGTATTCATCTTAGCGCATCCTTGCTTTGTCCTCAATACTTGCTCGTTACAGGGCAACGTGCATGAATTTTCCATAAAATTACATGCAGAATTA
>JAIXOW010000230.1 GCA_027486615.1 Oxalobacteraceae bacterium | reverse complement strand
ATTTCATAATGTCCGTCAATTCTCAAAACTAAAGTATGCCTCTTTTCACTTATTCAAATGTCCATAATTTTAAACTTAAAACTCTAGAACATATTACGACAAAGTTATACGTAGTAAACTTGTGGAGTTTTTAAAGCTAATACAGTTAAGAAGCAGTAATCAAAGTTAATTCCTCTTAACGTTAAATCTTTTAGTTATTAGAAATGCATTTCAAGTTGAATGGTTGGTCTAACTAGACAAACGTAAAATTAAAGAAACTTAAAGTGAATAAATTATCCTTTATTCTTACAAAAATACACAAGAACAATTAACTTACATGTACAAATGTGAAAATGTAATCATATTTATGAAAAAGGTCCAAAAATTAAAAGTATTCATGGTTTGCATAGGAAAGAAATTACAAAAGAATGAAAGGCATTTGGCCAAATCTTAATATTTTTTGTAATCAATTTCAACTTATCTAAAAGAAATGAAGGCAAAAACCTTTTTCGTCAAAATTTTCTTGTTCACCCAATTGCAAAAAAATTTTCTGCATAGTCTTGTTCGAAACTTCGTTCGACGGCTTCGATGATACGAGCATGCAGAGACCTCGTAATCATCTGGAAGGTTCCGTCGAGGACGAAGCCACCGCGAAACCGGATGCGGAGAATCTGGGGCTCTCCATTTTCAGCTTTAATCAGCGTTTCCACCAGAGTGACTCGAAATTGTGGCCGTCTTCTCACCAAATCAAATCGGCGCATCCAGATTCTGACTTGTTCAACGCGATCCTCCACCGAAAGTGAACTGAAATCGGCCGCCATTGGATTGATTGTTCCCGTCACAGCTGGGACTTGAGCTCTACGAGGTTGACGAGGTTGCCCGCGACCTCGATTTCCTCGTCCACTGCCGCGACCTCGTCCTGAAGGACCTGGCATGGGTTGGCCGCCATCTTGTGGGTCCATGACTACAAATATTATTACAATAAATTATTAATTACAAATTATTAATAAATACTAATCTAAGGTCAAAAATTAATCACTCTATTTGTTCACAAAATAATTTTATACTTTAACTTTTTTACAAAATCTAATGTACTTTCAATGATCTTTATAATTTCCAATTAAAAGTTATAATACTTACTTTTAGAAGAGTATCGAAAAAACGCAGAGATGCAAAGCGAAAAATTTCAATTTGAAATAATTTTATTCTTTTTCATTTCAATTTATTCAACGACAGGTACTTTCAGAATCTAGTTGATCCATGTTAGATTTACATAATCATGGACAAATAACCCTTTTTGAAATTATATTGATCATCTTACTATTTTACTGAAAGTTATTTTAGACAATACCAAATGTTATTTTACTTTTCAGAGATATCAGATAGAAGTTGAGTTTTAAGAAGGAGAATTTGGAATACCATAATAACCATTTTCAAACTTCACATTTCTAAAGACATTTTTTGATTGACTTTGAGATAGAAGTTGAGAACTTTAGTTTTACTTTTGAGAATTTGCGAGATCATTTTTTAATTCTATTGTCACTTCTTGTGTGAATTTGGAATACCATAATTAACATTTTCAAACTTTACATTTCTAAAGACATTTTTTAATTGACTTTTCAGTTTGAGATAGAAGTTGAGAACTTTAGTTTTACTTTTGAGAATTTGGGAGATCATTTTTCAATTCTATTGTCACTTCTTGTGTGAATTTGGAATACCATAATAACCATTTTCAAACTTCAGTTTGAGAACTGTAGTTTTGCTTTTGAGAGATCATGTTTCAATTCTATTGTCACTTCTTGTGTTTGAGTTTAAGTTAACTTTACTTTTGAGAATTTGGGAGTTTTTTGTTGATTGACTTTTCAGTTTGAGATGGAAGTTGAGAACTTTGGAATTGGGGAGGTCATTTTTCAATTCTATTGTCACTTCTTGTGTTTGAGGTTGAGGGCTTTTGAGAATTTGGGAGATGATTTTGCAATGTTAGAGAGAAGAGGAAAGAGAAGTTATGCTGAAGTTCAGATTTTTACTTAAGGATATTTATGTTTAGGAGGACTCATTTTCCGAGGTGTTGCTCTGTTCCCCTCCCCGAGTGCCCTGAACACTCTATGCGAAATACTTTACCACAAAGACTTTGAGAGGGGGTGGGGGGTGCGCGCGGCCGCGCGCTCCTTCGAAGTTACACCCTCGTTTATTCTTGCTGAGGTTACACCCCTCCCCGCAATACTTTACCACAAAGACTTTGACAGGGGGAAAAGCGCGCGGCCGCGCGCTCCTTCGCGGTTAGATGGTCTCGTTCATTCTTGCAGAGGTTACACCCTAACGGAAAAAGATGGTCTCGTTTATTCTTGCTGAGGTTACACCCTAACGGAAAAAGATGTTTTTTCTTGCTGACCCTCTCTTTTGCAAATTGCAAACGCAACCGCTCTTTTTTATTGCTTTGTTTTTGCACTTTCATTTGACCAACCCTATAATTAAGTGCCATTATTGAAAATGTTCCGTCGACCGGGCCGTGACGGGTATCTCAGCTCGGTCGATCAATGTAAAAAACAAATTCTGAAAATAAATAAAAGTTTTTGACATCATCTTTCACATCTGGTGAGATAGCTCAGCGGGAGCGGCGCCGTCGCCCGTCACAAGGTGCGCGGGTTCGAATCCCGCGCAAGAAAATAAACCTTTCGAGGCTGTAGGTTTGAGAGGGGCACAGTGCGCCCTCTCAAGCCTTCAACCTTTTGATGGAATTGGAGAGATCTGTGCGATGCTATTTTAAGTAACTGCGATAATAAAATTTCCCCAAACTTCCCCTTTTTAGCTTTTTATAGAGAACACTGTTCGACTATTGAGAAACAAAGTGAATAATTTATAATATTTTAAATTTTTCCTTTTTAATGTATATTTAGGAAACTCTGCAACTTTGTGTAACAGGCCAGTCCTTTGAACAAAGATGCGAGGATCTCAAAGGCATTTGCGAAGAATATAGGTACGTTGCCATATATCTTCCGGCGTGGCCCCGAGACGAAGAGTACGAGTTTAGTTGCTCGCACTTGATGGTTCAAGTAGGTGCACCGTTACTTTGTCTCAATGCTCTATTGATTGGTTCGTGTTGCTTTCTCTTCTTTTGCCTTTGCAGAAAAAAGGCCGAAGACGAGACTCCCATTATTCGAGGAAGAAGATTCAGATATGGCACTCTGAAGTACGCAAATTGTTAAAATAATTGTTAAGTATGAAATTTAATATAAAGCCCATCATTTATAAATTGTTACTTCACTTGAAAGATAATGAAGTTTTTAAAGTAGTGTTTAATTTAAAAATTAAAATTAAAATTTTAGTGACCATTGTGAAGAAGGCATTGAGGAAGCGGTCGAGGCCGAAAGGATTCAACTTTTGGGGTAAATTATTTTGAAAGATTTTGAAGTAAAGTAAATTAATTGGCCCAGAAGGTTAATAAATTTATTTTCTCGTCTAAATTAAATCATTTTGTATGAAATAAACTAAATGCAAATGTCGTTTGAATCAATTTAGTTTTTACTTTTCAATTTTAGAATCGGAAACGTAAACTTCGAGCCGGAAAGATTGTAAAACTTCAACAATATGAAAAAACTATTTGTATTTTACAATTACAAAAAAGAAATTATGAAATGAATTTTTAACATGATGAGAAAATTAAATTAAATGATTTTTAATTATTTAAAACAAAGTTACATTATACATGAAAAATCTATTAAGAATTGGTTAATGTAAACTGTCTTTTATTCAATTACTATTTTAGCTTTAAAAAATAATTCCCATGCTCTTCATTTGTAAACAAAAATGTAACTAAATTTTGTTATCACATTTATTTTCATCCTAATTTTATTTATAAATGAAATTATTTATTATGTTATTTTATCAACTGTTCCTTTGACTTATTATTTTCAGAATCGTTTATTTTTGAAGGTCATAATGAATGTTGTTGGCTGGTTATCTTAATAATTTAGAAAATGTTGTTATTTTAGTTAGTGTTTACGTTATTGTTATCGTTACAAAACCATTGCATCGCATTTTAAAATTTTGTACTTTATAAAGAAAAAAATCATTAATTGTAATAAATTATGATTTTGTACTTATGCTTTGTTTTAAAATGCTTAAAATTGATTTTCAAATAATCCGTACGTTGAAACTCAAAGAAATAACATAAATTAAAATAATGTTTTATTCTATTAAATATATAATTAAACGATATTTAGGAAAGCCTGTGGAATACAGTTGATAATTTCATGTTGTGTTCATAATTTAAATTCTAATAAAAGACCTTAAGTTTTTAATAGAATTACGTCATACTACATTGTTCAGTTTTTTAATTTTGACTTATCAATTGTCGTAAAAAAGAATTGAATAATAAAAATTTTAATAAGCGTCATCTAGTTTCTTGTCTTTAAACAAATTTTGAAACAGTAATTTAAATAAATTTTTTGCTAATATATTCACTAATAAAATTATTTACTGCATGATCTTGTACATGTTTTATTTTTTTTT
>JAIXOW010000400.1 GCA_027486615.1 Oxalobacteraceae bacterium | reverse complement strand
TGTGAGTAGTTTTAAAAGATGTCTTGCTGTTGCCACCATTAATGTTAATGGTGTCAAGGACAAGAAGAAACTTAAGAGAATAACAAATTTCATTAACACACTTCCATTCAGAGAGAACTCCGTAATTTGCATTCAGGAAACGCATTTAACAAATAACGAAATCAACTCACTCAGGTGTCAGTGGAGGGGCGAGATTGTGTTCTCCCCCTCTGATGGTGCCAGGGGGGGTGTCGCTATCTTATATAAAAAAGGTTATTTTGATGAAGTAACTGACAGTTACTTTGACGCAAATGCAAGACTATGCAGTTTCACAGCAACCAAAAATGATGAAGAATACTTTTTTCTATCACTCTACGCTCCCACAGAACATGTACAATCACTGCAATTTTACAACAGAGTCGAACAATTGATTGAAGAACAGTTTCAAAAAAATTCGCACACCAGATTTATTATCTCTGGTGATTTCAACCTGGTACTAAACCCTGAAGTGGATTCTATAGGAAGACAACAAACAAGAGATGAATCTAGAGCTGCCAATAAGCTTAAAGAAATCATTGCCAAATACTCACTGATAGACACCTACAGAGAAATGAACACATGGGGTGGTTTCACCTGGGGAAGAGATAACCCCGTTTATCTACGCAGCAGACTAGACATGATCATAGCCTCAAGCAGTCTTAAACAATGCATCAAGGAATCACTCACCTATAAAACATGTGAAAGTGATCATCACTTTCTTCATACAACATTTGACATTGACTCCGTCAAACAAGGAAAAGGAATAACAAGGGTTAATGCGTCTCTGCTCAAGGATAGTGACACGCTAGTGAATATCAAGACAAAATTAATGGAATCCATTAACGAAATGGATCCAAGTTGGAACCCTCACATGAACTTAGATTTCATAAAAGTCAAAATAAGAGACTATATGCTCGAAATAGGGAGAGAGAAGATGAGGGAAGAGAAAAGTGCTTTGTTCTATACCAACAAGGAGATTAACGCTCTTCAAAGAAGACAAGAAGAAACACTGATCCAACTACAAAACACTACAAATGAAGAGGACTTCGAAAGAATTAAAAACACTGTGGATAACATAACGTCTGCAATCGAGTTAACAAAAACTGAACTTGAGCCACTCAAAAAGAAAGAAGCAGAAAGATTAATTTTCAGATCAAGAGCACAGTGGACTGAAGAAGGAGAAAAATCATCAAGATACTTCCTTAACTTAATCAAAGATAGACAAAATAAAATGCTAATACGAAAAATCATCAGTAATGGAACAACATTTCACAAACAAGATGAAATTACGAAAGCCATTACAAACTTTTACAAAGATCTCTATAAGAAACAACCAAATCTCAAATCTCCGGACTCCGGAAACTTACTGAATGATCTTCCAACACTCTCTGATGAACAAAAAGCATTTCTTGAAAGTCCATTAACACTTGAAGAACTAACAAAAGCCCTAAGTACCTGCAACGAAAGTGCCCCGGGCTTTGATGGCATATCTTACGATACCTACAAAGCACTGTGGGACATTGTGGGACCTTTTGTACTATCTGCTTGGACATACAGTACTCAGATAAAGGAAACATCCCCTACTCAGAAACTGTCTATCATATCACTTCTTGAAAAGAAAGGAAAAGACAAAACAAAAATCGAAAACCTAAGACCAATCTCCCTATCTAATTGTGACATCAAAATATGCACCAAAGCAATCGCAATTCGCACAAGCACAGTACTGGACACAATAATAGGCAAAACTCAAGCTGGCTATGTACCCGGAAGACAAGTCAATGACAATAACAGGTTATTAGAGGAAATCATCAATTTATATGGAGAAACTCGTCAAAAAGCATACGTTATTACTCTGGATGCACAAAAGGCATTTGATTCTGTAGACCACGGATATCTAGCACAATGCTTAAAGGCCTTTGGCTTTCCACAGAGCTACTGCGATCAAGTGAAAACAATATATACAGACCTAAAGGCTTCAATACTGATCAATGGGCACATATCACAATCATTTAACATAGAACAATCCGTAAAGCAAGGAGATGCATTGTCGTGTGCACTATTCATCATTCCAATTGAGCCTCTACTAAGAAAATTCAATCAAGATCCAAGAATCACTCCAGTGATTTTAAACCCAGGAAAAGACAATGAAGAAAGCATAATAAGCTTCTCATACGCCGATGACATTACAACCTTATGCCAAAACAAAGAAGGAATTCAAGCTGTAATCTCAATTTATGAAGAATTCAGTAAAATTTCCGGAATCAAGCTAAACGTCGCAAAAACGGAAATAATGGTCATTGGAATTGAAAATCCTCCCCCTGAAAGATTCAAATTGCTATTTAACAATCAAAGAATCACTATCACTACTCAAGAATCAGTTAAGATCTGTGGTATCACCTTCTCTAGTAACAAAGAAGTTGCTTATCAATCAAACATTACAGAAAAAATACTCAAAATGGAACGGCAACTAAACATTTGGAGGCAACGTAATGTGTCGACAGAAGGGAAAATACTATTGGTGAAAACCTTTGGCTTAAGTCAACTTATCTACTCTCTGCAAGCAACGAACATTAAAATTGAGGAAGAAAAGAAGATTGAAGAAATAATATACAAATTTATCTGGAATCTAAAAC
>JAIXOW010000072.1 GCA_027486615.1 Oxalobacteraceae bacterium | reverse complement strand
TCCAGACAGGGAGGGCCATGACATGGGACACCCTCAGCCTGGGGAGGGCTGAGTTACGTACCACCATGCTGACCATGTACCTGGAAGCCTATGAAAGACTTCCACGGTCATAGTCTGAGCTTTTTGCTTTGAAACCGTATTACAATTAATATATGTTCATATTAATTATGCTGTTGGTTCCCCTCTAACTTTCAAAACTTTACATTTGTATCCTAATAATCTTTCTATGAGGTAGTGGTGATTGGTTTTGTACTAATTGTGCCACACTTATCCCACCATCCTTTATATTTGTCGCTGTAAATAATATTCTTATCATATTTTACCCCTCATTCCTAATTACCCCTTTAAGTATTTGAACGATCAACACATTGAACAAGCAATAGTTAATAAAATCCCTCGCCCTTGGGCGGGCGTTTTATCTGCCAACTGGCACCATAAATTTAAGAGAGTAGTCCAGATCGGACTACTCTTCTGGTTGTTAATTGCCAACTGGCACCGTACGTGTTTAAGAGAACAGTCCGTACGTTCCCAGATATTAATTGCCAAATGGCACCGTCTCATTATATGTACATTATCATCCTAATGTGACCACAGACTTAGCTTCGCTATTAATATTTAACCAATAACTATTGATATTTCTAATATTGTACAATTGATCCGAATTGTTCTACCCCAGCACCCTTTGAGAAAGTTATTAAGCATAGTAACCAATGATTTACAACCTATTTTACTTTGAACCTTGATCTTTTCCTTATCCTCTATTTCCTCCCAACGTGTTGTTATACCTCTATCAGCCTTGTACTCTCATTCCCAGATTGAAACACCAGCAAATAGTACATTTATTTGGTCTCAAAAATGGCTAATCTTTTTTACGGTTCGTCCAATGTGTATCGTAACTTTGATCGTGCTCTGACTTCTGGCCTTTTCACCGGCAAGAACTTTCAACTAGTGCGCTGTACCAAGAAGGCCGTTTTGGATTCCAGCCTTGTGTCCCTCCCGGCCGCCAGCCTCATCGTGACGTCGGTCCTCGAGAACTTCATCACTGACGCCTGCACCGGAGTTTCCGATAACGAAGTCCAGCTTTTTGCTCATCAGCAGATAACCGCTCACGTGGAGAGCCTGTTCGCCCTGGTGAGCCGATTGCCAACTATGACTGCCCTCATCTGTCCGCCCATCTATCGTTCAGCTCCTGCTTGGTTTGGTCCTTATATGTCCGACTTCCACGCTTTCCTTCTGGCTGAAGTGTCCCGTATCAGTTCAAGCCGACTCGGAGTCTGCCAGCCGTTCATCGTCGTGCCTTCAATGCTGGAGGCAGACGGAGTCCATCTCAACGTTCCCGGAGCCGATCAGTTTCTTGCTCACGTTAACGGTCAGCTCGAGTCAATGCTTGTAGAAGCTCCCGCCCCGGCTCCAGGTCCTAGCGAGTCCAGCGCCCGTCAATCCCAGATCCTCAACGTGGTCAACCAGAGTTCGTCGCAGCTCTCCTCAATTGGTGATCTTGGGGAGGCCGTATCCAATCTCACCCGATCTACGTCTGATTTTGAGTCGTTTGCCCTTCGTCGCTTCAAAGCTGATGATCTCATCTTTGCCCGCCTCAAGGAGGAATCCGATACCGACTTTAACAGGTCCCGGGAGGATCGTGTGGTGATTTCCGGATTCCAACCGCCTCCAAGTGCCTTGTCTTCCCATACTGAGAAGAAGATACATTTCACCGCCGTCATCAATCGCCTGGTCGCCATTGCTTGCTCTTCCTCAGATCCAGTACCTCAGCTTGTTGATATTTATCTCAACATTCGCAAGAACCAGGGTCAACCTCTTGTTGAGGCCCGTTTCTCATCCGTGTCCGGCGCTCAGTTGTTTCGTCGCGAGGGAGTCAAACTTGCTCAGGCCGAGCACGCAGAGTTCTCTTCACTGTTCTTTTCAAACTCTGTAACTCAGTCAACCAGAGTCCGGATCGAAGTGCTCAAAGCGTTGGCTCTCAAACTCACTACCGCCACTGAGATCTCCTTTGTTCAAGGCTTCATTTCTCGTCCCCTTCTCCAGTTCCGTGAGCAGGAGGGAGTTCGCAGTCTGGCGACTGGCGTCGGCCGTGGGTACACCTTTGTTGATGCCGTAGCCAAATTTGGAGCCAGGTTGACTGACCAGGACCTGTCAAAAGCCTATTTACGGGCCGGAAGCACTTTCGTCGGTGCAATGTCACAGTACTTTGTTGTACTTCGTGATGATTTGGTCACCCAATCCGTTCGCACTGGGTCAAACCTCCTGCCTCTGGGTTCCTCAGCTCAACGTGGTTCACGGGGGTCTCGTGGTGTGCGCGGAGGTCGTCGCGGGTATCGTTCTTCATCAGCCAGCCGAGGTCATCCTTACTTCCGGGCAGAGAGTGCTACCGAGCGCGGAACCAAGCGTGCCGGGGATCCAGCTCAGGGACCTTCAAAAAGAAACGAGAACGAGAATGAGGTTGAGCAAGAAATTGTTAATGATAGTATTAATGTCAACGAGAATGTGAATGACTCAACCCTCATGTCCGAATAAAATCTGTTCAATTAAACCCCATCTATTTTGAAATTTTCGTTGTTCCAATGAGCATTTCTCAATAAAAAATTGTGCTTTAATTCTATTTTTTAATTGCTCTATTGATACCTCTATTGACCTATCTTTCACCATAATAAGTTTCAGGGTAGTGATGATTAAGTTCTCTACTAGGGGTATGGTGGCCTCATTGCCAATTACAATAGTTTTATAGCTTATATATTCTATCCCATAGGCCTGAGTCACTAGGTTTTTAATGTAAATCCATAATGCCTGTGCTCTAGGGCATTCCCAGAGCATGTGTCTAATGGATTCGACTATATTAATGTTATTACAGAAATCACACTGAGATGAGTTTACCATTCTAAATTTAAACATCCTAGCTTTACAGAAAACATCTCCCATCAGGATTCTATATTTAAAGAACTTGTCCCTAGGAGTTTTAATGAATTTCCTAATTATTTTGAAAGGTGCCAAGTTATCGCCAGGTTCCGTAATCTGAAATTTGTCATAATCCATAAACGGATATGTTGGTACCACCTCTCTCTCGGCCAGCACGACTCTTAGGGCCTTAACCGTAACTTGACTAGGCATACAAAATTGGTTATTAGCTGCTGGAAATTCATTTTCATATGTAACATCTGTATTTACATCGTTGTCAAGACTCATTGCTACTCTCCAGCCGGGTGGAAAAAAACTGATGATGTAACTCGCTAAGTTACCAAAGTTATCATCCCTTGGATACACTGACTCATTATACAGCTGTTTATAAGTATTAATTCCTACATTTGACAGGGCCCCAAATCTGTTAATTAACATCAATTCCCGCTTCCTCATTAAGTATTCCAGAACGTCTGTCGAAGCCACCACATTCATAGGATTAATGATGCTATCGGGATCAGGCAATGGGAGGCCTGAGCACTCTAACCTGAACTGATCTGTAAGATAGTTACATGTTGATTGATACGTTTTAATTACAATATCACTTTTACATAGCTTAGCATACTCAATTTTATGGTAATCATCATATCCTACCTTTTCTAGTTGAAATTTTTGGATTAAATTAATAGGATGATTGGTCCTCATGGCCCTAATAAACTGTTTAACCTTAAGGGCTTTATCCATATTTCCAATATCTGGAACTTGTAAACCCCCTTTTTCATAGGTTAATTTAAGAGTTGACCGTTTGATCCTATCTGGTGCTACCGTACCCACCCATCTTTTATTCCATAGAAATTTAAATATCATACGTTCAATGTCCACTATGTCATTTTGGTTTATTTCACACATTTGTAAGATGTAGATTAACTGAGACATTCCAAAAACTTTAACTATCAGTATTTTACCTTCCATTGACAATGGTCTTTGTAACCAAATGATAAGTTGTCTTTCCATTTTAAGGATTTTATCTAAAATGTTGTTTTCATAAGCTATATTAGCATTATTGGAAAAACTGACCCCACAGATAGAGAGGCTTTCTACCGTTGATACTACCGTCCCATTAATTAAAATGTCTTGCGGCATGTGGTCAGCGTGTAATGTGTTACAATTCATTTTTAGGATCTCAGTCTTATCTACATTTAACTCTATTCCTGACAATCTACTAAAGAGCTTATAGTCTTTAAATACGTTATTAATTGATCTGACGTCATTATTGATAGCCACACCAATGTCGTCAGCAAATCCTCCAACCTTATTCGAAATTTTGATACCTGTCAAACTCGACCTCGGAATCTGTACCGATTTAATCTCTGGACTGTTTTCTATTTTTCTAATAAGTGGGTCTATGCAAAGGATAAATAGGGCACAGCTCAATGCATCGCCCTGTTTAACGCTCCTAAGTATCTTAATAATGACAGACTTGTAGCCATTGACCAGTATATTAGCTTTAATGTCGTTGTAAAGTAATTTAACTGTTTCTATGAACTCATTAGAGAAACCATATGCCAAAAGGACTTTGTGAAGGTATTTATGACTTACACTATCAAAAGCTTTTTTTGCATCTAACGAGATAAGCAAAGCATCTATATTATGTGCTTTACAGTAGTTATTGTAAAAATCAAACATCCTCAAATTATCATGAACTGACCTACCAGGGATATATGCAGTTTGAGTTGGGTGAATTAGCTTATCAAGCACTTTGGATACCCTATTTGCAATCAGTTTGGTAAAAATCTTAAGGTCGCAGTTTGACAGTGTGATCGGTCTCCAGTTTTCAATTTTTTCTGGGGACTTGCCCACCTTAGGTAACAGTGTTATAGCTGAAATTCTTTGATCTAGTGGTAATATGCCTATTGAAACAGAATACTTCCATGCATCAAGGAGAAAGTGTCCCACGATGGTCCACAATTTACGGTAGATTTTGTACGAGATTCCGTCTGGTCCGGGTGCCGAGTCTCCACATCCGTTGATCACCCCTGTAAGTTCCTCAAGCGTAATTTCCTGGTCCAGAAATCTTTTATCATCAAGATTCAGTTGTGGTAAATCTGAAAGAAGGGTATCGTGATTATCACTTGTTTCTTTATGTGCATACAATTGTTTGTAAAAGTCGGTAACATGTTCCATTATCTCCTCTTGAGTTTCCAAAACTCCATCCTGACCAGTTAACCTGGTTATCATTTGCTGTTCAGTACGTTTCTTAATAATGTTAAGAAAGTATTTGTTCGATCTCTCTCCTTCTTCATACCACTTAACCTGAGCTCTTAGACTAAGCTTTTTAGATAGTTGATCCAAATAACTTTTCCTCTCTTCTTCAAGATGGGTTAACGCTTGTTCAATATCATTTTTCAGAACTAAATTATTAATCTCACCCATTTCAATTTTTTCTTTGGTAACCATTAACATATTAATTTGATCTGTGATAGCCTCTTGCTCAATGCTTTCAATTCTCTTTTGTTTACCAGAGATTACCGTAATGACACTACGTATTGACATTTTAACGTAGTCTAATTTCATATGTGGATTCCAGTAATCCGGAATTTGCTCTAGTAAGTTACCTAAGTCTAATTTGACTTGTTCCAACATGGTGTCACTGTCAAGAACATCAGCATTAACCCTTAGCAGACCAGGCCCTTTGTTAAACTTGGTAACTAATTTAAATTCTGAGTTAATCATGGCGTGGTCTGAATCATCAAATGCCCAGTCTACCTTAGAGGAGATCAGGCTTTCACATAAGTCTGAGGAAACAAAAATCATATCTAATCTTGACATGCAATCTCCTCT
>JAIXOW010000304.1 GCA_027486615.1 Oxalobacteraceae bacterium | reverse complement strand
GATAAAGCAAAGTGTTCAGGTAACACCTATATGGATAATCTCTTCCAGATTCTGTTATTTCTCTGTCATTGATTTGCATTTGCATGCTCTCAAACAAACTGCTGAGTACATTGTTTACCGGCCCTACTTCTACACTAGGCTCCGGCATTGTCCTGCCGTCAGATTTGGTTATTTTGAGCGTCACTTCCATCATGGCATCAGACAGTTGGTAGACGAAAGGAGAGCTAAGGCTTCCAAGCTCAAAAGAAATTTTATCCTCGAAGAGGGTTTTTGGAACAATTTTTCTGTATTCTGTTTTTTTTAAATGATTGTCCTCGGGTAATTTTTCAAAGAAATTGGATGCTTGGAAATTATTATAAATACTTAATATTTTTTGTAAAATCCGGGGGACATGTAACGGCGCGGCCTTACTTCAACTTAAGATGGCTCTCAATTTTCACAGTAACTGTTCCACTGGTCCTTCCCAAAGGAAAAAAACCTTAAGATGGCGATTTTACACAAATTGTCTCTGGTTGATTGACAATCAAGTTGAATCAATAAACATTGTAATCAATCTCCGTGTTGGTTCTACTCTAATTCTTGGAAAGACTTCAAGTTTTGGTTTTTTCACGATCCAGTCTCCTTCGCATTTGTCTAAAAATTCATTAAAATTGAAGCTCAGATAGAAAGGAGAATTGGGAATCAATTGAGGTATTCCATGGGAAGCAAGTTTCATTGACAATTTGAAAAAGTTTGACTACTTTCGTCCGCTGTTCGATGTTTCTAGGTCAAATATGATGCATTGAATTCAACTTTTGCCGCAAAAATTGATTCAATATGAAGTCTCTACTCTTGTCTAAATTCTGCTATTATGGTTGGATTTGAATCCGAGTATTTCATTTTTTGTTTCCGTAATTGCAAGTACTTTTTAGGGGGTTAAATGTTTTTTCCAAAGGATACCTGATCTCTTAATTGGTGGATTTCTGCCAAAAGATCTTTACTAGATGTTGGGGCGGTTTCCGCTGTTCATTTTGTTGATGTCGCCGAACTTCGTCATAATGTTTTTGCTGATGTTGTTGTTGCTGCTGTTCTTCTTTTTCTCCCTCTACATCATCAAAATCAAAAGACTCAAGCGACTCCTGTGATGGTGAATTGTCTGAGAATTGGTCGAAGAAGAATTTGATCTGTGACATTCATTTCCGATTTCATTTTCTCCGATACATTTCTGAGACTGATAAAATCGGACCTCCTCCAGGCTAGCGTTTTGGCCTGTTTAGATACCCCTGTTAATGTTGAGAAGTCGTGTAAAATCTCCGGCACACTTGTCTTTGCTGCTGGCATTGGTTGCAAATACGGTCCTCTTCATGTAGAGACATACTAGGTAGCTCAAGGAGCTGCTGAGGTCACGATCGATGACAAAGCGTCGAACCTCCGGCTCTGATGTGGCATCTTTGATGAGACAGACTTTGTAAGATAAACTTTTATAGGCAAATCTAGCCACTTGAACAAAATATTTTTTTGGGTTTAAGTCTCGGCATTTTTTTTCAAAAAGCAGAGAGAACAACAGTACTGCCATAAATTGGGAACAAAATATTTTTTTTGGGTTTAATTCACGGCACTTTCTTTCAAAAATGCAGAGAGAACGACAAACTGGAACCCATGATTTTGTCAGGCTATGACAGCCATGATAGTTATCATTTCCTTGCATTAATTCAATGGTCAAGATGTACTTTGCCATGACTACGATATTAATATTAGTACTTCGAAGTATTATTTCTGATCTCCCGGTACACTACTCTTTCTTAGACAAAAACTTGTGCCAATTCATGTTCACAATCGTCGAGTACAGCCTAGTATACTTCCACTCGGCTATCAGTTGGTAGAGGAATGAAAGTAAAGGCTTTCCTGGGTAGAAACAATGAAGGGTCCTTGGCCTGTCAGACCTCAAGGAGGCAAATCTAGCCACTTGAACAAAATATTTTTTTGGGTTTAAGTCTCGGCATTTTTTTTCAAAAAGCAGAGAGAACAACACTACTGCCATAAATTGGGAACAAAATATTTTTTTTGGGTTTAATTAATTCACGGCACTTTCTTTCAAAAATGCAGGGGCCAGGGTGGACCCGTTGTTGTGTTCGGGGTCTTCTTTGATGAGGGTTGACATTTCTTTGCCGTATACGGTCAGCTCGGCTCTGAGTTTGAGAGTATCTCCCGGTAAGTGATCTTTGCAGCTCTGTGGTTTGATATTACCCATGATTTTGTCAGGATATGATAGCAATGATATTTTTCGTCTCCTTTTAATTATACATCACAGCATTTCGAAGATTATGAAACGTCACCGGTTCCTCGTAGAACCATGAATGGGACTAGCCATCATAGGTGTCACCTCCTTTTAATTCAATGGTCAAGATGTACTTTGCCATGACTTTACGATATTAATATTACAGTACTGTTCAGATGAAGATACACAGGACAGGCACAGGTGTGCTTTCTTGTTCTTTGATCTTAATCATGAAAGTGATACTCCTTCCACCGCCATTTTTTATTACTCACAGTCAGCCGTTCCATTTTTTTGTATAACTTTCACTTGGCAGGCAACCAAGGTGATGTTACCATTAAAATTCATTTCAATGAAATGAAAAAAAGTTTTGAATTTTCGATCCACCCTTGAGTGATGTTGCTCCCAGTGTTGGTCAAGCTGAAGAGGTTGCTCTACCTGATGTTGGGGTATCGACGCTTCAGTAGTTTCCGTCGACCGAGAGTGACAGCAAGTCATTTAAAATGCAAAAATTAATTATGTGACTCACAAGGTCCGCGTCATTGCTAAGGGGCACAAGATTGCCGAAAGATGGTCTATAGAAAAACCCGATCACTCGTGGCACTTTTGTTCAGGGGTTCCATTCTTGTTTCGTCCAACTTCCACTTGGCAATCAGGGGTTCCATTGTTTTGTTTTTCTTTGCTGTAGATTGCCGGAAGATGTTCGAAAGAAAAAGCTTATCAGTAGTGGTGGCGCATTTGTTTCCCTAATCAGGATTGCCGGAAGATGTTCGAAAGAAAAAGCTTATCAGTAGTGGTGGCGCATTTGTTTCCCTAATCAGGATTGCCGGAAGATGTTCTGAATAAAAACCCGATCACTCGGATTGCCGGAAGATGTTCTGAAGAAAAACGTGATAAGTAGTGGTGGCGCATTTGTTTCCCTAATCAGGGGTTCCATTCTTGTTTCGTCCTCGGCAGTTTCGTATAACTTCACTCGACTACTACTCGGCAATCAGGGGTTCCATTGTTTTGTTTTTCTTTGCTATTAAAATTCCAACCCTTGATGGCTGGATTTTTTTGTTTATTTTAATTATGATGATGGCCTGGACAGGAAGTGAGAGGCTACTCAAGTTGCTGTATTTTTTGGGTTTTTTTTAATTTTGATAATGACACTGAGCTTTAAAATCATCAGGGGTGATGGCTGGATTTTTTGTTTTTTTTTAATTATGATAATGACACTGGTGGGTAGCAGGTTTAAAGAAATTTGGATAACAAGGTTGTGAGATGCAATCTCTTCTTTTCTTTGACAGGAAGTAAGAGGCAAACATCGACGTAAGATAATTCGTGACAGCTTTCGGACCACACATTGGGCCAATTTTCAGCAACGTTATATGAGCAGCTTACACTACTATTACCTATGAAATTAGTCTGTTATATATACTTATGCTTATTCTGGACCCAGAAGCGCTTGGCGACAAGGTCAGGGGTTTCTCCTTGTTTCAGAACTAAGAACGTGAAATCCGTTTTTCCAGAATTTCCTCGTCTAGTAAACTGCAGCTGCTTTTCTGTGGTGATTTTAAGCAGCTTAATTTCATTGGTTTTGATTTCCAATTGTTGATTAAAGTTTGCTTCACATTTTTGTCAAATTTGGTCAAGTTTAGTTGGG
>JAIXOW010000189.1 GCA_027486615.1 Oxalobacteraceae bacterium | reverse complement strand
GTCTCGTTCGTGTCAAAGCCCAGCCCTTCTACAATCGTGCCTTCATTCCTAGACTTGCATCGCCAACACTCTCTTCTCTCAGACCAATGCCAATTCTCACCATCGCCGAAGCTGAAGAACTCATTTCGCAAAACCTTTTTGTTGGAAAAGATTCATCGAGGTTGTTCATTCAAGTGAACAGTCAGGAAGAGGTTGAGTGTCTGGAGAACTCTCAGTTTTACCACGACATGATTTCCACCATCGATGAGTATGGAGTTGCCTCATTCGACACCGAAGGAAAGCCTGCTGCCACAGCACTGATCGTTGGAGATTTAAAAGGTCGGGTCATCGCTATCAATAATCTCGCAACACTAGGAATCCCCAAAACTCTCAAACCTCTCATGGAAGATCGACAAGTCCGTTGGATCCAATCAGCAATCGAAGAAGATGTGGACCTTCTCAAAGAATATGTGGATGTTCAGGCATGGGTTGATTCTGGTCTTGTCTACCGGGCCTGCGTTTTTGACGAAGAAGGTTCTCGGTATGGGACCAGTGCTCAGGGTGAGTTCGTCGGTCAGAAGGACTTTCCCTATTGCAAGAAGTTGGGCTCAAAAAGGATTGGTTACCTGTGCAATTTTCATGAAAGTGACTGGAAAGACAATGAACGATTTCATGTTTGTCAAGATGCTCGGGCTCCCCTTGCATTAGTCCTCAAGGCTTCAGTCAGTTACATGAGGGAATACAGTTACGACAGTCAAGCCAACGTCATGCCCTTCCTAAACAATCTGCTTCACTCATTCATCAATCTTCACCACTACAGTAAGCCGATCTTCACACGGTTTCAAACAGACGAACGTCCTTGGCTACCAAAACCAGAAATTCAGAATGAAAAGGTTTACATTGGTGGAACATCGATTGTGCATGATCTCAACAGGATTACGGAAGAACGTCGAGCACTTTGTCAGTACTCAACTGATCTTTCAACGCCGAGTTTTGAAGAACCACCTCAGCTGTTTCTCGGGGATTACCAGAAACAGGCTGAGAAGAACTGGGAAGACGTCGAATTGCCTTGGGAAGGATCTCAACTAACATGGACAAGATTCTGTCGCGTGTGTGGAGGAATTCATCGCAAATGTCCTCTCAGGGAGACAAATTCCGCCATGTGTCTCTACCCCCTTTGCAATCGTCCACGACAGTCGCACACCATCAAAGTTTGCAGAACCCTCCATCACTGGTGTCAACAATGTGGACTACGAGGTCACTTCATCGAATCTCACAAAAAGTATTGCTTAGAAACACTTCAGCGTGTTTTCATCAAGTGGTCACCATTTGGACTCTATACGAGTCTTGTCTACTTGAACCCCAACTGCGACTTTTACTGGAAATTCTTCCTTTACGGAGTTGGAGTCATCGATCACAAGTTGGCAAGGGAAGCCGGGATGGACTTCTATAGTTCAGAGGACATGGAAGTTGTAGTTGTCATTGAAGAATCAGACGAAAAAGCAATCGAGGCTGCTGTCGAAGAAGCCATGATTGAGATGAAAGGAGACGAGGAAACCGATAGGGTCGTGGCCGAGGAAGAAACAATAGAGTTGGAGCCAAGCGCTAATGATCGTCTTGGTTTGGACTCTGAGGATGAGTTGTCCGTTGCGTCGTCTGATCCGTCGTCCGTTGCGTCGTCCATTTCATCATCTGATGTGTCGTCGGTTGCGTCATCCATTTCATCATTCGTTGCGTCGTCCGTTGCATCATCCGTTCCGTCGTCCATGTCGTCATCAGTTTCATCATCTGCATCATCAGCAATTCAATCTACTGCTTTTACTCCAATGGAGATTAGTGGTGTAGGAATGGCTGGACTCATTTCTCAACTTGTAACTTCGCTTGAAGAACCTATTCGTCGGATTGCTCAAGAAACTGCCAAAGCCGTTGTTGGAGACGCAGTTCAGAAAGTAAGAGAAGAAATGAAGTCGAAAAGAAAAAGTTCACATTCATCAAAGACAGTCAACAAGAAGCAACGAAAATGATTTGTTTTGTTTATGTTTAACTTTTCTTATTCTTTTGCACTATTGTTATTGTATGTGCAATTTTGTTATGTCATTATGTTTTTGAAAAGAACTACTTAGGTAGTCTTTTGGGAGGGGGTGTTATTAATGTCCTTTCAAAATACCCTACCTTTATCTGGACCAATGTTTGCTGGGATCACACAACATTGGGGAAGATTCAATGAATACAGTTCTCTTTCTATTTATGTTTGTTTTGTTTCCTTTCTTTATGTTTTCTTTGTTTATCATTGTTTACAATTGTAATTTGTACCATTGAATTCGTCCTGTATAGATCAGATCTTCTGGATCTGATACTATCTTGTTTATCTTTGAGTACCTCAATGCCTTGAGCACTACTTAAACCGTTGTCAACTGTACTCTTTCTCTCATTCCATTTTCATCACTCAAGAGTTGTTACCCTGTTGCCACAACTGTTCAGTCAATAAAATCTTAGTGCTTAACTTGGAGTTATTTTCTTCACAAGTAAGTCTCATATGGTTTTGTTTTGTGTGTCATTCTTGCCTATTCTGCCACAGACTCCTAACAAGGCTACTATTTTCCCTTAAGTTCTTTACTTTCAAGGTAGCAGTTAGAATCAATGC
>JAIXOW010000020.1 GCA_027486615.1 Oxalobacteraceae bacterium | reverse complement strand
TTTTTTAACTATATTTTGTTGTGGTTGAAATCCATCGCGCACATGCGCTACTTCTTTTAAATAAGTAGTTGAGCCATTCACAGTTTTAACGGGTAGCTCATTTAAACCGTCTATGCTGTCTGGAGAACCATTTAATCGTACTGAGTGTTCTAGCTCACCTAATTTAATTGTGCCAGCCGGCAGAATTAAATTTTGCGTATTGACAGCATTAACTACATCGGTTGGTGTTAAGCCTTTAGCTAGTAAAGCTTCGGTATCTAAGTCCACCGAGATCACGCGAAATTTTCCACCGTAGGGATAGGGAACGGCAACACCAGGAATAGTGATTAATTGCGTACGAACTTGATTAATCGCGACATCATTCAGTTGTTGTTCCGACAGTGTAGGACTAGATAAACCAACTTGTACCACTGGTACGGATGAGGCGGAATAAGTAATGATGAGCGGAGGCACTGTACCTGGTGGTAAAGAGCGCAACATGAATTGGCTGACAGCAGTGATTTGCGAGAGCGCAGTAGAAATATTAACTTTAGGATGAAAAAATACTTTCACCACTGATAAGCTAGCCATCGATTGCGATTCTAAGTGCTCGATATCATTGACCATGGTGGTCAGTGCTTTTTCATAAGGACTGACGATGCGCTCACGCATATCCTTAGGTGGTAGGCCACTATAAGACCACACCACACTGACGACCGGTATTTTTATATCAGGCAGTATATCGGTGGGGGTAGAGCGCAAGGCGAACGGCGTCGCTAATAAAATCAATAGCGCCATTACCATGTACGTATACGGACGGCGCAGTGCAACGTCAACGAGCCACATAAGATTATTTGTCCGGCAGAGTATTAGGTCAAATTAGCTTGAACTAAAAATTGGAATAAGGATTTTCAAAGGCATTGATTATTGCATGAGCGCATGACAGAGTGATTTCGTGATCAGCAAACTAGGTATTGAAAATAATGAAGCTAGTATGAAAAGCATTTTCATTATGAAATCACTTTTAAGTTCAGGGCACTGTGTGGTTGCAGTCAGTGCTGCAAGTGTGATTATTTTCTAAGTAAATATAAGTAAAACAGAGTTTTTTTATTCCGTATTGCAGCAAAGGTGAACGCATTATTTAGCAAGGTATTTTGTTAGCAATTGGGGACATATGCTGCATTGCGTTTAGATTAATTTGGTTTCAGCATTTCATCTGTTGCGCATTGCCGATAACATAAGGACTTATATTGAAATGCTGACAGATTGCTGACTAGTGAAAAAAATCGTTTTAAAGAATTTATTTGGTCTCTTGGTGGCTGTTGTTGGACTGTTGTGCTTGCATGAGGCAAGTGCGAGCACGTTAAAAAAATCCGATATAGAGCAGATATTTTCACATCAATACACAGTTGGTGAATTAAATCCGAATGTGCCGGTCTGGCCTTTGTTTTTGAAATCAGCTACAGACGCTAATACTAAACCGACTTTATTTGGTTATGCCTTTGAGTCGGTGGATTTTGAGCCAGTGCGTGGCTATGGTGGTAAGCCGATTAATATTTTGGTGGCGATTGATACGCAAGGTAATTTTCTTGAATCGAAATTAATCAGTCATAGAGAGCCTTTATTTCGCTCTGAGGTAGGGATAGCTAAACTGACGGAATTCGCAGCGCAATACAAAGGTCTATCGATACATCATGATATTCAACTCTACGACCATAAAGCAAAAACTAGTCGTGATGATAAAAACGCAGCATTACATGGTGTACAAGCAGGGACTGTTACTGTCAAAGCCATCGATCGTACGATTTTGCAATCTGCTACTTCAGTTGCACTTGCTCATCAAGAGGCTGCTAAGACAGGCAATATCGTCGGTGCAGGTAATGCGATAGCGCTCTCTAAGGGGCAGTTAAATGAAACACAGATCAGATCTTTACATCCAGCAGAACTGGAATGGCGAGGTATGGTGCAAACCTCGCAGATTACTCGCGGACAAATTGAAAAAGCATTCATAGGCACACGTGCTGTTGGTGCAGATAAATTAGCTGCGAAATCACCGGATGACATCTCATTACAGTTTCATGTGGCGTTGGTGAGTTTGCCTGCAATAGGTCGCAATATTTTAGATGACGAAGGTTGGCGTTTAGTCGCTGCGAATCGACGTGATAGTCATGCATTAATGGTCATAGAATCTGGACCGTTAGCAAAAATGATGTATGAGAGTCAGCGTATTGCGGATGATGTACCTTTTGTTTTAAAGCAGAACGGTAAGACGATAGGTCTTCGTTCAATTGCCTATGACAAAGGTGTGAAGGTACCGGGTTATCCCACGCAAACGCGGGCACATTTTTTAATTATTGATACCGCTACGCCACTCGATCCAACGCAGCCATTTAATCTCACCTTTAAATTAGGCCGTCGCTTCGGCACTTTTCCGAATCAAAAAGCTTATGTGGAATTTCCATTGCCCTATTACTTTCATGGTTGGCGACAAGTGGTATCGAATTATCTCGATGCAGATTGGGTAGGTACTTGGATTAAGCGCAGTGGAGAGATCGCTACTTTATTAATTGCCTTAACTTTGCTCAGTATTGCCTTAATACGTCAGCATAAGTTAACAGCTACGACTAAACGTTTAAAGCAATTTAGAGTGGGATTTTTATTATTCACTTTAATTGGAATAGGTTGGATTTTTCAAGGGCAGTTGAGTATTGTTAATATTACTGCGGCAATAGATTCAATTGCATCAGGTAATGATTTAAGCTTTTTTCTGACGGATCCTATTACGGTGATCCTTTGGATTTTTGTAGGGTTCACTTTATTTATATGGGGACGTGGCACATTTTGTGGTTGGTTATGTCCGTTTGGTGCATTTCAAGAATTAGTGAGTAAGTCTATGCGTTTCATAGGGTTACGCCATAAGCGTATACGACCTAGCATTGATCGCAAATTGAAATGGATTAAATATATTTTGCTCGTCAGTTTATTAAGCATACTGTTTATCTCGCCTTCAACTACTGAAATTGGCGTAGAAGTAGAGCCATTTAAAACTGCGATTAGTTTATATTTTGTGCGTGACTGGCCGTATGTGTTGTGGGCGGTGACTTGTTTAAGTTTAAGCGTGGTGGTGTATCGCGGTTATTGTCGTTATATCTGCCCACTCGGTGCTGCATTAGCTGCATTTAATCCGTTAAGAAAATGGGGTTGGATAGCGCGTCGTACTGAATGTGGAACACCCTGTCAGACTTGCCGTAGTCGTTGTGATTATCAAGCTATAGATCAAGTAGGTAAGATCTCTTATAGCGAATGTTTTCAATGTATGGACTGTGTTGCTATTTATCAGGATAAAAAGCAATGCCTGCCTTTAGTCAAAGAAATTAAGCGCCAACATATTGTGATTCAAATTCATGCAGTGACGGGTAATTTATAAAACGAATAGACTAGCTTTAGCTAGTCCATGTCAACTGATAGGGTGCATTATGAAAAAACTTTTACTAGCAATGTTCATGATGATTTCTAGCTCTGCACATGCAGAGTGGAAGCTAATTGACTTTAATGATGAAGCGGCTTTTTATTTAGAAGATTTTTTCGCTACCGGCGGTAGTCCACTTATTTGGCAGTTGATCGACTATAAAAATCCAAATAAATTTGGCAATCTCTCTGCAAAAATTTTATGGGAAATGGACTGTGGGAAGCGTGTAATGAGACGTCTGATGTTTAGTTCGCATCCTCACAGAATGGGTATAGGCGAAGCGACTGTGATGGATAAAGAGGCGACTGAGTGGGAAAAGCCAGCGCTGGACTCTCCACAAGAATCGATCTTTATTCTTGCTTGCCGCATTGATCCTAATGCAGGTCCAAAAATATAAATAAGACCCTATTAAAACTCCATCAAGGCTGAATTAATACTTAACTGAGATTGAAGCACGATTGAAAATGTATGCTGGATTATGTAGATCGATGTTGTTAATTAAATTATATGTTTCATTTAATCAGGCTGAATTTTTTTAATGCCCGCGAAATAAGTGGGTATTTTTTTCATTAAGACGGATAGAATGCGTGCTTTGCTTTAAAGCAATTGATTCAATTCGCGGTGTGAGGAGTGCATTCTTTTGAAAATAAAGTTTCCGCAGTTATTACTAAGCGGTTCACATAAAAAGATCGAACCTATACTTTTTGAGTGGTTCACCTTAGTTGGTTTGTTTGTGTTTGCAGCTTGGTTACTAGGCATACGCGGTGTGTGGCGTCTATTGCTGCAATCGGATCCAACTGGCATCACCATGGTGATCTTGTTAATTTTTGTGATTGCCACGATCTGGTGTGGTAACCGCAGTCGCACATTACATATGCAACGTCAGATGATGGAGCAAGCGATTGCAAATCCGAATGATCCTAAGTCGGCTGACAGTTGGGCAACAGAATATTGGGATGGCTTGCGTGCTAATCCAGTCGATGGTTCTGCACCCATGGATGTGCTTTCAGAAAAAACCCATGGTGCTCATGGCACCGCTTGGTGGGTGAATGGTTTGCAATTAAAGCTAGGTTTATTAGGCAAAGTCATAGGCTTTTCAATGCTTGCTATGCAAATCGGCCATATGCAAAGTTTTGATCAGTCGCAAGCACAAGAAATGTTGCGTGATTTGACTTCTGGTCTTGGTGTGGCCTTGCTCACCACCATGGTGGGATTAGTCGCCAATATCTTATTAGGTTTGCAGTTAACCCGTCTGGATCGCTTTGCCGATGAATTTCTCGCGCAGGCGCAAAGCCATGGTTTGTGGATCAAGGGTTAAGGGCGAGCGAGTGTTATGAGAAAGCGTAAACGCTCAGGCGAGAGTGAAGTTGATCCTATGTATGACATGTTATTTAACATGTTAATTGCTTTCGTTTTTTGCTTCATCATCGCGTTTTTATCAATTAATCCTAAAGCCAAGAAGTCTGGTGATATACCTGCTAAAGCAGAATTTATTGTTACCCTGTCGTGGCCAGATAATGACCCCAATGATTTAGATTTATGGGCTCAAGGTCCTTCTGGTGAAGTAGTGTGGTTTCGTAATCGTGAAGCGGGCTTGATGTATTTAGATCGCGACGATAGGGGTAATTCGAATAACACTATTATGGTGAATGGTAAAAAAATTATTAATCCATTGCGCCAAGAAGTGATAACCATACGCAGCATCATTCCAGGTGAGTATGTCGCTAATGTTCATTATTACGAAACTAAAGATATTGATGCGAATGACCCTAAAGCTGGTCAGCCAGTAGAAGCAACACTGACTGTCATTAAGGTTAATCCTAAAGCTGAAATCGTATATTACGGTCAAGCTACTTTGGAAGGTCGCGGTAAAGAAGCCACTATGCTCAGATTTTCTGTGACACCCGATGGTGGTGTAGCCAATGTAAACACTATTCCCAAATCTCTCGTGAACGCTATTTAATATGACGCTGACTCTGATTATTGCCTTTGCACTTTTTGTATTTTTATTTGCGCTAGCAATTGTATTTTCCCGCTGGCCTGCTTGGTTAAAAGCGATTTTAACTGCCGGTGTGTGCGCATTTTATTTCTATGGCTATCACTCCATTTATAGCTTACTAGGTGTTCCTAGTTCGGATGCCTTACCTGAGCGCTTTCTTTTAATCGCTGCGGTGGTTGATGAGCCGACTCCTAAGCATGCAGGAGCGGTATATATGTGGGTGACACCGATTGGTGAGGGCAAAGACCAACTAGAACCAAGAGCTTATAAGTTGCCTTATTCACGTCCTGTGCATGAAAAAATTATTGATGGTTTGAAAAAAGGTAAACAAGGTGTGAGTCAGATGGGCACTGCAGAAGTGAAATCTGGCAATGGCACAGGTTCTAGCTGGATTAATCCTGGTAATGATGAACAGGAAATCAAGATTCAAGATTTACCAGCGCCACAGGCACCGGAAAAATAATATGCGTCGTATTTTTACTATTTTATTGTGCTCGGTTTTTGTTACTGCTTGTGACACACCAGAGCGTGAAAATAAATTCTTTCCTTTAGCCGAAGGTAAGAGCTGGACTTATGCCGTTGAAACCGCGTTTGATGAACCCGAGCCACGTACGGATAAATCTAAACTCACTATTACAAATATGGGGCGGAGTGATTTTGATGGCAAAGAAACATGGCGTAGACGTAGCGATACGGGTAATGAATATTGGCTACGCACAGACGAAAAAGGGGTATATCGCGTAGCAAGTAAAAACGCCACATCAAAGAAATCGTATTTGGACGCAAATATTCGCACCGTTATTCCTGCAAATTTAACCAAAGAAGAAAAATGGTCTATTTCCACAGTGCCGTATTTTTTACGACGTCGTAATGAGTGGCCACCTGAGTTTAAATATGTAGATAAATATCGGGATGTCACGATGAATTTCGCCATTGAAGCGATGAATCAAACAGTGACTGTGCCTGCCGGTAAATTCACAGGTTGTTTATTCATAGTTGGACGTGCTGAGATTAATCTTTGGGTAGAAAGTGCAAATACGTATAAAGATATGCCGATGATTACGCGTGAATGGTATTGCCCTGAGGTGGGCTTAGTTCAACTAGAACGCGAGGAGCCAACGACAGCAAGATTTTTTCAGGGTGGTGTAATGCGGATGAAGTTAATTCAATTTAATTGAATGACCTTCCGGTAAAAAAATGAACGCATAGTATAAGCACAATCACCTAATAAAGTTAATTAAATGAAAATTAAATAAGATAATCATTCATTAATTATTTATAAAATAAATTAAATTAATTTTGGTGTTTTAAAAATTTGAAGCCACCTTCTTGTTTTTTTCTACATAAGTTGTAATATCATCCCAATCGAACTGTAAATTTAAATTTACAGGAAGATGTATCGGATTAATTTAATCCGAAAAACGCGTCTGTTTTATTGCAGACGTTTTAATAATAAGACTCATCACGGAGACAACATGAGACTCAGAACTAAGCTGATGACCATTGCGGTCATGCTTGGCGCCGTTCAGGCAGCCAACGCATCGGATTGGGGTGTATATGGCGGTGATACCGGCAACACTCGTTTTAGCGCAAACAAACAAGTTAATGCAAGTAACGTTTCTAAGTTAAGCGTTAAGTGGGCATTACAACTTGGTACCAATCGTTCACAAGAATCCACACCTATCATCGTTGGCGACACGATGTATGTGACTTCTTCTTTTGGTCCAAAAAACGTTTTTGCAGTTGATGCAAAAACTGGTGAAGTTAAATGGCGTTATTCGCCAGAAATTCCAAAAGGTGTTGACCAGTTCGCATGCTGCGACGTTAACAGCCGTGGTGTTTCTTACTCTGATGGCAAAATTTTCTTCGGTACACTCGACGCACGTCTGATCGCTCTGGATGCGAAATCCGGTAAAGAACTGTGGGCTTCAAAAGTTGTTGATTACACCCAAGGTTCAGTTATCACTTCCCCTCCTACCGTTGCTAAGAACGTGATCGTTACCGGCTTCGGCGGTGGTGAGTACGGTGTGCGCGGTGCGTTAGTTGGCTTTGATCAAAAAACTGGTAAAGAACTGTGGAGAACAAGCACTGTTCCTACCGGTAGCGAAAAAGGCGCCGACACCTGGAAGAATGATTCGGGCAAATACGGCGGCGGTGCAGCATGGTTCATCGGTTCTTACGATCCTAAGTTGAACTTGGTTTACTACGGTACAAGTAACCCAGCTCCATGGGCTGCAGCTGTTCGTGGTAACGACAGTTCAGAAGTAGGTAAATTCACCAACTTGTATACCGCTTCAGTGGTCGCAATGAACCCTGATACAGGTAACATCGCTTGGCACTATCAGTTCACACCGCATGATGCATGGGACTATGACGGCGTAAACGAATTAGTGTTTGCTGACTTACCAATGAACGGCAAAACTACGCCAGTGATCATGCAAGCAAACCGTAACGGTTTCTTCTATGTGATCGATCGTGCAAACGGCAAACTGTTGTCTGCTAAGCAGTTCGTTGATGGCGTTAACTGGGCAACTGGTATCGACCTCAAAACTGGTGCTCCAATTGAAGCGCCAAACAACAGCAAGCGTCCTGGTTTGAAGCGTAAAGCTTCTGATGTTTGCCCTAACTTGTTAGGCGGCAAAAACTGGATGCCTATGAGCTACAACAAGGTAACTGGCTTGGTATACATCCCAACCATGAACTTGTGTATGGACATGGAAGGTATCCAAGAAGACTACAAACGTGGTCAGTTCTATCTGTCAGTGAACTTTGACTTGGGCAAAATGGGCCCTGGCGGTCACGGCGGTGGATTGAAAGCTTGGGATCCAGTTGCACAGAAAACTGTTTGGATGAACA
>JAIXOW010000143.1 GCA_027486615.1 Oxalobacteraceae bacterium | reverse complement strand
GCAAAGATGTGATACAGCGGCAAAGCACAGACTGTGATCATGGCCTCCACTTTAGGCGGCATATCTAATCCAGGTTGCAACCAGGCTTCGTTTTGCAATAAATTTGCAATCACATTTCTATGACTGAGCATGGCACCTTTTGACAAGCCCGTTGTGCCTCCGGTGTATTGCAAGAAAGCGATGTCTTCATGTCCCACTTCTATCGGACGTAATGCAAGTCCAGCGCCTTTACGTAATGCTTGATTAAAACGTATGGCATGCGGCAATGAAAATTCTGGCACCATTTTTTTAATATGGCGTACAACAAAATTTACGATGCTACCTTTTAATCCGCCTAATAATTCACCCATACTAGCAACCACAACAATTTTGATGGCTGATCTTGAGATGACTTTTTCAAGTGTATGCGCAAAGTTTTCTAAAATGATGATGGCTTCTGCACCTGAATCTTGTAATTGATATTCCAACTCACGCGGCGTGTAGAGCGGATTTACATTCACGACGGTGTAACCAGCGCGAAGCACAGCTGCTATGGCGACGGGATATTGCAAAACATTTGGCATCATTAATGCAACTCGTGCGCCAGGAGGTAACCCTTGTGCTTGTAACCATGCGCCGAGTTTTACTGACATGGCATCGACATCACGGTAACGTAAAGTTTTACCCATGCAAGCATAGGCATCACGGGCTGCGTATTTACTGAAGGATTCTTCTAGTAAATGAACTAATGAACGATAGCGTGTGAAATCGATTTCTGCTGGTACGCCTTGTGGGTAGGATTTAATCCAAAATTTTTGCATGTCTTATCCCTGATTGTTTTATTTTTTGGGCTAGGCTTGTAGTAGCACTAGGTCTTCCTCTATGGTCTTAATCCTATCTGAAAATGAAGACGATGTGGAGTTATTGCAGCGCAGCAGTTGGTTATTGACTACTCTCTTGCATAGATATGGGTTGAGCTATCGTTAATTTCGCAAGTTGGCTTCTTCTTTTCTTTTTTTCTAGCTTCGCTAATTGACGAACTGAATGATAGAAATGTGAAAAATTCTTTTGCTCTTCCCACATGCGCTGGAAGGCTGGAACCAAGTCAAAGTAGGTAGAAATTAGTGCTAGATGGGCATTTGATAAAGGACGGTTAAACCAAGCGTCATAGCTCGTATCATCATTCCACTGCTCATGCTTAAGTACGCTATATGCTGCTTTTAATGATTGAAAAATTTCATTTTTCTTTAATCTTTTTACAGATTCCGAATCTGTACTTGCATAATTTTCTTCTAGCTTTGCGCGATAATCAGTTAAGAGTGTAATAAATGCGATTCGACGCTTTTGACTCTGCTGAAAATGATTGAGCTCAGTTGTATTCCCAAATCGATTCAACCAGCGTGTGACACCAATTTCTTCTACTGCAGTTGCAAAGGATTCATTAAATTGTGTATCACCTGGGATATATACAACTTGATGAGCAAGTTCATGAAAAATAAGTCGCGCCAGTTCCGCCTCTGAGTAGTGTATGAACGTCGACAGTACTGGGTCGTTAAACCAACCCAAGGTGGAATACGCTGGCACACCTGCTACTAATACATCTTTTCCTTTATGCCGCATGGTTTCAGCAAAATGCTGCGCTTGGTCTTTATTGTAATAGCCTCGATAACTGACGCAACCGGCAACAAGAAAACACCACTGCTGTGGCTGGAGCGATAACTCGGGGGTGACTACAACATTCCAGAGTACGTAAGGCCGTTTTAGATCAGCATATTTTTTATAGCTACCATTGTCAGGCAAACCTAATTCATCTACAGCAAAGCGTCGTATTTCCTGTACTAATTTTAATCGTGCTCTTAAATTATCGTCTGCGTTGGGTTGTACTAGCACTTGCTCAATCGGCTTTGCTTTTGCTAACACTTCCATTTGTCCTTGCGCCGCTTGGGAATAATAAGCAAGTTGCGCGCAACCACCACATAAAAAAAGTAAGCTACCGATACTGATGATGGTGAAGAGTTTTTTCATTTAGAGATTATGCTTTTTCGACTTGGACGAGTACGTCATAAAAAGTTGCAGCTCGTCCCATATCGGTTAAACGTTGACTGGTTAATTCATTCGCGTTTTTTCCATCACCAGCATATTTTTTCCACCAGATCGACAAGCCCACTACGAGTCCTGCTCGCGTTTTGTCTGTGATGCGTGCTTTCATGATCATAGATCCACGATCATTAAAGGTACGAACCATATCGCCGTTCAGAATGCCTCGCGCATGTGCATCCTGTGGATGTATATCTAAATAAGGCTCGCCTTCTGTATCACGTAAGCTCATTACATTAACAAAGGTGGAGTTTAAAAAATTTCTTGCCGGCGGCGATATCATCGCAAGTGGATAAACTTGCGCGAGTTGTGGTGCGCTTTGTGCCGACTCATATGGCGGGATATATGCTGGCAAAGGATCTAAACCATCTGCTTGCATTTTTGCGCTGAAGAATTCACATTTACCGGATGCTGTAGGAAAGCCGCCTTGTGCAAATGGTGCAAGGGGCATGTTTAATTTTTGCCAACCTGTTTTTTTCAAACTTGTCCAATCAAAATGTATTGCTCGTTCATTGGTAGAGTCAAATGCTTGCGCTGCTATGTCATCATCGGTCTCTAAAAAACACGGGTCGTTAAAGCCCATACGTGCTGCTAGTAATCTAAATATTTCTGTATTCGGTTTTGATTCGCCTAGCGCTTGTATCGCTGGATTATTTGCCATCATATAGAGATGGCCGTAGGTCGCATGGATATCGGTGTGCTCTAGCTGCGTTGTGGCTGGCAATAAGATATCTGCATAGTCAGCTGTGTCCGTTTGAAAGTGTTCCAACACGACAGTGAATAAATCTTCACGCGCAAATCCGCGTGTAACTTTTGGTGATTCAGGTGCTACAGCAACAGGATTTGAGTTATAGACGATGAGTGCTTGTATGGCAGGGCCAAATTCTTTTGAGGTGGGTTTTAATAAATCATCACCTATGGTGCTCATGTTAATGAGGCGCTGTTTTTGCAAACTTGATGTTGTACGTAAATCAGGTCTTTGTAATCGATCTAAGCGTTTAGGAAAACTATCACCACTTGATAAGAGAACACCGCCTGCTGGTTGACGCCATGCACCGACTAAAGCTGGTAAGCATGCAACATTACGTACTGCCATGCCTCCACCATGAGTACGCTGTATGCCGTAACTTAATCGTATTGCTACTGCTTCACCTTGTAATGCGGTTTTTCCATATAGTTGTGCTAGCTGCTCTATTACTTCGGGTGCTATGCCACATATTTTTGCTGTGTATTCTGGCGTCCAAGTTTTTACTCTTTGCGCTAATTGATCAAAGCCTAAGGTGTAGTTTTTTATGTAGTCATGATCGAGATAATCATCTCGTATCAATACATGCATTAAGCCGAGTGCGAGTGCTGTATCAGTACCAGGCAATAAAGCTATGTGTTGATGACATTTTTCTGCAGTGAACGAGCGATAAGGGTCAATCGCAATAATGGTGGCGCCTCTGCGCTTTGCTTCTTGAACCTTCATCCAAAAATGTAGATTAGATGCGATGGGATTACTGCCCCATATGATAATTAACTTTGCATGCTCAAACTGCTCGGTGTCTGTACCTATTTTTGCGCCTATGGTGTATTGATAACCAACTGATCCTGCAGAAGCACAAATAGTTCGATCCAGATCCGAGGCGCCGATTTTATTAAAAAATCGTATAGACATAGATTCGCCCTGTACTAAGCCCATGGTGCCGGCATAGCTATACGGCAGGATGGCAAGCGGGTCTTGCTCTGCTATAGGTTTTAGTTTGGCGGCGATGATATCAAGCGCTTCATCCCAACTAATCCGAACAAACTTTCCTTCACCTTTACGTCCAACACGTTTTTGTGGAAAGAGTAGGCGCTCAGTATGATAAGTACGCTCTACATAACGCGATACTTTCGTACAAAGCGCACCAGCTGTATTTGGATGATCAGGATCGCCTTTGACATCTATGGCCACGCCATCTTTTACTGTGACTAACATGGCACAGGTATCAGGACAATCATGTGGGCAGGTAGCACGTATGGTGGTGGTCATTTTAAGGAAGACTATTTTGCTATTTTTGAAAGAATGATGCGATTCGCTAGCTAAGGTTAATATAACAGTCTGCTAGAAATTTTAGTGCGTACTAAACTAGCAACAGCTAGAATAACAATGATAAACAGAGACTACTATGAAACTGATCGAACCGATTCTTGAATTTCACACCGAGCTACAACAGATACGCCGCACTATTCATGCGCATCCTGAGCTCTCCTACGAAGAAGTGCAAACTTCGGAGTTAGTGGCGAAGAAATTAACGGAATGGGGTATACCCGTGATTCGCGGTCTAGGGCTGACTGGCGTGGTTGGTGTGATTAAAAATGGCACCAGTAAGCGCGCAGTAGGTTTACGTGCTGATATGGATGCTTTGCCGGTTCAAGAGTCGAATACTTTTCCTCATCATTCGCAACATGAAGGCAAGATGCATGCATGTGGCCATGATGGACATACTGCTATGTTGTTAGGTGCTGCTCACTACTTATCGAAGCATAAAAATTTTGATGGCACGGTGTATGTGATTTTCCAACCAGCTGAAGAAGGTGCTGGTGGCGCTAAACGTATGATGGATGAAGGATTGTTTGAACAGTGTCCGATGGAGGCAGTTTTTGGTATGCATAACTGGCCTGGCGCTGCAGCTGGCGGTATGGGTGTAAAAGTTGGTCCTATGATGGCTTCATCCAATGAATTTGAAGTGATTGTGAAAGGTAAAGGTGCGCATGCTGCGCAGCCTCATATGGGGATTGATCCAATTATGGTGGCAGTGCAAATTGCACAAAGCTGGCAAACCATTATTTCGCGCAATAAAAGTCCGATTGATTCAGGCGTACTCTCTATTACTCAAATTCATTCTGGTAGCGCCACGAACATTATTCCTAACTCTGCTAGCTTGATAGGCACTGTGCGTACTTTTACTTTGCCAGTGTTAGATTTAATTGAATCGCGTATGCGTGAAATTGCGGAACACACTGCTGCTGCTTTTGGTGCCACGATTGAGTTTCAGTTTAAAAGAAATTATCCGCCACTGATTAATCATGATCTTGAAACGCTATTCGCTTTGGGCGTGATGGAAGAAGTGGTTGGCAAAGAGCATGTTAATGCTCAGGTAGAGCCTACTATGGGCTCTGAAGATTTCGCTTTTATGCTGTTAGAAAAGCCAGGTTGTTATGTTTTTATTGGAAATGGCGATGGCGAGCATCGCATGCACGGGCACGGTTTAGGACCGTGCAATTTACATAATCCTAGCTATGACTTTAATGATGATTTACTTCCTATAGGCGCGACTTATTGGGTCAGACTAGCAGAACGTTTTCTATCTTCACCACCTTTACGCTAATTTAATCACACTAAGATTTCTTATTGTTTTTTGCAGGCTTATCCATCGTAATGACCTGATATTGCGCTTGTTTTTTATCTGCTATCTGATTTTCAGTTTGTTCTATTGGCTCAAATCGCCAAGTTTTGGTGTGATAGCTAGCTACTGATGCGCGATGTGCAATGCTTATGATTGTGGAGTCAGGTAATTCACGAATAATTAATTCATAGATTTCTTTTTCTGTCTCCGCATCTACTGCACTTGTTGCTTCATCTAAAAACAAGGTGTTAGGTCTATGTAAGAGCGCTCGTACAAATGCTAATCGCTGCTGCTCTCCAGGCGAGAGTCTATGACTCCAATTATCGACTTCATCTAGTTTAGGTATCAGATGCGTCAATCTGCATAATTCTAAGTAATGAATAATTGCTAAGTCTTTATACGCTGTTGCAGCAGCAGGATAATTAATTGCTGCTCTTAATGAATCTATCGGCAAATAACTTTTTTGCGGTAGGAATAATAATTTTTTAGATACTGGTATTTCTATAGTGCCCGATCCATACGGCCAGATATCTGCCATGGCTCTAAATAAAGTAGACTTACCACAACCTGATGGCCCACTTACTAAGATACGTTCACCATCATGAATGATGGCATCAAACTTTTCAGTGAGTTTTATTCCATTAGGTAGTTCTAAACTGACTTGCTCTATAAGTATCGCACCTACATTATTGTGGGTGATGCTAATTCCCGCTTGCTCTTTCTTCATGTCGAGTATCGCGCTGTGAAAACTAGATAGTCGATTTACGCTAGCCTTCCATTCTGCTAACTGTCCAAATGCATCGATGAACCACGATAATGCTGACTGCACTTGACCGAATGCAGAAGAAATCTGCATTAGTCCACCTAAGGTAATCGCACCTGAAAAATAACGCGGCGCGCCTACTAGGAAGGGGAAGATGACTGCAAACTGTGCATAAAATGTGGAGGCGATATTGAGTTTTTTGGTAGTCTTCATAATAGCCCACCAGTTGTTTTGAATCTCTTTGAAATGTCCTTGCAAGCTTTGCTGCTCTTCTTGCTCACCACGATATAAAGCAATTGCTTCTGCATTTTCACGTAGTCGAATTAAACCAAATCGAAAATCTGCTTCGAATTTTTGCTGATTATAATTTTGTTTAATTAGAGGCTTTCCTATCCATGCAACTAAAAGAGAACCGACGCCGGCATATAACAGAGCGAACCAAACCATATAGCCAGGTATGTGCAATTCTTGTTCAGCAATGACAAATGAAATCGGCCCACTGACTGTCCATAAGATGCCTACAAATGAAAGTAAGGTCACGACACTAGACAATAAGCCTAGTGATAAGGATAGGGATCCCGAAGTCAGATATTTTAGATCTTCTGCTATGCGTTGATCGGGATTGTCTGCAGCACCTGTTTGTTCTATTCGATAGTAAGATTGATTTTCCAACCATTCACTCATGTATTGCTTAGTCATCCATGCCCGCCAACGGATTTCCAATGCTTGAGTTAAATATATTTTATATATGGCAACGACAATAAAAATAAATGCCAGTAGCGAGAATTGCCACAGCTGTTCTTTGAATACCTCGAAATTTTTATTTTCTAGTGCATTATAAAAATCTCTATTCCAATCATTAAAAAGAACATTCAAATAGACCATGCCTAGTGCAAGAGAGACCACACTTGCTAACAGCAACCTTGCAATCCATTTTTCGCTAGATTTCCAATAGGGAGCAATCAATCCCCAACTAGCATGCCAATTTAATGGCTCTGATTTTTTTAAGACTGACATTTTTTTAAGAGATTTCTTTTAAATTGCTTAGATATTGTTTTTTAAGACGGCAGTTTGTTTTCACTACTTCCAAGTCTTGTTGCTTGATTAATTTTTTCAACTGCTAATAAAATTGCAGATTGATCTGCTAATGGTGATGACTCAATGAGACTTTGATAGTTTTTGGTAATTAGCTGTGCTAATGGTAGAGAAACTCCTGAATCTGCTGCTGCTGTTAGAATATTTTCCATATCCTTATACTGACTTTTTACCTGTCCACCTGGCATGAAATTTCTATCCAACATGCGCTGTCCATGCACTTCTAAGATTCGACTTTCAGCAAAACCTCCTCGCAATGCATCACGTACTGCACTAGGATTCGCTCCTCCTGCCTGCGCCAGTAGCAATGCTTCTGCTACGATGTTTAATGTTCCACCTACAATTAACTGATTACATAGCTTAGCCAACTGACCACAACCTACTGAACCAACATGTGTTGCTCGACCCATCGCATTTAGGACTGACTTTGCACGGTCAAAATCACTTTGATCACCCCCCACCATGATTGCTAAGCTTGCAGCCTCTGCTCCAATCACCCCACCTGATACAGGTGCGTCCATAAAACGGATATCATGTTTTTGTAGCTTTTTACTTAGTTCGACCGCCTCAGATTGCTTGGTTGAACTCATGTCAATGACAAGACTTCCTTTTTTCAATGTTGGGAGTGCTGTCAATATGACTGCTTCTACTTGTGGACCTGCTTCTAACATGGTGATGATAATGTCTGCTTTGCCTATTTCTTCTAGAGTTGTTGCGACGATTGCGCCAAATTCTTGTAATGCTTCTGCTTTTGCTTTTGTACGATTCCAAGCATGAACAGAGTATCCTTGTTTTAATAAGTTGCGTGCCATGGGTAGCCCCATTAAACCTATGCCTAAAAATGCAATTTCTGGTTTTTCTTTATGATTCATTTCTTAATCCTTACTTTTTTCACATACGATATTCTTTGACGGCTAATCTTCTATTTAATCTTTAATCATTATTCCTTTATTACGAAGCTATGAATAATCTTTGTTTATTTCGCTTTCTCTTTTTTCTTTGTGGATTAGGCTTTTTATTCACTCTATCCAGCTGCGCCACTTACTCACCATCTACTGAGTTGATTGGGCTATCTTCAGATTTGGTGATACAGCGTATGGGAACCCCATCTAGCAAATTAACTGACGATAATGGATTTCGTTTAGTTTATGCTCGCGGCCCTTTTGGTAAACATACCTATTTTTTATATTTCTCATCTGACGACAAACTGCTTCGTTCTGAACAAGTACTTAAAGAATCGTCATTCTCACTGATTAAACCTGGCATGAGTGATGGTGAGGTGTTAAATATAATTGGCCCCTCTAAAATTCTCATGGGTGGAGGAAAAAGCCCATGGACTGTTTGGAGCTATCGCTATGAAAACAGTTTGTGTCGTTGGTTTCAAGTTGAATTTAGGTCGGATAATCGCGTTAAGTCGGCTGAATATGGTCGTCCACCTGAGTGTAATATTCGTGCTCCTAGAGTACCAGGTGGTTAACAGTTTTATTTTTACTTATGTCAGCACGTAAGTGAATGTATTGCGTCTCAATTCAATTGATTTTTTGACTTCATTCATCTTTACTTTGCTCGCTACACGCTTAACATCTTATTTCTCAAAAACTTGTTCCATAAAAATCTGGGCGAAAAAAAACCCCAACTGAATTTCAGATGGGGTTTTTTAGAATAATAGCCTGACGATGACCTACTTTCACACTGGTTGCAGCACTATCATCGGCGCAAAGTCGTTTCACGGTCCTGT
>JAIXOW010000249.1 GCA_027486615.1 Oxalobacteraceae bacterium | reverse complement strand
GCCAAAGATATAGTCGGCTCCGGCAAAACGTTTATTCCATGTTTCTGCCGGATTATTAAAGCCACTCATGGTGTGTTTGGTGAATTGTTGTCAGGTAGTGAGCAAGAACTCAATCCTAGAACACCGTATAGACCGCAGTAACGCAATACACCAGTCGCCACTACGATTAAACCAGCCCAACCCCATGGTCCTATCACATTCAAAACAGACAGTAAGACTAACAATAAACCTACAAAAATACGTAATGCACGATCTGTTGTTCCAACGTTAGCTTTAAACATGGTGCGCTCCTTATGTGAGTTAAACAAAGGTATTTACTGCGTTGCTGCTTGACGAGGCTGATGCCAAAAGCGATCCGCCAATTCAAAGATTGCCATACCTGCGATCATAGCAATCACAAAAATTACTGCTTTAGGATTACCAGTGCCAATTGATGTAAGAGCTGGGCCTGGACAAAAACCTGCCATACCCCAGCCAGCACCAAATAACAGGCTACCTATCACTAACCGTTTATCTATCATGTCAGAAGTAGGCATGCGCATTGCACCGCCTAAAAAATTTACAGTACGTTTTTTTGCAAAACGAAACGCAACAATAGCGACCAAAATAGCACCGCCCATCACAAAGGCTAAGGAAGGATCCCAGGTGCCTGTGATGTCTAGAAAGCCTATCACTTTGGCGGGATTGGTCATGCCAGCCAAGATGAGTCCTATGCCAAAAATTAAACCAACTAAAAAGGAGGATAAGGTGTCGATATGTTTTTTCATTTTCTCTCCGTTTAGTTAACGAGATGACGCATCACAAACACAACTGCCATACCTGCAGCCATGAAAGCCAGCGTAGCAATCAGTGAACGTGGTGAGAGTCGTGATAAACCGCAAATACCATGACCACTCGTGCAACCTGAGCCGTAGCGCGTACCCACACCGACTAAGAGTCCTGCAATGATTAAGGTAGCGGTCTCGGCTTCTATCGTGACTACAGGCGCAGCCATAAACATAAAGGTGATGGTCGGTGCAGCGATTAAACCTAGCAAGAAAGCGATGCGCCACATAACATCATCTTTACGCGGATTTAATAAACCACCAAGAATGCCGCTGATACCAGCTATGCGTCCGTTGTTAAGAATGAATAATGCAGAAGCAGTGCCAGCCAGTATGCCGCCTAAGAGCGAAAGACCAGGTGTGAAGTTCGCGGTATCTATCATCATGTTGAACTCTCTTTTGGTTGTGAACAGAATTGGATATATAAAGTTGCCATGATCGCTAACGCAGCATCACTCGCAATGCGGTAATAAATTTGTTTGCCTTCGCGTCGTGTTTCCACTAAAGATTCATCTCTTAATACGGCGAGCTGTTGTGAAAGAGTGGGTTGTTGAATGTCGAGCAGCTCTTCTAACTCGCCTACACGTTTTTCTCCCTCAGCCAGCTGACAAAGTAAAAGTAAGCGATCGGGATTTGAGAGTACACGCATCAGCCCGCAAGCTGCGTCTGCAGAAGCTCTTAAGGCTTGAAGATCAAATTTTTGATTAGAAGTGGCAGTAGTCATAAATGATGAATGATGTACAAAAGTGCTTCATTCTACTTCCTAACAAACTATAAATCAATAAACTATTCAAAATCTAACTATAGACGGTTTTTGCTGATTAATTAGGAAAAAAAGACCTAAATAAGTGCGTTCCAAGAAAAATAATTTCTTAAGTGCACGCATGCAGTGCGGTGATGAAGGACGGTGTCTAAAACTCATGCAAAACACCATTCTGTACTTATGGTTTATTGTTTTTAAGCAATAATTCATTAGACAAAATAGCTTGAGCTTGGTAAAAAGAGTTCTTCACAGAAACGTGAAAAAAATGTTTTATGTTTAAAAAAGCAGAATAATCATTTCCAACAGGATTTTCTTGTAAACCCCCATCTCCGGAGAAATAGATGCGTTTATTACCAGCTCTTCTCGTTGCCATCTTGGCAGCAGGTTTTAGCCAGATTGCATCGGCTGACACCACTGATGTAAAGACTCAAACGATTGTTGAAGTAAAAAAGAAGGGCGCTCATTGCGAGCAAGACCCCAATTGCTTTAACCGTTATCACCCAGCCATCAAGCCAGTAGCTCGTGCAAAGCCGGGCGATCTGATCGTTGTTCACACACGTGACGCGCTGGATTCGAACCTCAACATCAATTCGAAGCCAAAAGATGTCACTGCTATTGACGTTAACCTGATTCACCCAATGACGGGTCCGATCTTCATCGAAGGCGCAAAGCGTGGCGACGTGCTGGCAGTTAAGCTCATCGACATCAACCCAGACCAGTATGGCTACACCACCATCATTCCTGGTTTTGGCTTCTTGCCAGACATGTACACCGAGCCGTTCGTTGCGAACTGGAAGTTGAATCGTCGTGAAGCTGTGTCCGAGCAAGTGCCGGGCGTTCGCATTCCTATGAACGGCTTCATGGGTTCCGTTGGCGTTATGCCAGGCGAAGCTGAAGTTGAGAAATGGCTTGCTCGCGAGTCACAACTGGGCAAAGCCGGCGGCGTAGCGTTGCCACCTGAGCCAACCAACGCACGTCCTGCAGACGTTTGCGGTCCTAACGGTAGCCACAAAGATAAATGTTTACGTACCATTCCACCGCGTGAAAACGGCGGTAACATGGACGTTAAGCAAATGGTTGAAGGTACAACCTTGTTGTTGCCATGTTTCGTTGATGGTTGTGGCTTCTTCATCGGTG
>JAIXOW010000418.1 GCA_027486615.1 Oxalobacteraceae bacterium | reverse complement strand
TACAGGTACTGAAGCAGCAGCTGCAGCGAGTTCACCGTAAGTAGCTGATTTGCCACCACCTGAAACAACGCCATTGTCTGCGGTCAAAGTGGAAGCATCAACGCCCCACTTGTTAGCAGCAGCTTGTACCAACATGTTACGCACTTGTTCGCCACCTATACGCAGCTTTTCCCATGCGTCACGAATAGCGGTGGAACCACCGGTGATTTGCGCGCCGAGCAAGCCGTTTACGTAGGCAGGGTTAGCACCAGCGGTTGCTACTTTAACCTTGGTGATATCAACACCGAGTTCTTCAGCGATCAGCATAGGCAATGATGTGTGAACACCTTGACCCATTTCTGACATGTGAGAAATCAGAGTGACAGTATTGTCATCAGCAATGTGCACCCAAGCATTTGGGGTGTGCACGGAACCAGCAGCATGTGCTTCTTCGCCACCTAGACCAGGCAAATACATACCCAGTACGGAGACGCCGGAAGCAACTGCGGTTGTCTTTAAAAAATCACGACGTGTAGTTGTCATTTGTGTTGTCTCCTTAAGCCTTGCGCATTTCGGCTGCAGCATCCTTGATGGCAGCACGGATGCGGTTGTAGGTGCCGCAACGGCACAGATTGCCACTCATTGCAGCATCGATATCAGAGTCGCTTGGATTCTTGTTCTTAGCGAGCAATGCTGTTGCGCTCATCAACTGACCAGATTGGCAATAGCCGCACTGAGGCACTTGATGCTTAACCCATGCTTTTTGCAATGGATGCGAATTGTCTGCGGAGAGTGACTCTACTGTGGCTACTTTCTTACCTGCTACTGCAGACACTGGAGTCTGGCAGGAACGGATAGGACTACCATTTAAATGTACTGTGCAAGCACCGCACAAAGCTGCACCGCAGCCAAACTTAGTGCCGGTCAGACCGACTTCATCACGAATCACCCATAACAACGGGGTATCCGGCTCGGCTTGGACGGTTACCGTCGAGCCGTTCAGGTTGAAACTGATTGCCATGTTAACTCTCCTCTTTTTTGTTTCACTACAAATTAAACCAACGATTTCTCATCAGAATTATTATTCGACCCACCCTAAGCTGCGTCGATTTTACTGCTTGATTCGCTCGCCAATTTTGATTCAAAACGGCACGCGAACCTTCACTTACGGATCGGTCGTGATTACCCTAAAAACCTTTGTTTCTCAGGCAAAAAATTTACGCCTGAGACTATATAACACCGTTATTTCCCAAAATCAAGAAACCGCATAACAGAGTGGCTTCGGAAAGCTGCAACATTATTTAAATACTATGCTTTAGACGACTGATCTAACGGCGCTAAGCATAACAATTTGTGGCGTAAAAAGTTTTTACCCTAGTGCGCTAGTAGGTTTTTATTTTACAAATACAGAAATAATTGCTGCACTGCGGAGATGACATGCTAAACACGCAATACTTTTTTAATAAAAAAATTAAGCTGAATAAAATCAAGTCACTAGACCATCAACTAAAGAACAAAATAGTCAAGTTTCATGATTGAAGCGCTTGCTTAGATGAAAAGAAGGATAAGAAAGTCTTGATAGAGGTCTGGGTAACGAAGAAATGTTGCATTGAATCAGAAGCAAATTTACACAACCAGTGTCTCGTCGGTACGTGTGTCACCTTCGGTGTCGACCCAAGTAATCACCACACGATCACCCTTTTGGCCGCCTTTAAATTTAAATGCGAAATAAGGATCCCTAGAAACCGATCCACCAAAGTGCACATATAAAATTTGCTGACCATTACACGTACCACGTATGGTTTGAATAAAGTGCGGCAGATTTAAATGACCGCCCATATCCCAAGTTAGGCGACTAATCATGCGATGCTTCATTAATACTTTCACTTCAACGAGATCGCCATTTTGCGTCGCTCTGACACGCATCGGTTCTGCCATGCTTATTCCTTCATTCTTAATGCGCTCTGCTGTGGTTTTTGCTGTGGTTATTATTTATAGCGGCTGGTATCAATACCACGCACCGGACCATAGCGACGATTTTGATCTGCCATATTGCCATTACGTCCATTAATTGCGGCAGGTAATACGACCAATGATTTTTCATCAACCACACAATTTTTTTCACAGGCTTTGCTGTTTACATCTGGCGTTCCTTTTACATCTAACATGCCATGCGCAGTATTAGCACCATATCGATTTGGTAAACGCTGCTGTACTGATGCAATCGTATCATTGGATAAGGTGAAATCTGCAGGCACTAAATCCGCTAAATGTAAGAGATACGCTGTCGAAGCATAGACTTCATTAACGGATAAACTTTTCGGTGCATCAAAAGGCATAGCACGATGTATGTAGTCCCACAACGTGGAGACTGTGGTTAACTTCATAATGGTAGTGCGCGCATTTTCTGTCGCCGCATTCAAACCCGCTGCTCGACCTCGCTCCACATCAGCTGCAGTTGTTCCACCTACTAAAGGTATAAATACTTCAGGCGACTCACCAAACACGCCATGGCAAGATGCACACTTTGCTTCCCAAATTTTTTGCCCCTGATTCACGCTACCTGCGCCTTTAGGTAAGCCTTTAAAATCAGCGCGCACATCAATATCCCATGCCGCGATTTCCGCCAAGCTTGCTTTACGGCCTACATTAGTAAATCCCTCAGCGCTGACTAATGATGGCAGCACACACACAAAGCAAAAGCAGAAAAGGGAACTAAGATATTTGTACATTAAATACCTCACCTGAAGATTCCACTCGCCACGACTGAATTGCATTGTTGTGATACACAGAACGCGTTCCACGAACAGCACGCAGTTCTTGCATACGCGGTTGTACGTAGCCTGTTTCATCGATAGCACGTGATTGCAAAATCGCAGGTTTACCATCCCATTGCCAATCGATGTTAAAGCGAGTTAAACATTTTGAGAGTACAGGTGATTCAAGTCGCGCTGTTTTCCAATTCCGACCACCATCTACAGAAACATCAACACGTGTGATTTTGCCGCGCCCTGACCATGCAAGACCCGTGATGTTATAAAAACCTTTGTCCATCAAGATCTGTCCACCAGAAGGTGTCGTGATCACGGATTTACATTCTTGTATCAGCGTGTATTGCCTAACTGATCCGTCGGGCATGAGATCAATATATTGGGTTGACTCTTCACGTGTGGCATAAGGTGCATCGCCCACTTCTATGCGTCGCAGCCATTTCACCCATGAGACACCTTGCGCACCAGGCACTACTAGCCGTATTGGATAACCATTTTCAGGGCGAAGCATTTCACCATTCATACCCCACGCCACCAACACATCATCGAGTGCGCGTTCGATAGGAATAGTGCGCGTTAAACTCGCGCCATCTGCACCTTCAGCTAAAACAAATTTCGCTTTGCTTTTATCGATGCCGCAATCTTCTAACAACAGTGAGAGTGGCACTCCAGTGAATTCACTACATGACAACATGCCATGGGTGTACTGCACAGAAGGCACAGCAGGTCCACCCCAGTCCATTGCAGTGTTGGCACCACACTCTATGAAATGCATACGTGATACAGAAGGCAAACGCATTAAATCACCAACGGTATACACCTTCGCATTCGCAACTAAACCATTGATCATCAGTCTGTGACTTGCAGGATCAATATCATGCCAACCTGCGTGATGTCGTTCAAAATGCAAACCACTAGGTGTGATGATGCCGAATAATCCCTGTAGCGGAGTAAACGCGACTCCACTCTCACGTTTCTTAGTCAGACCAGGAGATTCACGTCTTTGTAAATTAGCCTCATGACGAGAAGGCATGCCATACGGCGTATGCGCAACAGGATTGCCTAGCGAGGTACTGTGCTTAGGCAATTTTAAGATAGCAGGATCACCATCCAAGCCCGGATGATCAGCAGCAGCATTCGCATTTCCAGTTGCTAAACCACTCGCAGCGACTACCCCTGCAGCGGCTGCAAAACTACGACGTAAAAAATTACGGCGTGTGTCATTTAATCCATCAGCATTGATTTCTGCAATCAACTCATCAGAAATAAAATTTTCTGGTGCTGATTGAATCCGACCGTAAGAACGAGAATTAGACACGATAAGAATACTTATTTTTTACAAGCGATTTGCATCAGAGTGCGCTGCACACTACCCGCTTCTGGTTTCATCCACGCCGTGGGTACGTAAGCAGCGTGCACCATCTGACTATTCCCCATAGGATCAGGATGCCAGAAATATAAAAGCTCACGGCTTACATCTTTACCGCAATCATATTCATCCTTACCCTTCATGGAGCGGAATTTTTTATCACCTAAGCTTTGGCTCGCTGCATAATCAGTCAGATGCCACATCACCATCGTGCCATGACCGCTATCAACGCGCGATTCGACATCGATATACAAAGTCATATCGCTAGCGTTGTGATCCACTTTCGACCAATCTGCATAGGCAACAGAAGCGAAGCCACCGAGTGCTGCAATTAACAATAATTTTTTCATTTTTAATCCATCCAATTTTGCATAAGCTATTTCATTAATAGTCTAAGCAAAGTATAACAGCGCAAAAAATGTCGAGTACAATCGACTCGAAAATTGGCATACACGCTGACCACTTCGCCCCAGTCCCTAGCCTTCACTCTCGTTACATCATGATGGATATTCTTATGCAGACTAACTCAATGATTTCAATGTTCGGTTCAAAATTTGCTTCAACATGCACTCCACGCTTTGCTGCGCTTTTAGCTAGTTGTTTATTCTTTAGCACCTCAAGCTTTGCCGCTAGCCAGCAAGAATTAGCCACTAATGGAATGGCTGCTACCTGTGCTAACTGTCACGGTACTTTTGGTAAGAGCATTCAAGATGGCGCACTTCCATCCTTGGCTGGCATGAAAAACGATTACTTCATCGAACAAATGCAGGCCTTTAAATCTGGCGCACGTAAAGCCACCATCATGCATCAGCTCGCTAAGGGCTATAACGACCAACAAATTAAAGACCTCGCCGCTTATTTTGCTGCGCAGTCGCGCTAGGAGCTCTCGTCATGGATCGTAGAACATTTTTACAAGCGAGTGCAGCACTAGGTTTATCAATGAGCGCACTCCCCGCTTGGTCTATGCGCGGCGCAAAAGTTGTCGTGATTGGTGGTGGTTATGGCGGAGCGACAGCAGCAAAATATATACGTCTACTCTCTGAAGGAAAAATTGATGTCACCATCATTGAGCCCAACAAAGAATTTATTTCCTGCCCAATGTCCAATCTCGTCATTGGCGGCAGTCGACAACTTGCTGATATTTCGCGTCCTTATTCAACGCTAACAAAAAATCATGGCATTCGTATCGTGCAAGATACCGTCACTACAATTGACAGCAACGCACGCACCTTAAAATTATCCGGTGGCAGCTCACTCTCTTATGACAAGCTCGTAGTCTCACCTGGTGTTGAACTTGATTTCAATAGCGTTGAAGGTTTAGCTGAAGCGCAAGCCGCAGGAAAAATTTTACAGTCATGGAAAGCTGGCCCTGAAACAGTTGCGTTGCGTCGTCAACTCGAAGCCATGCCAGATGGTGGTGTGTATGCCATCACGATTCCTGAGGCACCTTATCGTTGCCCACCTGGACCATATGAACGCGCATGTCAGGTTGCTTGGTATTTTAAAAATGTAAAACCCAAAAGCAAAGTATTGATACTCGACGCTAATCAAGACGTGGTATCGAAAGCGGGCTTATTCAAAAAAGTTTGGGCTGATAAATACAAAGACATTATCGAATATCGCAATCAACATAAAGCAATTGCTGTCTCTGCTAAAGAAGGCTTAATTAAATTTGATGTGCAAGGCGATGTCAAAGCTGATGTGATTAATGCTTTACCTGCTATGCGTGCTGGAAAAATTGCACAACAAGCGGGCTTAGCCAATATGGCGAATAACCGTTGGGCAGGCGTGAATTATCAGAGCTTTGAATCTACTGCTGCAAAAGATGTGTTTGTAATTGGCGATGCAATACAAGTAGCGCCTCTGATGCCTAAGAGTGGCCATATGGCTAACAATCATGGCAAAGTGGCTGCTGCAGCGATTGTGGCGCAACTATCTGGCTGGGAGATCAATCAAACACCGATGTTAACCAACACCTGCTATAGCTTTATAGATGATCGCAATGTGGTTCATGTTGCGAGTGTGCATGAATATGTTGCTGCTGAACGCACCTTTAAAGTTGTAGCAGGCTCAGGTGGTGTGAGTGCAGAACCAACTGAACTCGAAGGTACTTATGCCAATCATTGGGCAAAAACGATTTGGTCTGACACCTTAGAGTGATAATGAAACAACTTGCTGCTTTATTTTTATTATTCGCTCAACTCGCCTTTGCTGATCAACCGCCTATGGCGATAGAGAATGGCGGCAAAATGGAGTTTGTACATGCCGTTAAATCAGGCACACTCACAAATGAACAACGAGCCGCACTAGAAGAACGGTTGCAGACTGAATGTAAACAGCCGACCAATCCTATTACACAAGGCATGATAGAAACGCGCGGACCTGGTAAGTGCATGGCATTCGTGCGCAATCAATGTAATTGCACAGATTGCGATATGCCTACTTACTGTCTACCCTCAGACAAAAAATAAACCACCCCATCATGAGCACTTCAAAACAAACAGTGGCTTGGTATTTTGATTTCATTTCACCTTTTGCTTATTTGCAGTGGCAACTACTACAGCGACAAACAATAGACTTCACACTACAACCCATTCCCACCTTATTTGCAGGTTTACTTGCGCATTGGGATAACAAAGGACCGGTAGAAATCTTACCTAAACGTCAGTGGACTTATGAACATTGCTTATGGATTGCACACCGCCATGGCATACCCATGCGATTACCTACGCAGCATCCATTTAATCCTTTACCCTTACTGCGTTTATGTATTGCGAAACAAAATGATCATGTAGTGGTTGACCGATTGTTTCGTTATGTATGGCAAGAGGGACATCTTCCTAGCGATGACCATGCATGGCAGGCTTTGCTTAAAGAATTACAGATAACACAGGCTGAAATTGAAACTACGGAAGTGAAAGATACTTTACGACGACATGGCGACCTAGCCATCGCCGCTAGTGTGTTTGGTGTGCCAACTGCAGTCGTTAATCAGCAATGTTTTTGGGGGGTCGATGCAACTGATATGTTGATCGCTTATTTACAGCATGATGCATTCTTTTCAACTGCAGCATTTCAAGGCGCACAAAATCTACCTGTGGGTATACAGCGGAAATAGCGTTATTTTTTAACGCTATCCGCCATAGCGATTCGTCTTGAGGCTGAGTCAAATTCATTGGCTACATCCAAAAACTCTGCCACATCTTCAAAGCTACGGTAAACAGAAGCGAAACGTATATAAGCAATCTTATCCAGACGTTTTAGTTCTCGCATCACTAACTCACCGATCTGCCCCGAAAGAATTTCACGCTCGCCGGCAGACAAAAGTTTTTCCTCAATACGATGAATAGCAGCATCTACTGCATCGGCTGAAACAGGTCGCTTACGCAATGCAAGCATCAAACTAGAACGTAATTTTGCAGTTTCATATTCTGTGCGACTGCCATTTTTTTTGACAATCACAGGCATTGCTAATTCTATGCGTTCATACGTCGTAAAACGCTTATCGCATTGACCACAGCGACGACGGCGACGCACGCTATCACCTTCATCCGATGCCCGTGTATCCAGCACCTGTGTATCTTCATGCTGGCAAAACGGACATCTCATGATGAATAATCCTCAGTCAACTGGGTTAACTTAGGCGGCATAAACAGGAAAAGCTGAAGTCAGTTTTTTGACTTCAGCTTTCACGCGTTCAATGTTCGCTGCATCATGCGGATTATCTAATACATCAGCAATCAAATTCCCTACTTTGGTTGCTTCTGCTTCTTTGAATCCACGCGTAGTCATTGCTGGGCTACCTAAACGAATACCTGAAGTGACGAAAGGCTTTTCAGGATCATTCGGAATACCATTTTTATTACAAGTGATATGCGCTAAACCCAATACGGCTTCGGCTTCTTTACCCGTCATTTTTTTAGAACGCAAATCTACCAACATCACATGCGATTCAGTACGGCCAGAAACAATACGCAAACCACGCGTAATTAAAGCTTTAGCCAGTGCATCCGCGTTCTTAAGAACTTGTTGTTGATAGAGTTTAAATTCAGGCTGCAAAGCTTCATGAAAAGCGACTGCTTTGGCAGCGATGACATGCATTAAAGGTCCACCCTGTATACCTGGGAAGATAGCTGAGTTAATGGCTTTCTCGTGCTCGGCTTTCATTAAAATCACACCACCGCGCGGACCACGTAAAGATTTATGGGTAGTCGAGGTCACAAAGTCTGCATGCGGCACTGGATTAGGATAAACACCCGCAGCGATCAAACCAGAGTAGTGCGCCATATCGACTAAAAAATAAGCGCCGATATCTCGTGCGACTTTTGCGAATCGTTCGAAATCAATACGCAATGAATAAGCCGAAGCACCTGCGATAATCAGCTTAGGTTTTTTCTCATGCGCGAGTCGTTCCATTTGTTCGTAATCAATCTCTTCATTTGCATCCAAACCATAAGAGACCACATTGAACCACTTACCTGACATATTCAATGGCATACCGTGTGTGAGATGCCCGCCCTCTGCTAAGGACATACCCATGATCAGATCGCCTGGCTTCAACATGGCAAAGAACACACCTTGATTGGCTTGTGATCCTGAATTCGGTTGTACATTCGCTGCTTCTGCACCGTAGATTTTTTTCAAACGTTCAATCGCCAATGATTCAGCAATGTCGACAAATTCACATCCGCCGTAATAACGTTTACCAGGATAACCTTCAGCGTATTTATTGGTGAGTTGTGAACCCTGCGCTTCCATCACAGCGGGCGAGGTGTAATTTTCTGAAGCGATGAGCTCAATGTGTTCTTGCTGACGCTCATTTTCAAGTTCAATAGCAGACCATAACTCTGGGTCGATATGGGCAATCGTGTGTTGTTTGGAAAACATGCTGGACTCCGGTTGATCAGGGAAAGCTGAGAAAAGCCATCTGGTGAGAAAAGGAGAAAACCAGCGCCGCAAAAGGCGAGTACGCTGATTGATCTAAGACACAAAATGGAGCGTCATTGTAGTTTGCGGGCTGTGTTTGGGCAAGGTAGTCTGACCTTTTCAAGCCAGCTTAGTAGGAGCTTTCGGCTACAATTCCATAGTTGGAATTCTTAACTCAACTTATCCACCGCGGAGCCCTCCCCATGATCGTAATGATTACCGGCGCAAGTGCCGGATTTGGCGCAGCCATGGCACGTAAATTCGTGTCGCATGGTCATCAAGTCATCGCAGCAGCAAGGCGCAAGGACAGATTGGATCAACTCGCTATTGAACTGGGCAAGTCACTGTTAGCGGTTGAACTTGATGTAACCAGTAAGGCATCGATAGACCATATGATGGCGACCCTACCGAGTGCATGGCAAAACATTGACGTCTTAGTCAACAACGCCGGCTTGGCTCTAGGACTAGAGCCCGCCCATCAGGCACATTTAGAAGATTGGGACACTATGATTGCGACCAATTGCCAAGGACTTGTGACTATGACTCGCGCTGTCTTACCGAGCATGGTGGAACGCGGCCGTGGCTTAGTGATTAATCTCGGCTCAGTGGCGGGCGCTTATCCATATCCAGGTGGGAATGTGTACGGAGCGACCAAAGCCTTTGTGGATCAATTCACTTTAAATCTGCGAGCTGATCTGGTTGGCACCGGGGTGAGAGCTACTAACATTGCACCTGGCATGTCAGGCGGCACCGAATTCTCCAACGTGCGCTTTAAAGGCGATGACGCCTCAGCTGCCAAGGTTTATCAAGGTACCCAACCTCTCACAGCCGATGATGTCGCAGAAGCTGCTTATTGGGTTGCAACCTTGCCAGCCCATGTGAATATTAACGGTATAGAAATGATGCCTGTTTGTCAGGGATTTTCACCCTTCACCGTAAAACGTCAAAGTTAAATCACTGACTACAGCATGGAAGAAAATAAGGAAACGGTATTCATCTGGCCAGTTCGTATCTACTTTGAAGATACGGATACAGGGGGTATTGTTTTTTACGCGAATTATCTGAAATTTTTTGAACGCGCTCGCACTGAATGGCTGAGGCATTTAGGCATAGGTCAGCAAGTGTTAGCGCAAACCGAAGAGCTGATGTTTGTAGTCAAAAACACCTCCATCGATTACCATGCGGCTGCGAAACTCGATGACGAGCTAGCAATCAGCGTAACAGTGGAAAAAATCGGCGGCGCTTCAGTTCAATTTGCTCAACAAGCATGGCGCATTAATAAAGGTGAACCGGTTTTAATTTGCAGTGGAAAAGTGTTGGTAGCTTGTGTGGATACCTATAGTTTGCGCCCGAAAGCAATGCCTCAACTCTTGCATGCAAAACTTCTTACCGGATTGCATGCCAACTAATACAATCTGATTTGCTACAACCCTACTGAAAGTATTCATCATTATGACTGTCACCCAAGATCTTTCTTTTTTCTCTCTGATCTCCGATGCCACAGTGCCTGTAAAACTTGTGATGCTCTTATTGCTCATAGTTTCGGCAATGAGTTGGAACTATATTTTCCGTAAGATGTTTGCGATTCGAAGCGCGATCAGACAAACACAAGAATTTGAAAATATTTTTTGGTCTGGTGCGAATTTAAATGTTTTGTATGAAGAAACCACCTCCATCTCGCGTCAGCGCAGTGGTAAGGCAGGTGGCTTAGAACGTATTTTTGAAGCCGGCATGGAAGAGTATCGTAAAGCCAAACAATCATTTGGATCAGGTGAAATTGATACAGGCGCATTATTAGAAAGTGCGCGTCGTGCAATGCGTGCAGCTTATCAACGTGAAATGGACTCACTTGAATCGCGTTTGGCTTTTCTTGCTTCTGTTGGTTCGGTTTCTCCCTACGTGGGATTGTTTGGCACCGTCTGGGGCATTATGAATTCATTCCGTGGATTGGCAAACGTGCAGCAAGCTTCTTTAGCTTCAGTTGCGCCTGGCATTGCTGAAGCATTGATTGCTACTGCCATTGGCCTATTCGCTGCGATTCCCGCAGTTGTGGCTTATAACCGTTACTCGCATGACGTCGACAGACTTGCTATTCGCTTCGAAACGTTTATCGAAGAATTCTCTAATATTTTGAATCGTCAGGCACGCTGATGTCTCAACTCTCTTCTTTGCGCAGCGGACGTAGCCGCAAATTTAAAGCCGAGATCAACGTCGTCCCATATATCGACGTAATGTTGGTGTTGCTCATCATTTTTATGGCAGTAGCACCCACTACAAATCCTAGCGTTATCAATTTACCTTCTGCTGGTAAAACTACGCAACCACCCACTGAGTATATTGAAATTTCTCTTAAAGCAGATCATTCGTCTGAAATTGGCATACACGGAAAAAAATCCGTGAATACAAAAAACACACAAGATTTAATCCAACAACTGCGTGAATTGCATGAAGAACATCCAGAATTGCCTGTGATGATTGCTGCTGATAAGGATATTAAATATGAAGAGGTAGTTAACACTATCGGTGAAGCGAGTAAATTAGGTATTCAACGCGTAGGTCTAGCAACAAAATAAACCGAGCTCACGTATCCTTATTAATGTCTACTAATTTCATCAAACGCATACCCTCTGAGCCAGGACGTTGGCGCGCCATTATTTTGGCGTTACTGATGCATCTCATCTTGTTACTCATTTTATGGTTTAGCGTTTCTTGGCAAAATCAAAAACCTGTTGCAGTTGAAGCTGAAATTTGGAGCCCACAATCCAGCGTGGTTGCCCCTCCTCCACCGCCGCCACCGATTACACCTCCTGAGCCTGCACCTGAACCGGTTAAAGCACCCGAACTAGTTAAAAAAATTGAACCTGTGAAGCCAGTTAACACTGCGCCGACTGAAAACGTTAAGAAAAATGCTGATATAGCATTAGAAAAAGAGAAAAAACGTAAAGAACAACAAGATTTAAAAGACAAAGCGGAAGCTCTTAAAAAAGAAAAACTTGCTAAAGAAAAAGAAAAGAAAGAGTCAGACAAAATCGCTGAGTTATTACGCAAGAAACAAGCGGAAGAAGCAAAGAAAGTAGAGGAAGCAGAACATAAAAAACAAGTTGAAGAAGAAAAAAGAAAGCTCGCTGAAGAACAACGTCAGAAACAAGAAGAAGCAGTAGCTGCTCAACGTGCTAAAGCTCGACATGAAGAAGATATGAAACGACTGGCCAGTGAAGCCAGTGGTGCGGGCAACGCTGAGAAAGCCTCAAGCGGAAAACCTGATGCCGCTTATGCACGAAAGATAGCTGATCGAATCAGATCGAATACAATACTGTCTTTGAATGATATGACTGGCAATCCTACTGTAGAGTTTCGTATCGATTTGCTGCCCGATGGGTCATTGCGCGACGTTCAACTGATTAAGAAATCTGGCGTCGATGTTTTTGATCAAGCCGTCAGACGTGCTATCGAACGTTCAGCACCTTTCCCTGCTGACCCTTCTACAGGCAGAGTGCCTAGCAGTATTGTGATATCGCACAGACCTAAAGACTGATTAAAAACTAATTTCCATAATGATGAAAAGTTGCTTACTGCGTAGTGTTACCGTATTGAGCTTGCTGTCCTTCTCACTTTTTGCACAGGCACAGCTGCGCATAGAAATTTCTGGTGTGGGAGCAAATCAAATTCCCATCGCCATTGCGAAATTTGCTGATGAAGATGGCGCACCACATTCCCCTAGCAATATTATTCGCTCCGACTTAGAACGCAGTGGCGCATTTCGTTTGATCGATGCGCCTGAAGTGATTGCTGATAATGCACCCATACAAGCCGCTAATTGGAAATCGAAAGGTGCTGATGCCATTGTGGTGGGTCGTGTCAACAAACTCGCTAATGGACGCTTTGAATTGCGTTATCGCTTAGTCGATACCTTGCGTGGTACCGAACTCTCATCCTTTGTCATGACAGTACAACCGCAATTTCTGCGCTTTGGTGCGCATAAAATTGCCAATGATATTTTTTATAAACTCACTGGTATACCGGGTGCCTTTGCTACGCGTATCGCTTATATCGTTAAAGCAGGAACAGAAAACAGATTAGAGATAGCCGACTCTGATGGTGAAAGCCCTATAGCTGTGACACGTTCATCTGAACCATTAATTTCACCCAGTTGGTCACCCGATGGCACTAAGCTAGCTTATGTATCGTTCGAGAGAAAAAAGCCTGTTATCTTCATTCAAGAATTAGCCAATAGTAAACGTATCGTTCTTGCAGATTTTAAAGGTAGTAATTCAGCTCCTGCTTGGGCACCCGACGGTAAGTCTCTCGCGATGGCTTTGTCACGTGATGGACAGACACAAATTTATCTCATCGAAGCCGATGGTAGTCATGTGCGTCGCCTCACAAACAGCTCAGGCATTGATACCGAACCACGCTTTGCGCCTGATGGCCAAACGATTTACTTCACTAGTGATCGCAACGGTGGACCACAAATCTTTCGCATGAACTTAGATGGCAGCGATGTAAAACGCGTAACCTTTAGCGGGTCTTACAATATCAGCCCACGCATTTCACCAGACGGTAAAATGTTGGCTTACATATCGCGACGAGAAGGCAAATTCCAGCTTTACATTATGGATTTGACTAATTCTCAAGAACTAAGACTTTCAGAAACCGGCCATGATGAATCGCCTAGCTTTGCACCAAATGGCAAATACATCATGTATGCAACTTCAACGGCTGGCCGTGGTGCTTTGGCTGTGGTCTCCACAGACGGACGAGTTCGTTACAACCTTAGTTCAAAAGTCGGAAATATTAGAGAGCCCACTTGGGGACCATTTACTAATTAAGCAGAGTCAAATTCATAGCGATCATTTTTTAGAATGACCTAATTTTCACTCACTTTATTCATCTTTTTTAACAGGAGTAAATCATGCGTAGCTCAAAATTCTTTGCCGTATTACTTGCATCACTTATTGCTTTATCTGCTTGCTCAAGCGTGCAATTAGATAAAAAAGCACCCGTAGATGATCGTACTGGTTCAAGCGCTTCATCAGCTTCATCGAATGACAGTGCAAAAACTGGCGCAGCCAATGATGCTAGCGCTGATAGCCGTGCTGGCGATAAGAATGCACAAAGCAATCAAAATGGACAAAATGCTGATCCATTAAACGATGCTACTGGCATGTTGGCAAAACGCAGTGTGTATTTTGATTTCGATAGCTATGTCGTGAAAGATGAATTCAAACCAGTGATAGAAGCACACAGCCAGTATCTGATTAAAAATGCAGATCGCAAAGTTGTCATTCAAGGTAATACCGATGAACGAGGCGGTAGTGAATACAATCTCGCATTAGGTCAAAAACGTGCTGAAGCAGTGCGTCGCGCTCTCAATTTATTAGGCGTAGCTGATTCACAAATTGAAGCTGTCTCGTTTGGTAAAGAAAAGCCTAAAGCAACTGGTAGCAATGAAGCAGCATGGGCAGAAAATCGTCGCGCTGATATCGCTTACTAAGACATCATGAAATACTACGTCCCCTTAGTTGGTTTTGCATTGTTGGTGTCATTGGGATCGCTTGTTCCCAATCAGGCACATGCGTTTTTATCGGATAACGATGCGCGTCGTGAACTCATCAAACTGCGTGAGCAGGTTGATGAGCTCACCTTAAAACTCAATAACAAAATTGATCCACTGAGTGGACGTATTGATGCCAAAGCTGATAAAAAAAGTGTTATCGATTTATCTGCTGATTTTGATAGGCTACGTAATGAAATTGCTAATTTACGTGGCCAAATCGAGCTCCTTTCAAATGACTTAGCGAATGGACAACGTCGGCAAAAAGATTTTTATACTGATCTCGATGCCCGTCTCAGTAAATTAGAGCCGCGTAAGATGACGGTGGATGGCAAAGAAGCAGAAGTCGATAAAGCAGAACAAAAAGCCTATGAACAAGCCTTATCTTTTTTCAATGTCAGCAACTATCAAGCTGCTGATCAAGCCTTTACGAGCTTTATTCAGCGTTATCCTGATTCGGTCTACATCCCTTCAGCACATTACTGGCTAGGCGGCATCTACTTTGCTCAACGTGATTGCGCAAAAGCGCTGCCTATGTATCAAGTTGTGGTTGCACGCTATCCAACTAGTGAAAAAGTACCTGAATCACTACTTAAAATGGCAAGCTGTCAAATTGAAATGAAAGATAAATCTGCAGCAAAAGAAAATCTCGATACATTGATAAAGAATTTTCCGAGTTCGAATGCTGCAAAAGTTGCCAAAGAGCGTATGACAGAAGTGAAATAATTGAAGCAAACTCAAAACTAAGACGTCGTTAAGTTTTAAATCGTATTGCAGTTTGCAAATTGTCTCTGAGTTTTATATAATGTCAGGCTTTCCGGGTCGTTAGCTCAGCTGGTAGAGCAGCGGACTTTTAATCCGTTGGTCGCAGGTTCGAATCCCGCACGACCTACCAACACAAAACAAAAAGCCCCACTCACAAGGTGGGGCTTTTTGTTTGTTCAATCACTAATTCATAAAAGATGTACTACGTATTTTTTAAATCAAGCAGGCAATCTCTCATCTAAAATTATCTTCAACTCTCGCAAAGTAACTGGAGCAGATTCAGGATCTAAAGCTAATCGCAAAGTCTCATTAATCATAGTTTGATAACCACGACCTGATTCCTCAGCTTTTTTTCTAAATGCTTCAAGTATGTCCTCATCCAACATAATAGTGATACGCGTCTTACCAGGTGATGCAATCACTGCTCCTCGCTTACCTTTGCTGAAATCATATTCTTTATTCATGATAACTCCTGACCTCGTTAGGTCCAGCCTTGCGAGCAGATATCAAGCGCGTCTGCTCCCCGCGCTGCGTGTGACAAACAACGAGTAAACGTCCAATTGCATCCATACCAATGGTTAAAAACCGTTGTTCATCATGATGAACAGGATCCAATATGGTTACCGCAAATTCGTCGCGTAAGGCTTGTTCAGCATGGGCAAAACTCACTCCATGCTTAGCGAAATTTGCTCGTGCTTTTGCTGGGTCAAATTCTATGTCTTCGCTCATAGTATACATATAATATGCATATAGACAAAGCACCAAACTTTCATCAGTTATTTAAAAATTGGGTGCCTACTTGTATTGAGGATTTATAGACAAGATTGAGGACTTAAACAAAGTATGTCTAAGCAAACAAATAGAAATGCGACAATTCGGTAAGATGAAGTACCAAGATTAAAATTCTTATCTAAATACAGTCCAACAAAATCAAACCCCAAGGAAATTTAGCATGCAACGTCGCACATTCTTAATCGCTGGCGCATTAGCGACTGGCACTCTCTTAGTAGGCTGCGCTAGCTCTACACGACAGCAATTACGCAACAATAAGCAAACTCTGCCAGCAGACAGCATTGCGTTAAATGCATGGGTAGAAGTATCAACTGCAGGCAAAGTCACTGTGCGTATTGGTCAGTCTGAAATGGGGCAAGGCATACAAACTGCCTTAGTCATGTTGGTTGCAGAAGAAATGGACTGCGGCTATGAAAACACCGGCTTTCGCTTCTCAGGTATTGATTCTGTATATGGCAATGTCGCTGGTATTGCAGCGGGCATACCTTTAAGACCAGATGATGATGGCATGACTGCACGCAGTATGCGTTGGTTCATGCGATCTTTTGCTAGACAAGTCGGTGTGATGATGACTGGTGGTTCTTCTAGCGTCAAAGATCTTTGGACGCCACTGCGTGAAGCAGCAGCTGTCACACGCGCCACGTTAGTAGAAGCCGCTGCAAAACAATGGCAAGTCGCAGCTAGCGATATACGCGTTTCAGAAGGCACACTCAGTACTCTTAGTGGACTTAAGATGAGTATGGGTGAAGCCGTTACCTTATTAGGTAAAAATCCTCAACCGGCAAGTAACTATCGTTTAAAAACTGTAGAAGAATTTAAACTCATTGGTACATCGCCTACAAAAGTAGATAGTGCAATCAAGGTTAATGGCAAAGCCATCTTTGGTACCGATGTACGTGTGCCGAATATGTTGTATGCCGCTGTGAAGATGGCACCTGTACTCAATGCCAACATAGAAAAAATAGATGCCAGAGAAGCGCAATCTCTGCATGGCGTAAAAGGTGTGGTGCAATTTGATAATGCCTATGGAGGAACCGGTGGCGTTGCAGTTATCGCTGATAGCTATTGGAAAGCACAGCAAGCTGTAAAAAAAATTCAGCTTACTCTTGCTGCGCACGCATTAGTTAATTTCTCTAGCGCGAATAACTTAGCCGAATTGAAAAAAATAAATGATAGCGAGTCAGGATTTAATTTTTGGAAAATCGCTGATGCAAATAAAGTTATCACCGAAAGCAAACACACTGTCACAGCAGAATACACCGCACCCTTCTTAGCACATGCAACCATGGAGCCTATGAATTGCACTGTTGAATATCGCGGTGATAGTGCAACGCTGTGGGTACCAACACAAGTCCCAGGTCTTGCGCGCAAAACAGCAGCAAAAATCTTAGGGCTTGCAGAAGAAAATGTAATCATCAACGTCACTTATCTGGGTAGTGGATTTGGTCGACGCGGAGAAGTAGATTTCATTGCCCAAGCAGCGAGCATTGCAAAACAATGCAAAGGACAAGCTGTAAAAGTTATTTGGAGCCGTGAAGAAGATATGCAACATGACTTTTATCGTCCTGCTGCAGTAGCACGTTTTAGTGCAGCACTGGATGATGCAGGCAATATCGCTGCATGGCGTAGTCAGTCTGCAGCCCAGCCCATCGTACCGGCTGTTATGAAAAGATTGTTTGGCTTACCTGCTGCAGGACCTGATAAAACAACAGCCGAAGGTGCATACGATCAAGCCTATGCATTTCCTGCGGTGCAGGTAAGTCATGTAGCAACTGAACAAACCATTCCTGTTGGTTTCTGGCGTAGCGTAGGACATTCACATCAAGCCTTTTTCATAGAGAGCTTTATGGATGAATGCGCTCATGCAGCAAAAGCAGATCCTTTGCAATATCGATTAAATTTATTAGCCAACCGCCCCAGAGAACGTAGAGTATTAGAGCTTGCAGCTGAAAAAGCTGAATGGCATAAACCACTACAGCCTACAGCTGAAGGACATAAAAAAGCACGTGGCATAGCTTTACATGAATCCTTTGGCTCTATCGTTGCGCAAGTTGTTGAAGTATCAGTGAATCCATCGAATGGAATACACGTACACAAAGTCGTGTGTGCGATTGATTGCGGTATTGCTGTTCATCCTGACATCATTGCGCAGCAAATGGAAAGTGGCATTATTTTTGGATTAAGTGCTGCCCTCTACGGAGAGATACATATAGAAAATGGACAAGTAAAAGAGAAAAACTTTAATGACTATCGCATAGTACGGATAGCAGAAAGTCCTGTGATTGAAACCCATATCGTGCAAAGTAGTGCGCATCCCGAAGGCGTCGGTGAACCTGGTGTACCACCTATAGCACCTGCTGTAGCAAATGCGATTTTTTCTTTAACAGGTCAGCGCTTAAGAAACTTACCTCTGAAGTTAGCAAAACAAAGTTCGTAATAGCAAGCGTCAAGCAGTAATTACTAATTATTAGCTCCATAAAAAAAGAGCTAATAATTTTTTTTATAATCTCACGCGCTTCACATCAAAGGTCGGCTCTGGTAAAGCCAACTCCATGTCCTCTAGAGTTTGCACTAATAAAGAAGCAATAAAAAAATCACGCTCAGGTTTACTATCAGCGGGAACAATATACCAAGGCGCTTGTTCAGTGCTAGTTGCGGAAATCGCATCTTGATATGCAGCCTGATAATCAGGCCATAATTTTCTATCTACAAAATCGGCTTCTTGTAGTTTCCAATTTTTTTGCGAATCATCTATTCTTGCTTGTAAGCGTTTTTTTTGTTCTTGTTTCGAGATGTGTAAGAAGCACTTCAAAATCGTAATGCCACCATCATGCAATAAAGATTCAAAATTGTTGATGTGCTCATAGCGTTTTTCCCACACCGGTTTATTTATCCAACCTCTGACGCGAGTCACCAACACATCTTCATAATGACTACGATTGAAAATAGTCAAATTACCTAAAGCTGGCACCTTACTATGAACACGCCACAAAAAATCATGAGACTTTTCTAACTCCGTTGGCGCACCGAATGCAATTGCGTGGGTTGCTAATGGACTGACATGTGAAAAAACATGGCGAATCACTCCATCTTTACCGGATGTATCCATGCCTTGCAAAACCAATAGCACGGCTTTATTTTTTGATGCATAGAGTAAGTTCTGAAATTTATTCAATTTCTCAGATAGCTTTTCTACTCTCTCATTTAAATCATCGGATTTACCAAAAAATTTTTCAGGTAAAAAAGTATCGATCTCATCGAGTAGAACCTTAGATTTATTCCGTACGCGCCAAGGCGATAAATCAGTCTTATGGTGAGTATCAGCTTTCATTTTTTTTGAAGTTTGTAGTCGACCCACATAGCGTATCATGAACAGTAAATGAGCTAGTCGATTATTACTTTTTTAATATTATCGCAGTCTCTATGCTGATTCTTTGATCAATTACTCTGAAAGCTTGCTATGACAAAAACATGGATGCGCTATGTGCTCTTAACGATGGCTTTACTCAGCTCACAAGTCTTCGCTGCTGGTCGTATTTATAACCAACAAGTATTTGAAAACCTAATCAGCCAAGGTAAAACTGTGGTTGTGCATATCCATGCTGACTGGTGTGGGACTTGTAAGGCGCAAGATGTACAAATCAATTCAGCAATGAATGCCGCTGAATTCAAAGATGTAACCTTTTTAGAAGTGGACTATGACGGCCAACGAAAATCAGTGACTTTTTTCAAAGCAAAAATTCAAAGTACGATTATTATTTTTAAAAATGGTAAAGAGATAGATCGCAGTGCTATGGAAAGAGAAGCTGCAGAGTTACAAGCTTTTCTGAAAAAAGCGCTCTGAAGAAAATTTGAATTAATACTGAAAATAAGCTTGGTTTTGCTTGTGTTATTCCACTTAGGATAGTGGCTCAATTGCTTTGGCTCGCATACTAGCTGCGCGATTAGCTAATCGAACGCCCGCACCATAATTTTCATTCATGAAAAGAAATAAGTCTTCTAAGAGCGGGAGATTGGCAAGATAGATTTTTTCTAATCCATTGTTACGACTTTTGACGACATCATTACTCATCATGTAATCGAGATGTACCCAAACCGCGTTAGGAGATAATCCAGTGATTTCAGCCAACTCATGTTGAGTAAGACCTGCATCGATAGCTGAGATTAAAGCGCCTATGATTCTCAACCGCTCTTCGAAAGAAAGAGATCCAAGTAGACGCGCGAGCTGACGATTTTCCATGACTTTGCGTCTTTAGAAAGATGAGGAATCTCAGTGTGAGAGACAGATATGTCAGCAGAGTGACAATTGATGGAATACTACTGAACTAATCAAAAAGATTAGGTGAAATAATTGTAATAATTTTTAAAAAGATAATTTTTAATATAAATAAATTCAATATTATTTAATTAATAATTAAAATTTTAATGCCAACTATAGCAAAAATACAACCCACAGCTTTATTCGCAAATATGATCAAACAAAAGTTTTTCTATTGAGCCGGGCGTGATCATAACCCAATCGCCCACCACACCTTCTTCAACTTGTTGTTTACCTTCACCCATTTTGTCGCTGTACCATTTAATTGCAAGCACACGACGCTTCATTGCACGACATTGATATTCCACTGCGTAGCCAACGGATTTATAAACAAATTCATTGCTACGCTTTGCAGGTGATTTCAAATCATGTAAATCCCATACGAATGCGGTGTCACCCATTTTCCGTTTATGAAAACTATCAAAGTACATATCAACTTTGTCGTTATCGGCATAGCGTATCCAGCCTTCTGCCCAAGCAGCTTGTGAACACAAGCAGTATAAGAAAGCTAAGAGAAGTGATCGAATTAATATGGTCATAGTTATAAAATTTTAGCGATGCATAGCACAAGCTTCTGTCATAGCGCGATGTGCAACCTCTTCTAACCATCCGAGATCGACTTCTTGATGCGCTTCGCACAAAAACCAAGGCTCACGTGAATCCGGTTCGAGCATGACACCGTAATCAATCAACTTCCAAGCAAAATCACGATAGAGATCGCTATTGGTAATACGCCAGTCGCGATAATTAGAAGGCACTGTTGGTGTGAAATGTATGCCAAACATAGCAGGTGGACCTGCAAACATAAATTCTATGCCTGCTGCTGTAAATACCCGTCCCAACAACTCTTGAATTTGCAAACCAACCCGATCGATAGTTTGCAATGCATCGGTCTCAGTCAAGATACGTAATGTTTCATGCGCTGCACTTAAGGCAACCAGATTGCCAGTATAAGTACCACCATGCACTACACCACCACGAAATGCACCGACCACATCCATTACATCCGCTCGACCTCCAAAACCGGCAACGGGATAACCATTGCCCATTGCTTTAGCGTAGGTGGAAAGATCAGCGTAGATGCCATACAGTTGTTGCGCACCACCCTTAGCAACTCTAAATCCACTTTTGACTTCATCAATAATGAGCATAGTGCCATGCTCAGTACATAACTCACGCAAGCGTTGTAACCATTCCTGCGTTGCTGCAATACTGCCTGCATTACCGATAATGGGCTCTAGTAGTATGCAAGCTAGTTCTTTGTGATGCTCTTCAAACAAACGCTCTAGCATATTGAAATCATTGAGCACAATGAAATCCACCAGACTGCGTGCTCGCGGTGGAATACCGCCACCAAATGGAATCACACCAGGTTGTTGTGCTCCATGTGGATCCCAATTTTCTATATCGGACTTCCACATCATTTCATCATACAAACCGTGAAAGCCACCTTCCACTATCACCACACGCTCACGTTTAGTAAATCCGCGTGCAGTGCGCACTGCACCCATCACCGCTTCTGTGCCTGAATTTGCGAAACGCATTTTTTCTACATTAGGGCACAAGGCTTTGACTTGCTTAACCACTTCTGCATCGAGTTCAGTTGCAAAACCTGAGAGCGTGCCACGCTCGGTAATTTGTCTTACCACTGCCTGATCTACACGGTCATCTCGATAGCCGAGAATGATAGGACCATAACCTAAACGAAAATCCACATAGGTCTTACTATCGCAATCGGTTAGTGTGCAGCCTTTAGCATGTTCAATAAAGACCGTTCTATCATCACCCCAATAACGATAGTTCTCCGCGACACCCTGAGGCATGTGCCGCTTAGCTTCTGCTAATAATTGAGGTTGACGTTTATTTGTCATGAGGAGTATCAACAGTTCCGCGATGCGGTTCTGTAGTGCCATGTGGTGGTCTTAAAAATAAACCGGTACGTTCTTCCAATAAGCGTACTACATGTAATTCAGCAGCGTCATCGCCATAAGTTTGACGCGCTTGTTCAAACACTTTTTGTACAAAGCTACCCATAGTCAGTTCATAGCCCTGACTTTTTGCTATGTCATTAATTAAACCTAAATCTTTGCAGCACAACGCGAGAGAAAAACTAGGATCATAGTGACCTGCAAAAATTGAAGGCACATCATGCTCCGCAACCCAGCTATTACCTGCACTTGATTTAATCGCTTCCCATACTGTGTGGAGTGGAATGCCAGCCTTAGCACCCAACATTAAACCTTCGCCTATGGTTGCTGCACTCACAAACCACAATAGATTGGTTAATAATTTAATCGTAGCGCCATTTCCATGCACACCCACATGGAATATTTTTTCACCGATAACATCAAAGATGGGCTTATGCTTTTCAAAGCATGCTGCATCACCACCCACAAAAATCGAGAGTCTGCCTAAGACAGCGAAATCAATTGCATTGGTAACCGGTGCTTCTAGGAATTCACATCCACGCGCTGTTGCTATATCTGCCAACTCTTTAACTAAATCAACCGCACTGGTGGAAGTATCAATGACTGTGGTGCCAGGACGAATCGCATGCATGATGCCACCTTCACCTAACATCACCGCTCTTACTTGCGGTGGACCAGGAAGTGACGCCATCACTACATCAGCATCTTTCGCACCCTCTGCGAGTGTGTCAACCCAATGCGCACCCAACTTAATCAGCGGCTCTGCTTTTTCACGTACTACATCATGCACTGTCAGGTGATAACCAGCTCTGACTAAATTGGCCGCCATGGGCGCGCCCATATTACCGACACCAACAAAAAATAAACGAGGTAAAGCAGATTGAGTCATGTTGATTGAGTAATATTGTTTGAGGCAGTTTACTTAAATTTAAGTCTTAAAAGTTGGAATGCTGTTTTAATTAGGCTTTGTTGAATTCTAAAAATTTACGACTACCATTCATACGATGTGAATCTGCTTGATAAGTAAATCCCACTGAACCTAATAAATCCAAAGCTTCCGCAAATGAATAGGTTCTGTAATGTATGGTTTGTGACATCAATACTTTATCGCCATCCGCCAAATAATAATCTTTAATGAATCCATGATCAGTTGGTTTGATTTTTTGTGAATAAATCATGCCATTTGAAATCGGACTAGCGTAGTCATGATGCGGGCCCTGTATACCTAGCATTAATTTTCCACCTGAATTCACGTGCCGCGCTAAATGCTGTATGCCACTCACATTTGCAGCGTGATCTGCAATATGACTCACCATGAATGGTTCATTCTCACCATCGATAACAAAATACCAAACACCACCATATGAAAAAGCGAGGTCATATTGTTTTTGCATATCGAACTGCGTCACATTTTGCTGTGACAAAGAGATATTCGAAAATTTTTGCAAACGGTTGGTTGCGATTGACAACATAGATGGTGTTAAATCGACACCAGTGATTTGTACATTTGGGCTACGCTGCACTAACTCTTCCAAAATCAAGCCAGTTCCACATCCAATTTCGAGTACGCTAGAAAAATCATTATCATCAAGGATATGATCTACGATTTTTTCATAGTCGTAATAACCTGAAGTCATAATCAGGTCATAGTAGCCCGACATATTTGTGTAATCGCCCATTTTTTCTCCGGCTTACAATAAAAAAATAAAAATTCGTTAATAACTTGTCTTGTGTTCAAAACCTAGGTTTTAAATATAAGACACTCTTTCAATACGTAGCGATCGCAAAAGCAAAAAAATACCAGCATCGAAACCGAGCTGGTTTTTGATTTTTAAAATTCAAATTAATTTGGGTGGATTGCTGCGCATCTCTTTGCGCGACTTCCATCATCCCTAGTCCTGACATGTTCAAAATTTTATTAAGCCATCATTTATTAAATGAATAACACAAACTGGCTGATCGTTTTTTATTTGAATTGCAGAGTTTCAGCGCAAATGGCACTACGGTCAATAAGAAACCGCATTTTTTTCAGATTATAGGCAAATAAAAGATAGCAAATTTTTAATAGTTTTAACTAAGTGAATTCTTTAGCGTCTCATTGTGAGAAGTTACAATCAAGCTTGCAATTTGCTGACACCACTGCTCCTCTGCATGCTTGCCCACTTTCTCAACTAGCTTTCATCATGAAAATCAGCTTCAAACAAGTTCTCAAACTCATTCAGCGCATGAACAGCTTACTCACTAGTCATTCAGAAAAACGCCACCCAGTGTGGGTGCTGTGCGTAGTACTCTGTTTAGTTGGACTGATTCCGGCATGGGCTCGATCTGCAAATCCAACCGAAAAAGAGCTCGCAGAAAAATACAGCGCCAGTGCATGGGCAGCGCGACGTATCTATCAAGATATTCTTGTTAGCACTGTTGGATCGGGTGAAAAGCGCGCTTATATTTTTCAGCCTGATGCAGACAACTTAAGCAAGCTTCCCGTGGTCTTATTTCTGCATGGATGGCGCGGAACCAATCCTAAAAATTTTGGCGCCTTAATTGATCTCATGGTGCGCCGAGGTGCGGTCGTGATTTATCCGGTGTACCAAGAAGATGGCGAAAAAACTTCGCCTCAACGCATCGCAGGCAATGCAGCAGAATCAATTCAAGCTGCATTCGCAACTCTAGAAAAAAATCAACCGCAACTGATAGACAAATCAAAAACCTTGTACTGGGGTTTTTCTATGGGGGCCTCACTCTCCATGCGATTTGCCTTGCAGAGTCCAGCACTAGGACTACCTAAACCAACCGCCATGGTATTGGTCGGTCCCGGTGAACCCCATCATGTCGTACGTGGTGCTGCAGCCGCACCGATTGCTGGTGACATAGAATCATTACCCCCCACTATTCCTACCTTTATCATCACGGGCAATGCAGATAGCAGCATAGGCGTACCTACAGCAAGAGCATGGTCACAACGCTTATGTCACTTACCATCTACGCATCGTAAGCTCTTATTACTTCCTTCAGACGGAGAAAATGGACAGCGTATAGCTGCAGGTCATGGATCACCAGGTGCGCCAGATAGTCGATTTGATTATCCTGATGCGACACAAGCTGTACCAGCGCGCATCAAAGCGAACCGCGGTTTTGAAGAATCGCCTTCTTTAAATCAATTAGATTTTTATGGTTATTGGCGCGTCAGTATGGCAATGCTGGACTATGTTGCAGGCGGGGCTTATCCCTTAGAATTATTTTTACCGCAGACACTAGAAAATAAATTTCTTGGCTTCTTACCTTCAGGACGATCTTATGCGGCTGGTATAGAAGAGGATCTCTGTAAATAAAATTAAATCTTATTTCTAACTTTAATTTACTTTTGCACTGCAAGTTTTTGTTGCGCTTGTATCCAAGTAAGAATTGAAGGCAGCAAATAAGCAGCACCTTCATCACTAAGGTGTATGCCATCATCGCCACGTAGTCGTATCATCTGCCCTTTTTGATTGACTCGAAATTGCGCAAACACAGTACCTTCATCATTCAGGAATGGATTTGGATCTAACCATGTGACTTGTTTATATTCAGTTACGACACTTTTAGTTAGTGCACTCACAGCCATCATTCTTTTTGAAAAATTCGGCTCACGCATAGCAGGCATACCTAACCAGATAATGCGCGCACCATCTTGCCCTAGTAAATTTAAAAAATTTCTGACACGTTCTGCATACACCGTATTCCACTGCGGTGTTCCAAATGCATATACCGTTCTATCGATTTGAAAACCCTGCGCATCATTCGCACCTATGGCACAAATAATGATGTGTGGTTTATGTAATCCACGCATTTTTGGATATTCTTCCATCCAATTAAAAACATCAGGACGTCCCAAACCTGTGCCCGAACGATAAGCACGAATCACATTCACATTTTTTTCTTTGGCTAATGCACGTCTTAGCACAGGTGCTAAGCCTACTGCCATCATAGAATCACCAACTAAGGCAATCTGAATTTTTTCATTGCCAGAAAAATTAACAGCAACAGGTAATGCAACTTCACTCTCAGTTTTTCGAGCTGAACGCTTACTCTTTTTTGTGGTATTAGTTTTTTTTTGCGCTACCACAGTTGACGTATTATTTTCTGTTACCTGCAGCGTCGTATCCACTCCTTGCGCAGTGATAGGTTCAGGCATCATCACATTGGCTAACGAGGTTTTCACTTCTAATGCCCAACGGCGTGGTGCATCTAAATGAACAAAGCTAACTGTTTGTTCCCAACCCTGCACGATGGGACTCGCAATTTCACGTAATACGCCTACTTCTAAGCGTTGCGCCCAAATTGATAAACCACCTGCTTCAATGATGAGTCCTATCACCGTTGCCGTTGCAAGAGTGGCTGCCATGCGTTTTACGGAATCAAATCGTCTCAACATGATCAGAACTGAAAATAAATAAAAGGTGCTGGTGCACTTGGACCCAATATTTCAATCACCATCAGTGCTAGTGCAAATAAAGCACCTAGCGCCCAGACAGGGATTTGCATCGCTTGATATTGCAGACGCAGAAAAAATCGCTCTGGAATATATTGCATACCTATACCTAGCCCAACACAAATCAGCATACCTAGAGGAAGATCTGCACTCCACGCACCAACAAATAACTGATTAATTACAGCAAGAGCACTATCAAAATCAGTTGCTCGGAAAAATATCCAAGATAAGCACACAGCATGAAACAACAATAAGCGTGAACAAATTAACCACGTCTTTGAATAACGCCATGCATCATCATTGCGTGCACTCCAATAGTCATCCCATACTCTATGTATACAAAGCAGCAAACCATGCCACGCACCCCAGATAATAAAATTCCATGCTGCGCCATGCCATAGTCCACCTAATAACATAGTGAGCATGAGGCTGATCAGCGTACGTACTTGTCCTTCACGAGAACCGCCTAAAGGTATAAATAAATATTCACGCAACCAAATAGATAGCGAAATGTGCCAACGTCGCCAAAATTCTTGGGGCGTAGCACTACGATAGGGATTATTAAAATTATCAGGAAAGCGATAACCTAACAACAGTGCACAACCAATTGCAATATCGGTATAACCAGAAAAATCACAATAAATTTGTGCTGCATAACCATAGATACCTAACAAGGTTTGACTCGCACTACTTCCTGCAGGATGCGTGAATACATCATCGACTAATAAAGTCGCTAAGCTATTCGCAATCACGACTTTCTTAAATAAGCCGACTGCAATCAACATGAGTGCACGTGAAGTTTCTATGCGATTAGGATTAGGCGGGGTATAAAGTTGCGGCATGAATTGTGATGCGCGCAAAATAGGACCTGCGATTAATTGCGGAAAAAATGCAACGTATAGCAACACATCAGGCAAGCTAGGTACTTCACGTAACTTACCTCGCGCTACATCCATCATTAATGAAATCGAATGAAAGGTCATGAAAGATATGCCCAGCGGTAGCATAGGCGACTCCATCTCTAAACCTATTTGTACGTCTAAGAGTGCAGCTAGATTCACTAAATTCTGCACAAAGAATAAAAGATATTTGTACCAAGCTAAGGTCAGTAAACAAGCACTAATACCTAGCACTAACCAAACTCGTGGTCGGCGGCTTGACGCAATACCTAGCGATGCAATCCATCCGTACAATGAAATAATAAAGAGTAAGGGCAGAAAATGCCAATTCCACAATCCATAAAAAACATAACTCAACACCAGCAGCACAGTCTTATGCAGCACATGCTGGCGCACAGTAGACCAAGAAACTAGCAGCGAGAATAGGAAGAAGAGCGCAAACTCAACGGTGGGAAAAAGCATGGTTGATGCGTACAGAGTATATGTGTTTTATTATTAATAACAGTCTAAGACAGACTTTACCATAGCACCCAATGAGCCCTGATCCAACCAAAATCACTGACTCAACACTAAAAAATAATCATGCATTTACAGAGTAAGATGCGTTATTCTTATTAGTATGATTCATAACTGAAAGCCATCCTTATGACTGCAATGAAGATAGCTGTGTTTTCTAGCCTGTTGAGCATAGTGACCTTAAGTTGGTCCGAAACGATTAGTACTAATCCTGCTGCAAATACCGATCGGGAAAATCAACATACGGTGAGCTCTCATCAATATGGCGCTCGTGCACCGGTAGTGAAACGTCAACCACAAACCCAACCACCGGTCATCGTTGTGGTACCTGCTAATGCCAATAACCCTAGCAACAATCAACCACAACAAAGAAGAGAAAACAGTAGATAAAGCCAAGAAAATCTACTGTGCAATCGCAACCGATTTCACTTGTACCCAAATCTTTTGGCCTAGTTGAATGCTAAGTTCATGCAATGCGCGCTGGGTGACTCGCGCAATGAAATGATCTGTTCCCACTAAGATGCGCACCAAGGCATAACCTGCATGCTCATCATCGGCAATACTGACTACACTACCTTGTAAACTATTTTGTATGCTAGTGGCGACTGGTCTTTCAGTCGCTATACTGACATCACGCGCCAACACACGAATGCGGATTTTTTGATGCAAAGCCAATCCCTGACTGCGCGTCCAGATTTCACCACCAGAAAAATCACAACGACTTAAATGCCATTGACTATCTATCTCACCCACTGTGGCTTCAATCACTGCACCTAAATCATCACCTAGCTTAATAGGCAAATCAATACGCGACAAAGTCTCGAGCAAACCACCACTGGCTACGACACTACCCTGATCTAACACCACGATATGATGTGCAAGCCTTGCCACCTCATCGGGTGAATGCGTGACATATAAAACAGGAATGGCTAGTTCACGATGTAGCTTGTCAAGATAAGGCAGTATTTCTTCTTTACGCTGACTATCCAGTGCAGCTAATGGTTCATCCATTAATAATAATCGTGGCTTAACAGCTAGTGCACGTGCAATACCTACGCGTTGACGTTCACCACCAGAGAGCGCATGCGGTTTACGCTTTAACAGCGCTGCTATCCCGAGTAAATCAATCAAACCATGGATATCTATGCCTTGTTGCTGTTTACTACGCTTTAATCCGTATTCAAGATTTTCCATCACACTTAAATGCGGAAATAAACTTGCCTCTTGAAATACATAGCCGATTTCACGTTGATGCGGCGGCACCCAGACATGCTCGTCTTGCCACACCACATCATGCAAACACACGCGACCTTGTAAATTTTTTTCTAATCCAGCTATACATCGCAGTATCGTTGTCTTGCCACAGCCTGATGGCCCAAATAAAGCGGTAACACCTTGCGTAGGTAAATTCAGATCTACATCTAAACCAAAACCTGACCACTTTACATGCAGCTTGGCGAGAAATTTATCCACGTCCTTGCTCCCTAAGCGGTTGCACTCGCCAAATTTGCAAAGCCATTAAAACAATAAAAGAAAACACCAACATGATTAAGGACAAATGATGCGCCTGCGCATATTCCATCGCTTCTACATAATCATAAATCTGAACTGAAGCGACCCGCGTCTGACCAGGGATATTCCCACCTATCATCAGCACCACACCAAACTCACCAACCGTATGCGCAAAACTCATCACGCAAGCAGTGATAAAGCCTGGGAGAGCTAAAGGAACTGCGACAGTAAAAAAAGCATCGAGTGGTGATGCGCCTAATGTGGCGGCAACTTCTAAGGGACGACGACCAATCGCCTCAAATGCATTTTGCAAAGGCTGCACCATGAAGGGCAGTGAATAAAAAACAGAGGCAACAACCAATCCCCAAAAAGTAAATGGCAACAAACCTAAACCCAGTGCTTCAGTTAGCTTACCCACGGCGCCATTCGGTCCCATCGCGAGTAAAAGATAAAATCCTAAGACTGAGGGTGGTAACACAATAGGCAAAGCCACCAACGCACTCACTGGAACTTTCAATTTATTTTGTGTTTGCGCTAACCACCATGCGATGGGTGTGCCAATTAACAGTAGCAAAATAGTCGTTATTGTCGCGAGACGTAGTGTGAGCCATATTGCTTGTAGCGCTTGTGGATCGAGCATAAGAGATGTTTCGATTAATTTTTTTCTGATTCAAGTTAAGTCACTACACATAGGCACTAATGAATACTACACATGGCATATTGTTGAGGCTGACTTTCATTTTACTTATAACCATAGGTTGCTATGATTTTTTTAGCCTTATCCGACTTTAAATAATCCAACAAAGCTTTTGCAGCGACTGAATCTTTACCTGTGTTGAGCAAAATTGCATCTTGCTTAAGCTGATCATGAAATTCTTGCGGCACTATCCATGCAGAACCTGATTTCACTTTACCATTTTCTATAATCTGCGATAAAGCCATAAAGCCTAATTGCGCATTACCACTGGTGACGAATTGATGAGTCTGCGCGATGTTTTCCCCTTGTACTACACGCGGCTCTAACTTAGTTAACAAACCTAGCTTTAACATCGTTTGCACTGCAGCTTGACCATACGGCGCTACTTTAGCATTAGCGATAGCAAGAAATTTGAATTTGTCAGTTTTTAAAACACCACCACCTTGATCGACAAGATTAGCATCAGGCGACCATAAAGCTAAGGTACCGATTGCATAAGTAAACTGTGTCTCAGCAATTGCCTTCGCTTCTTTCGCCAGCTTACGTGGTGTTTCATCATCTGCTGAAATGAATACTTCAAATGGCGCACCATTTACAATCTGCGCGTAGAATTTTCCCGTTGCACCCGGTGTAGCTAAGACTTTATGTCCAGTATCTTTTTCAAACTGAACGGTAATTTCTTCTAAAGTTTTAGCGAAATTTGCAGCGACAGCGACTTTAACTTCTGCAGCGTGCATATGCGCTGTAAACAACGCACCTAATAGAGATAAAACTATTTTTTTAGTTAAGTTAAGTTTCATTTTCTATCTAATCAATTAAAACTTGTATTGAGCGCCGATTGATACACCTGCTTGACCTTTTGTACTTTCCGAACAACCTGACGGACTTGAAGCACTACACGTAATTCCTGTATCAGGTGCCCATTTATCATAAATTGTGAACGCACCAAGTGCACCAGTTTTACGTCTAGATTTCACATAATCTATAAAGAAATCCCATTCTTTATAAGGGCTATAAGTAAGTCCTGTTGCAAACATTTGTACATCATTATTTTTTTGTGGTGTCAGATCGGTTACAGAGTAATAACCCATATTCCAGCTTAATGTCGGTGTGAATTTATAGACTGCACCAGTAAACCAAGTATTTGCATTTACTCTATTTCGTCCAGTTACTGATTGATCAAAATTCACATTAACCCCTCCTGGCGAAGGATTTCTCGTCATTACATAACCTAAATTCACCGTTAAATCATTTAATGTATATTTTGCAGCCAAAAAATCAACTCGGTTATTGACCGTTTGTTGTGAGGTCGGCGCTGATGCACTGCCAAGTCTAACTTCTGCATGGTTATATCCTACTTCGAAATTTCCATTTTTATAGCGACCACCAAAGTAATAATTTGTCCCTTTTTCATCGTTATCAGCAACGCCTCCAAATGAAACACCAGTATCTATATTTAACCCATTCCATTTTGGTGATATGTATCTGAACAGTTTATCTGCGCGGTTTACACCGCTTGCGCTATGGAACCCTGCGTAGCGACCTATAGGCTTTAGTCCACCAAAATTCCAATTTTGTCTTGCATCGAATGCACCACTTAAATCATTTTGAAGATTCGGTCCACGTCCCAGAATAAACGTACCGTATTCTTTCGAAATCCAACGTACATTAGCTTCACGATCAAATAGGGATGCACCAATGTTTGAACTACCTCCGTTATTTGCATTGCCATAACCAGCTGAATCTCGTCCTATTGCGCCTGTACGGGTAGAGAAATTTGATTCTAATGTCACCATTGCTGTGTTATCAGCATCTAGTTCACGTGAGGCTTTAAATCCTATTCGATTGTTTGCCTTTGGCTGATCACTCATCCCGCTTGCATCTTTAAATTCAGATGTCATATTTGATGCCTGATAAAAACCTAAAGAAGCCTGTCCATAAAATTCTGTTTTAATCTTGCGCTCCCTCTCTGCACGCTGCTCTATAGCTTGATTTGCCTTTCGTATATCCTGCGCTTGATTAAATTCTTTTATCTCCTGTGCTTCGGCTACTTTTTTGAGTTTTTTATCAAACTCTTCCTGCGTGATCACACCTTTTTCTAACAGAATTTCCAACAGCACTTTTACATCCTCACTCGCCTGCACATTCATAGCGCTTAACGCTATGCATGTACCGACTATCACTGCAGCTGATTTTTTAAGTTTTATTGAGTTTTTCATACCACTGTAAACGTTAATTAATGAACAATACATTCCGCATTTTCAAAATGTATTTAGCTATATTTTGAAAGGCTAAAAAAAGAGAGCTGATAAATCTGAATGAGTAAATCGTAATTCTGATTGAATAAATTAGCCTAACTCGCATCAAAATATAGTAAGATATATTTTGCTTATCGGAAATAATACCCAAGCTGCCTTAACCTGTCAAATCTCAGCCCAAACACTATGCGACCAGCAAAATTCAATCTAGATGCGGAATTAACGGTAAGAGTTGGCGATGAATTACTCGCCAATTCAAAGCGCATCGCTTTATTGCGCCAAATCGATCAAATTGAAAACCTCACCAAAGCCGCCAAACTCGCGGGTTACAGCTACAAAGGCGCATGGGATTCGATTCAGCAAATGAGTGAATTATCAGGAGGCACTCTGTTAGAAAGACATGCAGGAGGCAAAGGCGGTGGACGCACTAAACTTACTGAAAGAGGTAAACAATTATTAAAAAACTTTAGCTTGATTCAAACCGAGCATCAACGTTTTATAGCGCGCTTAGATAAGCTTGCCAATGGTTTATCTGCAGATTACGCAGCGCTCGCAGAAATTCCTATGAAAACGAGCGCAAGAAATCAGTTTGCTGGTGTGATTGCCTCGATTAATCAAGGCCCCGTGCATGATGAAATCGACATTCGTTTGCATGAGGACCTCCATCTCACCGCCTCGATTACACACGAGAGTTCAAGAGAGCTACAACTTGAAATTGGAGCCAAAGTATTTGCACTCATCAAAGCATCGATGGTGCATGTGGCTACGGAGGATTGTGAAGAAAGCTCTGTTAACTATTTTTCTGGAATAGCAAAAAAAATCATTACAGGAAAAAATTATTCAGAAATTGTTCTGTCGCTAGAAGAAGGAATAGAGATTGTTGCGACTATCCCCAATACAACAAAACAAACAAAGTCAATTCAGGCTGGCGATGAATTAAGTCTCTGGTTTGATCCATCGAATGTCATCCTTGGCATCGCAGCCTAAATAAAGAAATACATTATTTCACAGTGATCTCTATCGACTTACGTAATTTCTCACCGTAGGAACGATGCGCACCATCTGCAAATTGTAAGGTGAGTTTATATTTACCTGGCTGTAAAAATACTTCTGTTTCAGTCTGCCCTTTGCCGAAATGCTTATGCTGATTATCATTCGGTATGGTGTAGCCCTCTTCTATATCTCTTGCATTAATCAATAAATGATGATGTCCGGTACCTGCAGCCATCTCACCTGCAGGAGCGACTTTCATACCTGTCACAGCCATTTTTACCATGAAGGTGGTGGGTACGGTATCGCCATCTTTAGGTTCAATAAAATCTATAGACTGTGCATAAGACCATGCAGAGCAGAGAATAGAAATTAATCCCACCAGAACAAATTTTATTTGCATTTTTTCACCTGTCTATTGATCAGAGATTTATAAAATTACTATTGCGATTATCATTCAGGTAGCTTTACCACACACGATATGCATTAATTCTTCATTTTGTGTACCACCTATAACATTACGCCAATCCTCTACTTCACCTGAGCTTTCACTCACTTTATCTCCGCTCAAATTTTTTCCTGAAAAGAATTCTCCAACGAGATTTCTAAATTTACTTTGACTACAATCGTATTCTTTCGTAGTCCGATTAGAAAGAACACCACGTAAGGGGAAGCTATAGTTAAGCATTTCCATCACGCTGACGAATTTTCCATTCTTGATAATTGTTTTTTTATCATAAAAAAATTCGGCTTTGCCATTGTCACCATACATTATCCACTCTGCTCTTGCAGAAAAACTCAACAGCAATCCAAACAACAAGAACATGAGAGTAATGAGGGAGCGCATAGTTATCTATTCCTGTTGAGATTTAATAAAAATTGCTTTGTATAAGTAGGCAGTAGCAACCAAAATAGCAAAACCATAAGAACCGATAGTTAAGACCCAATCAGTACAACCAAATTGTGGACCAATTAAATAACGAAATAAAAAATACATCACAAATGCAATGCAAAAATAGCGAATTTTTATAGAACGTTTCAATTCTTGGTTTCTCACTATCTAAATAGAATTCACAAATGTGATTAAAGCTTCACGCTCTTCTTTACTAAAATCAGAAAAAGCATCTCTTGATTTCTTAGCTTCTCCACCGTGCCACAAGATCGCTTCTAATACATTACGTGCTCTACCATCATGTAAAAGATTGGTACTGCCATTGACTTGTGCTGAGACACCCAAGCCCCATAAAGGCGCTGTGCGCCAATCCCGTGGACCCGCTTTAAAATCAGGACGTCCATCTGCTAAATTTTCACCCATATCATGCAACAACATATCGGTATAAGCGCTAAAAGTTTTATTCGCGATATGCGGCATCAAAGGATAGGTTGAGGTTTTTAATTCTGGCAAATGGCAACTATGGCACTGTGCTTTTTCAAATAAATCTTTACCACGCTTGAAAATGTCAGAGTCAGTATTACGCGGTGCAGGTGCATCAACAGCAACTGACCAAAAAGTTAACTCATCCCATGAATAATCTAATAACTCGGGCTTATTCCCAGGAGGCATAGCACGACAGGCTTTTTGAATTTCAGGACAGTTTTCTTCTATGTAGAGAGATGAGGTCACACCCATATCGCCATGAAAGGCTGCTGCTATCTGCTGTTTTATGCTGGGTTGATTCGCTTTCCATCCAAATCGACCTAAGCTGACACGTTTATTAATATCGTCACGCACATAGTTTGGACGTCCATTTAAACCTTGTGCTTGCTGTGCTTTTGCAATCGCTAAGATGTCTGCTTCACTGACTGCTTCCAAATAGCCCATACCATATACAGCTTGGGTATTGCGAAGTGAAGTCATGACTTCACTACCTATCTCGCCAAAATTTGGTTTTTCTATACGGATTTTTGGTTTTCTGAGTTCTACCTTGGAACCATCACCTAGCGTAACGATTTCAGGTATCCACTCAATCATTAAGTCTGCTTCTGCAGGCTTGAGGTTTTCTTTTAGTCCTACATTGACTGCAAAGACTTGTAGCTGATCACCATAATGTGGATGCGGCTTAGGTCCACCATCCGCACCTTC